>NZ_CP016756.1:927500-1236666 GCF_001700965.1 Stenotrophomonas nitritireducens
AAAGCTTTCAGGAAAGGCGGGCTTAGCCCGCCTTTTTGTTTGCGGCGGTGGGTGGCCCGGAGCGTTCCCCCTCTCCCCAACCCCTCTCCCGCAAAGGGAGAAGGGCTTAAGCTGCAATTGCGCTCAATGCTGAAACTCGTAGCGCACCGAGCCCCTCTCCCCTTGCGGGAGAGGGGTTGGGGAGAGGGGAAGGCGCAAGCCTTCAGTCTTCCCCAAACGCCTTGGCCAGATCCTTGTAAGCCTTGCGCTGGGCCTCGTTGCTCGCCACCGGCGCCACCACTTCCAGCTCCACGATCTGGTCGCCGTCAGGCTTGCCCGGCAGACCGCGGCCACGCAGGCGCAGCTTGCGGCCACTGTCCGAATCGGCCGGCACCTTCAGTTCCACCGCACCGCCCAGGGTTGGCACGCTGATGCTGGTGCCCAGCGCGGCCTGCCATGGCGTGACCTGCAGGGTGTACAGGATGTTGCGCCCGTCCACCTCGAACTGCGGATGCGAGGCGTATTCCACCTCCAGCATCAGGTTGCCGCCACCACTGCCCTGCCCGCTCAAACGGATCACCTGGCCCGGACGAATGCCCTTGGGCACACGCACATCGAGCTGGCGGCCGTCCACGGTGATGCGCAGGCTGTCGCCGTTGTAGGCCGCTTCAAGCGGTACCGACAGCTTGGCGCGGGTGTCGCGCATCGGCTGCGGGCCGGCGCCACCGAAGCCGGGGCCCGGTCGTCGCGCACCTGCACCGGCACCGCCGCGCTGGCGGGCAAACAGGCTCTCGAAGAAATCGCTGAAGCCACCGTTGGCCCCACCTCCGCCGAAGACCTCCTCGAAATCAAAGCCCTGCCCGCCACCAAAGTTCGGCGGCGCATTGAATTCCTCACCCGGGCGGTAGCCCTGCGCGCGCAGCTGGTCGTAGGCCTGACGCTTCTGCGGGTCGCGCAGCGCTTCATAGGCCTCGTTGACCGCCTTGAATTTCTCCTCGGCGCCGGCTTCCTTGCTTACGTCCGGATGGTATTTGCGGGCCAGCCGGCGGTAGGCCGTCTTGATTTCTGCATCACCGGCGCTGGGCTCAACCCCTAGCGTGGCGTAGTAATCCTTGAATTCCATCCTTACACCTCTGAAAAAAACTGGCCCGACACCTTGCGGCAACGGGCCATCATGCATTCGGCGGGCACCGTGGCCCCATTCTACCGGGCCACGGTGCCTGCGCAGGTGGAAGTTCGCTCACGCCTATCAGGCGTTAGGCTGGCCCTGCACCACCTGGATACGGCGCGGTGCCGCTTCGCTGCGCTTGGGAATGCGCACTTCCAGCACGCCATTATGGCTGTGGGCGACGATACCCTCGGCATCAGCGCTGTCGGGCAGCACAAAGCGTCGGTTGAACGCACCCTGGCCACGCTCACTGCGGGTCAGCCGCTGGCCTTCGGCCAGTTCCGGCGCCGTGCGTTGGCCGCTGATGGTCAACACACCCTTCTCCATCTGCACATCGATGCTGGCCGGGTCAACGCCGGGAAGATCGGCCTGCACCACGAAGCGATTGGCTTCCTCGCGGATATCCACTGCCGGCATCCACGCAGAGGCGGTGCTGCCGGTAACCGTTTCAAGCAGCGGCGACAACAACTGATGGATCTCGGACTGGGTCGGCCACTGGCGGTAACGTACGATGCTCATGATGTCCTCCTGCAAGATGTGGGGGATTGGCGTGCCGGAATGGCGCTGCCGTTCCCATGCCCAGGACGTATTGTGTGAAGACCGCCTTTTCAAGCTGTTGACGCGGTGCTTCGCCCGCCTCTTTAAACTCAAATTCAGCCTAGGAGCCCCCAATGCCCATCAACGTCGGCGACCGTATTCCGGAAGTAACCCTCAAGCGACTGCGCGAAGGCCTGGAAACGATCGACACCCATGCATTGTTCGACGGCCGCAAGGCGGTGTTGTTCGCAGTGCCTGGCGCGTTCACCCCGACCTGCTCAGCCCGCCATCTGCCCGGCTATGTGGAGCATTTCGAGGACTTCCGCAACCGCGGCATCGAAGTGTTCTGCATGGCGGTCAATGACCCGTTCGTGATGCAGGCCTGGGCCAAGAGCCAGTCGGTGCCAGATGGTTTGCAGATGCTGTCCGACGGCAATGGCGATTTCACCCGCGCCTTGGGCCTGGAAATGGACGCCAGTGCCTCCGGCATGGGCACGCGTTCGCGTCGTTTCGCCCTGTACATCGAAAACGGTGTAGTACGCGCCGCGTATATCGAACAGCCGGGGCAATTCGAGGTATCCGGGGCCGAGCACGTGCTCGCCCATCTCCCCGCATAGGGACTCACCAGAAAGAAGGAAAGGCCAGCCATGAGCAAGCAGCCCGCCGCCAAGTCGACCAAAACCACGCAGTTGGCAGGCATAACCGATCGAAAAACCCTGCGCGCCAACGCGCGCAAGAGCATCGAGGATGGGGCGGTCACGCCCACCTACAGTGCCAACCGCCCAGCGGTGATCAAGCTGCTCAACGATGCGCTGGCCACCGAATGGGTGTGCGTGCTGCGTTACTACCGGCATTACTACATGGCCAAGGGCATGCTGGCCGATTCGGTGAAAGCCGAGTTCCTTGAGCATGCACAGCAGGAGCAGGCACATGCGGGCATGTTGGCAGAGCGCATCGTGCAGCTCGGCGGTGAGCCGGATCTGAACCCGGACACCCTCACCGCCCGCGCGCACGCCGAGTACAAGGAAGGCGGCAACCTGCGCGACATGGTCCGCGAAAACCTGGTCGCCGAGCGCATCGCCATCGACAGCTATCGCGAGATGATCAACTTCATTGGCGACAAGGACACCACCACCAAGCGCATCCTCGAGCACATCCTTGCCCAGGAAGAAGATCATGCCGACGACTTCGCCGACATGCTGGAAGGCTGGATAGGCGAGTAACCCCGACGCACCTGTAGAGCCGAGCCATGCTCGGCTGAAGCGTTACCGACAATGCCGGAAAGGCTCTCTTTGTAGCCCCGTAGCCCGGGTAAGCGCGAGCGCACCCGGGGCCTGTCGCGAAAAACCCCGGGTGCGCTATCGCTTACCCGGGCTACATCGAATGCACGCCCTGTAGAGCCGAGCCATGCTCGGCGGGGGCGTTACCGGCATCGTCAGGATGGCTTGCCGAGCATGGCTCGGCACTACATTGCGATATTGCGCCGTTTAATTTGCTACGCGGAAGCGCACACGCGTCCATGCACCGTCGGATGCCAATGCGGTCAGGGTGTGTTCGCCGGCGTCGTTGAAATCGCGCATGAAGGTGCGGGTGCCCTGGGTCTGGGCGATCCAGCGGCCATCCAACAGCCATTCGATCGTCGCCTCACTGCCCAGTGCGCGCAGCTGCAGACGCGGCCCGTGCTGCGCACCCGGCGCGCGTGCCAATGTGGCCAGATCATTCAGGCCTTCGATATGCAGCACGCCGTCGGATTGGCGCCCGTCATCCGCACAATCTGCTGCCAACGGCGGCAGACTTTGCGCCTGCCGCTGGGCCACGCTCAGCCATGGCGATGCCAGTGCCGGCCAGCGGGCGATCTCGCGATCTTCGACCTGCGGATGCCCCTCGCAACCGGGCGACAGCCGCTGCCCGCTGCGTGCATCCACCTGGAAACGCATGCGCCCGGATTGCCATAGCCGCGCTTCGCGCTCGGGGAAACTGGGCGGCACCACGCCGTCCAGCACCCAGGCTGGAAAACGTCGCTGGCACATCGCCGCTGGTGTCTGCTCGGCGGCAATGCCCAGTGGCCAACAGATCTCGACTTCACTGACGCTGTCGGGCCGCGACCGCAGCGCATTGTCGCCGGCCTGCCGTGGCAGGCTGTCGATGACCTCGAACATCAGCGGCAATGCGGTAACCGCACCGTACTGGCCGGGCAATGGCGTGCCATCGGGCCGCCCCACCCACACGCCAACGGTATAGGTGCGGGTACTGCCGATCGCCCAGGCGTCGCGGTAGCCGTAGCTGGTGCCGGTCTTCCATGCCACCCGCGGGCGGTTGCCGGTGTCGAAGGTACCCACGCCGTAGCCGGGACGCGAGTTGGATTCGAGCACGTCACGCACGATCCACGCCGCCCCCGGCGACACCAGCCGGCGCTCGATGCGCGGGTCCTGCGGGGTGTAGCGCACACGTCCGGCGATGCCCTCGCGGTTGAGCGCGGAAAAGGCACCGACCAGGTCTTCCAGCCGTGCGCCGGTGCCGCCCAGGATCAAGGCCAGGCTGGGCTGGGTACCGCGCGGGAATCGCAGGTTGATACCGGCATTGCCCAGCCGCGCGGCAAACCGCGCCGGCCCCACCCGCTCCAGCAAGTCCACCGAAGGCACGTTCAAGGACAGGCGCAGCGCGGTGGCGGCACCCACCGGGCCGTTGAAGGCAGCATCGAAATTGCCCGGCCGATAGCCACCAAAGCTCTGCGGCGCATCGACAATCAGGCTTTCGGAGTGAATCAGGCCATCGTCCAGCGCCATGCCATACAGAAACGGCTTCAGCGTTGAACCCGGCGAGCGCCAGGCCTGCACCATATCCACATGGCCGAGCCGCGCCTTGTCGGCGAAGGCCACTGACCCGACGTAGGCACGCGCCTCCAACGTTGTGTTGTCCATGACCAGCATTGCCGCTGACGTACGCTCGGGCAGCTGCGAGAAATAGGCGGCAACACGTTCCTCCAGGGTGCGTTGCAGGCCGCTGTCGATGGTGGTTTCGATATGCGCGGCACGCGGTTGCGCGCTGCGCATGCGTTGCGCCAGCAACGCGGCGTGCAAGGGCTGCTGCAGCGAGCGCGCCACCACCGGCTCGATGCGCGCATCGGCTACCTCGTCGGCCGACCACACACCCAACTCGGCCATGCGTGCCAATACCTTGTCGCGGGCGCGCTGGGCGGCCTCGGGATGGCGATCGGGGCGCAGCCGGCTGGGGGATTGTGGCAGCACCGCCAGCAAGGCAGCCTCGGCCTGCGACAAATGCGCTGCAGACTTGCCCAGATAGGCCCAGCTCGCGGCCTCGACACCTTCGATGGTGCCGCCATAAGGCGCCCGCTCCAGGTATAGATTCAGAATCTGCGCCTTGCTCAGATGCACTTCCAACTGCAGCGCACGCAGCAACTGCTTGAGTTTGCCCCACGGCGTGCGCGTATGCGGGTCGAGGATGCGGGCGACCTGCATGGTCAGGGTGGAGCCGCCGGAGACGATGCGACGTTCCAGCAGCATCTGCTTGCCCGCCCGCAGCAACGCCCAGGGATTGATGCCCGGATGCCGCCAGAACCAGCGATCCTCGTAGGTCAGCAAGGCCTGCAGGTACAGCGGCGAAATTGTCTTTGCATCAGCCGGGTAACGCCATACGCCTTCGGCATCGGCGAAGGCGCGCAGCGGCGTGCCATCACGTGCGACCACCAGCGTACTGGTGTCGCGCGACTTCGGCAGCGGCGGCGGGAAGGCCAGGTCCAGCACCAACAGCAGTGTCAGCACGGCTGCAAGTGCCCAGCGCAGGTTGCGAAGCGTGAAAATGGCGCGCAGGCGGTGGGCAAGGTGTTTCAGCCGAGGGGCGCGCGCGTTCACTGTGGATGGTTCTTCAAACGTTGCCTGTGGAGCTGGGGCGGAATGGCTTGGCCGTGGAAGAGCTTAGCCCTCCCCAGCCCTCCCCTTGCCTTCGGCAAAGGGAGGGGGCAAGAGCGGCTGCCTGACGCCGCGACTAAGGCTGCACCACCGTGATCGTGCTCGGGTTGGAGCGGCCCACACCGCGCATGTCGGGACGGTACATGTCCTCGGCCAGCGGCGGCGGCACCATATAGGTACCCGGGGTGACCGCGCGCACCAGATAGAACACGTGTGCGGTGCTGCCGCGTGACAGCTTCAGCGCCGCCACATAACGGTCATCACGGAACTCTTCATGCTTGACGTCGGCGGCGCTGGAGCGGTCGCTGACCTTGACCTCACCGACCACCACATCGGCCCATTGCTTGGCATCGCCGAGATTGAAGTTCTCGATCTCCAGGCCGGCCGGCAGCAGGTCGGTCAACAAGGCATCGGGCATGTTCGAGTTGGCGGTGACACTGAGCCGCACGATCAGTGCCTCGCCTTCCTTCAGCGGCCGCGGCGTCCACGGCTTGCCGTCGGTGCCGAACCAGGAGCGCTCGATGCCGATCACGCTGTTGTCCGGCGCCGGTGCCTGGCGCGGGATACCGGCCACATCGAGGCTGGCGAACATCGGCGCCTCGCCCTGCGGCGAGAAACGCACGCCCTGCGCCAACTGCGCCATATCGAAGACGCGGCCGAAGGCTTTGCGTGCATCGATGTTCTCGACCTTGTCGCCTACCGCCAGCTCGCCGGACACCAGCTTCTTCTGGTTGGCCATCAAGGCCTTGCCCAGACGCGCCAAGGCCACCTGCTCCTGCGTGCTCAGCCACATCAGGCCACTGCCACGACGCACGTCCAGGGTGCGCCCCAGGTCGATCACGCGCGCATCGTATTCGGGCTTGGATAGACCACGCTCGTGCAGCAGCGCGATCATCAAGGCCTCATCGCGCAGGCGGGTGCCGTAGTCACCGAAGTACTCCGGACGATCCGCGCTGGATTTGGCAAAGCCCGCAGCGATGGCAGCCTGCCCACGCTTGCTGTCGCCCTGGATCGCCAACGCCGCGCCCAGATGCACCAGCGACAGACCCGTCACCGCCTTGCTGCGCTCGTTGTCCCACAGCGTGCGCAGCGTCCCCAGCGGGGCGCGGTTGACCCGCGCCAGCACATAGCCCGAATAGGCCTGGTTGGCGAACTTCAGCCCATCACGACGATCGCTGCCGTAGAACTGGTTGCCGCCGCTGAGCAGATCCTCGCTGATCCGGTTCAGTGCCTTCTGCAGCACGTTTTCCGGCACCGCGAAACCGGCATCCTTGGCATCGAGCAGGAACTCGGCGATATACGGGGTCAGCGCCGGGTTGATGTAGTCATCATCACCCCACATCGAGAAGTTGCCATTGGCCACCTGCATCGAAGCCAAGCGGCCGAACGCGCCTTCCATGCGCTCACGACGGGTTTTGGCATCCAGGCCATCGGCGCCAAGCATGGCCGAGGTGGCCTCATCCAGCATCAATGCTGCATAGCCCTTGCTGGTGGTCTGCTCGGCACAGCCGTAGGGGTAATTCAATGCCCCCTGCAGCGCCGAGGCGAACGGAATCGGCGGCAAGGCGCTGACCAGCATGCGCGCATTGACCGAGCCGCCCATCAAACCATTGGCAAAGCTGCTGTCCAGGGTGACCGGTGCCAACGGGTCAAGCGTGCGGGTCTGCGAGCGCAGCACCGACGGCCACGCCGCGCGTACCGGCAGGTCGTAACGCCGGTCGACCTTGAAGCCGTTGCCGTCCACCCGTACCCGCACCTTGGCCACGCTATAACCTTCCTGCGCGGTCAGCGGGAAGCTCAGCGTGCTCTTGGCGTCGCCGGCCAGTTGCACCGTCCGGGTCGATTCGGCGATGCCCAGCGGGCCTTCGCCATCCACGCGGACGTTGAACTCGCCCGGTTTGCCGGTGAAGTTCTGCACGTCCAGGGTAATGGTGCTGCGGTCCCCCGGCGCCATCACCCGCGGCATGCTGGCTTCGGCCAGGATCGGCGCACGCACCAGCGTTTCCACATCGCGGTTGCCGTAGCGGTCGGCCGAATAGACCATCGCCGACACCCGCAGGGTGCCGTTGAAATCCGGCACCTGCAGCTGCACCCGCGCATTGCCCTTGGCATCCAGCGCCACCGGCCCGGAGAACAGATCCACCGTCTGCACGCGCGCGGTAGGCCGCTTGGCCTGCGGCAATGCCGCCAATGCCATGTCGCCACCGAACTTGAGCTTGCCGCTGTTGCCCTCAAAGCTCTCGATCACCCGGCCGTAGATGTCATACGCATCCACGCCCAGGCGCCGCTGCGCGAAGAAATGCGCAGGTGCATCCGGCACCGGGAAACGGGTGATGTTGAGGATGCCCACGTCCACCGCCGAGACGGTGACGTGCGCCGGCTTGCCAGCCAGCTCGGGTGCGCTGACGGTCACCGTCATCGGTTGTTCCGGGCGCATCTGCTTGGGTGCGATCAGGCCCACCGCAACGCGACGGTCGCGGCGATCCATCGGCACATGCACCACGCCCACGGCACGCGCCGGGGTGATCTTGCTGGGCGCGCTGCCACCCCGGAATACCAAAGCGGTGATGTAAACATCATGCCGCTCCCAATCCTTGGTCACCGGGATTTCGAAGGTGCTGCCCGGCTTGGCGTCGATGTCCTGCACGTACAGCATGTGGTCGCTTTCCACCATCAGCACGCCGCGCCCGGCATGCGGCGGGGTCAGCGTGACCTTGAGCGTGTCGCCTTCGCGATAGGCGGTCTTGTCCAGCGACAGCTTGACCTTGTCAGGCCGCGCATCCAGGCCGCGGTTGTCGTCGTTCCAGCTCCAGCCGGCGCGGAACGGATAACGCATGGTCAGGCCAGTGGCCGGGTCGAACACGTCCACCCGGTACTCGCCCCATTCCACCGGGAAGTCGAAGCGGACGGAGGTTGCACCGGCATCGACGGTGCGGGTTTCCTTGTTCTCGAAACGGCGGGTGAAGTCGTAATCCCAGCGGTTGTCGGTGTAGGTCCAGTGGTAATCGCGCAGCTCGCGTACCAGGGTGATCTTCAAGCCCTTGGCCGGCTGCGGCTTGCCATCGGCATCCACCCGCATCAACTCGAAGCGGGCATTGGCATTGGCGTCAGCGCCATCGGCGTCGTTGAACAGCGGGCGAACCGCTACCAGGGCCGGGGCCGGCCACATCACCCGCTTCATTGTGCGGGTGACGGTGCGGCCGCCGGTTTCATAGACACTGCCCGACAACAGCGCGGCCACGGTGGTGGCCTTGCCCGCCTCGGCCGGCAGGGCCACGTCTTCGCGCAGCTTGCCGTCCTTGGGCAAGGTGGTATCGATCACGTCATTGGCTTCCCGCGGCAGCTGCACGGTCGGGTCGCCGAAGAACCAGCCCGGCATCGACTCCACCGGGTGCTGCTCGACCGCCACCGCCAGCCGCGCGGTGAAGCGGTTGCCATCGGCCGGTGCGCCGTACAGATAGGCCGCATCGGCCTGCAGCTTCAGCGGCTCGCCCGGCTTCAGCGTCTTCTGCGCGCTGTCCAGGTCCAGCTTCATGCGCTCGGGCAGGAACTCCTCGATGCGCAGGGTCATGCCCTGCACGGCCTCCTTACTGGCCGGATCGGTGCGGAATTCAACCGTCCAGCGCCCGGTCGGTGCCTCCGCCGGGATGGTCTGCTCGAACGAGAAATAGCCCTGCTCGCCGGGCTGCAGGCGGGTTTCGCGGAAGGTCTTGCCGTCCGGCTGCTTCAGCCGCAGGAACACCGGCTGGCCGCCGGTAGCCGGACCGGCCAGGGTCTTGCCGTCGTTGTCGCGCAGCAGCGCGGAGATGCGCACGGTCTCACCGGGGCGGTACAGATCACGCCCGGACCAGGCAAACACATCGAAGTTGGCGTTCTGGCGCCCGGCCACGGCGAACTCGCTCAGGTCCAGCGCCGGCTGGTTGAACGGCAGCATGGTGGTGTCGCTGCCGCTGCTGGCGACCAGCACATGCGCGGCATCCAGCGTGTAGTTGAGCAAGGCATTGCCGTTGCCGTCGGTCTGGCCCTTGAGGATGACCTCACCCTTGCCGTCGATGACCTTCAGCTCGACCTTCTTGGCCGGCGCACCATCTGCCAACGAGGCGGTGTGGACGAACAGCTTGTCCTTGTAGGCGCGGGTATGCAGGCCGATGTCGCTGACCGTGAAGAATGCGGTATCGAATTCATTGTCGAAGCTACCGGTGCGCTTCATCACCGCGAAGTACAGGCCGGGCTGCTGCAGCTCCTTCACCTCCTGGATCGGCAGGTAGGTCAGCACGCGCTCGTTCTGCTTGCCGCCCAGCACGAAACGGTTGACATAGACCGGCTCGGCCAGCTGCGACAGCGGCGTCCGGTCACTGTATTCACTGTCCAGCTCCCAGCTGCCACGGCGACCGCCGCGCTGGTACTGGCTGAAGAAGTTGGGCAGGTCCTTCTCGCGCACGCGCAGGAACTCGACATCCACCTCGGGCACATTGACCGACACCACCGGCAGGCCACGGCTGTCCTTGGCTGGCAGCACGCTGCCCTGCGAGGCGAAGCCCACCGCCGGGTCAAGCTCGCCGGTGAAAACCTTCTGCTTGACCTCGGTACCCAGCCGGTTGCCATCGGCAGCCAGCAGATCGGCCGAGATGATCAGGGTGTATTCCTTGGCCGCCTCCACATAGGGATAGCGCAGGGTCTTGCCGTCGTCGGAAAGCGACCAGCTGCTGTCCTCGTTGCCGACCTTTTCCTCGAAGCGCAGCAGCTTGTCGAAATCCTGGGTGCCGACCAGCGGGCGCGAGAACTCCACCGCCAGCGCGAGACCGTCGCCGCTCTTCTGGTCCGGGTAGGCGCGCAGCATGGCGAAGCCCTTGACCTCTTCCTGCTTGGTCTGAATCGCCTCGCCGGTGGCCCCGGGCAACTGCCCGCTTTCGTTCCTGCCGCATCCTGCAACCAAGGCCAGCGCCACCATGGCGACCGCTGCCCACCGCATACGCTTCAACATCCTGTTACCCATGGCGTCCTCCCGCAGATGGCCGGAGTATAACCAGCCCGCATGCAAAGCCTTGTGTAACGGTGCGCATTCCGCAGGCGATTTGTCTGGAAGACGGTTCGTCTTTCGCTCACTCCCTCCGGTTCGCAACCGCGGCCGCAAAAGCAAAGGGGCGCTGATACCAGCGGCCCTTGCCCGAAATCACCGCGGCTGAGCGAAACTCAGAACGCATCACCCGGCACGCGCACCCAGCCTTCCATCAGGATGCGGGCGCTGCGGCTCATCACCGCCTTGGTCACCGTCCACTGGCCGTCGACCTGGCTCACCGCGGCACCGACACGCAGCGTGCCGGACGGATGCCCGAAACGCACCGCATCGCGCTGGCCACCGCCGGCGGCAAGATTGACCAGGGTGCCCGGCACCGCCGCTGCAGTGGCGATGGCAACCGATGCCGTGCCCATCATCGCGTGGTGCAGCTTGCCCATCGACATGGCGCGGGCGTTGAGGTCGATGTCGGCAGCATGGATCTGCTTGTTGCCGCTGGACACATAATCCTGCGGCGGCGCGACGAATACGACCTTGGGTGTGTGCTGGCGCTTGAGCGCTTCTTCAGGCGTCTTTATCAGGCCCATACGCAGCGCACCGGCAACGCGGATTGCCTCCAGCTTGACCAGCGCCGCCTTGTCGTCATTGATGACCGGCTGCAGTTCGGCACCGGTGTAGCCGATGTCGGTGGCGTTGACGAATACCGTGGGGATGCCGGCAGTGATCATCGTTGCCTGCAGCGTACCGACGCCGGGCACGTCCAATGCATCGACCAGATTGCCGGTGGGGAACATCGCACCACCGCCCTCGCCTTCACCTTCATCGGCTGGGTCGATGAACTCCAGCACGATCTCGGCGGCGGGAAAGGTCACGCCATCCAGCTCGAAGTCACCGGTCTCCTGCACCTGTCCGTTGCTGACGGGCACGTGCGCAATGATGGTTTTGTTGATATTGGCCTGCCAGATACGCACCTCGCAGATGCCGTTCTGCGGTACACGCGCTTGGTCCACATAACCGGCATGCAGCGCAAATGCGCCAGCACCGGTAGACAGGTTGCCGCAGTTGCCGGACCAGTCGACGAAATCGGTGTCGATGGAAACCTGCCCATACAGATAGTCGACGTCATGGTCGGGCTTGCTGCTGGGCGAGATGATCACGCACTTGCTGGTGCTGGAGGTTGCGCCGCCCATGCCATCGGTGTGCTTGGCATAGGGGTCGGGCGAGCCGATCACCCGCTGCAGCAGGTGGTTGCGAGCAGCGCCGGGCTGCTGGGCACTGGCGGGCAGGTCTTCCAGGCGGAAGAACACGCCTTTGGAGGTGCCGCCGCGCATGTAGGTTGCCGGGATTTTTATTTGGGGGGTGTGGGACATGGTGCGGATTCCCTTGGGTTGTTGTTGTGTGGGGTGGGAGCTTCCCCCTCTCCCCAACCCCTCTCCCGCGAGGGGAGAGGGGCTAAGTTCACTACGAGGGCCAGCACTATTACAGACCTCATGGACTGCTCTTGCCCCCCTCTCCCTTTACGGGAGAGGGGCTGGGGGAGAGGGCGCTCACAGTCGCAAGAATCACTTCCAGCACCGCTTCGCCATTTCCCATAATTTCGTTGTTCCAGAACCGCAGCACCTTGAAGCCTTGGCTCTCCAACCATGCATCGCGCCTTGCATCACGCTCGCTCTGATTGTGCTGCCCGCCATCCGCCTCAACGATCAATCGCGCGCCGAAGTGCACGAAGTCCACCACATACGGCCCCAAGGGCTGCTGCCTGCGAAACTTCTCACCGAGCAGGCGATGCGCCCGAAGGTGTCGCCATAGCCGGTGCTCAGCTTCGGTCATGTTTTTGCGTAGCGACTTTGCGAATTTGAGCTGCTGCATGATCGGGGCCTCCTTTGCCCCCTCTCCCCAACCCCTCTCCCGCGAGGGGAGAGGGGCTTAGGTCTCATGCAGTCTCATCAATCTCGCGAAGTGGTTGGATCACCACTCCCCTCTCCCTTTACGGGAGAGGGATCGGGGGAGAGGGTAGCCTTAGCCCTCAGGCAACCGCGCCCTCCAAAAAATCCTGCGCGAAACGCTGCAGCACGCCGCCGGCCTCGTAGATTGCTACTTCCTCGTCCGAATCCAGACGGCAGGTCATCGGCACCTTCAGCACTTCACCGTTGCGACGGGTGATGACCAGGGTCAGGTCCGTGCCCGGCGTGCGCAGGCCCTGCACGTCGTAGGTTTCGGTACCGTCAATGCCCAGCGTGTTGCGGTTGGTGCCCGGCTTGAACTCCAGCGGCAGCACCCCCATGCCGATCAGGTTGGTGCGGTGGATGCGCTCGAAGCCTTCGGCCGCAATCGCCTCCACGCCGGCCAGCCGTACGCCCTTGGCGGCCCAGTCGCGCGAGCTGCCCTGGCCGTAGTCGGCGCCGGCAATGATGATCAGCGGCTGCTTGCGTTCCATGTAGGTTTCAATTGCCTCCCACATGCGCATCACCTTGCCTTCCGGCTCCACGCGCGCCAGCGAACCCTGCTTCACGCTGCCGTCTTCGTTGCGCACCATCTCGTTGAAGAGCTTGGGGTTGGCGAAGGTGGCGCGCTGCGCGGTCAGGTGGTCACCGCGGTGGGTCGCGTAGGAATTGAAGTCCTCTTCCGGCAGGCCCATCTTGGCCAGGTACTCACCGGCCGCGCTGGAACGCAGGATGGCATTGGATGGCGACAGATGGTCGGTGGTGATGTTGTCCGGCAGCACGGCCAATGCGCGCATGCCGCGCAGCGTGCGCTCACCGGCCAATGCACCCTCCCAATACGGCGGACGGCGGATATAGGTGCTCTGCGGGCGCCAGTTGTACAACGGGCTGACCTTTTCACCGTGCTCGACGCGGATGTTGAACATCGGGTTGTAGACCTTGCGGAACTGCTCCGGCTTGACCGAGGCCTTCACCACCGCGTCGATCTCGGCATCGCTCGGCCAGATGTCCTTCAGGCGCACTTCCTTGCCCTCGGCATCCACACCCAGCACATCCTTCTCGATGTCGAAACGCACGGTGCCGGCAATGGCATAGGCGATCACCAGCGGCGGCGAGGCCAGGAAGGCCTGCTTCGCATACGGATGGATGCGGCCATCGAAGTTGCGGTTGCCGGACAGCACGGCGGTTGCGTACAGATCGCGGTCGATGATTTCCTGCTGGATCGCAGGATCCAGCGCACCACTCATGCCGTTGCAGGTAGTGCAGGCAAAGGCAACGATGCCGAAGCCCAGCTTTTCCAGATCCGGCAGCAGGCCGGCTTCTTCCAGGTACAACTGCACCGCCTTGGAGCCCGGCGCCAGCGACGATTTGACCCACGGCTTGCGGGTCAGCCCGCGCGCATTGGCGTTGCGTGCCAGCAAGGCGGCGGCAATCACGTTGCGCGGGTTGGAGGTATTGGTGCAGCTGGTGATGGCAGCGATGATCACCGCACCATCCGGCATCAGGCCTTCGGCTTCCTCGACCTTGCCACTTTCCAGCTTGGCTTCATCGGCAATGCCGCGCTCGGCCAGATCCGACACCGGCAGGCGCTTGTGCGGGTTGCTGGGGCCGGCCATGTTGCGCACCACGCTGGACAGATCGAACTCCAGTACGCGCTCGTACTTCGCCGTTTCCAATGCGTCGGCCCACAGGCCAGTGGTTTTGGCGTAGTTCTCGACCAAGGCGATCTGTGCTTCTTCGCGGCCGGTCAGGCGCAGGTAATCGATGGTCTGCTGGTCGATGTAGAACATCGCCGCAGTCGCACCGTATTCCGGGCACATATTGGAAATGGTGGCGCGGTCGCCGATGGTCAGTGCTGCAGCGCCTTCACCGAAGAACTCCAGCCAGGCGCCGACCACGCGTTCCTTGCGCAGGAACTCGGTGATTGCCAGCACCACGTCGGTGGCGGTGATGTTCGGCTGCGGCTTGCCGGTAAGCCTGACGCCGATGATGTCGGGCAGGCGCATCCAAGAGGCGCGGCCCAGCATCACGTTCTCGGCTTCCAGGCCGCCCACGCCGATGGCGATCACGCCCAGCGCGTCCACATGCGGGGTGTGGCTGTCGGTGCCCACGCAGGTATCCGGGAAGGCCACCCCACCCTGCTGGTAGATCACCGGCGACATCTTCTCCAGATTGATCTGGTGCATGATGCCGTTGCCCGGCGGAATAACATCGACGTTTTCGAAGGCCAGCTTGGTCCAGTCGATGAAGTGGAAGCGGTCTTCGTTGCGGCGGTCTTCGATGGCGCGGTTCTTGGCGAACGCATCCGGATCGTAGCCACCGCATTCCACCGCCAGCGAGTGATCGACGATCAGCTGCACCGGCACCACCGGATTGACCTTGGCCGGGTCACCGCCCTTTTCAGCGATGGCATCACGCAGGCCCGCCAGGTCGACCAGCGCGGTCTGACCGAGGATGTCGTGGCAGACCACGCGTGCCGGGAACCAGGGGAAGTCGAGGTCGCGCTTGCGTTCGATCAGCTGCTTGAGCGAATCGCTCAGCGTGGCGGGGTTGCAGCGGCGCACCAGGTTTTCGGCCAGCACGCGCGAGGTATAGGGCAGCGTGGCGTAGGCGCCGGGCTGGATGGCATCGACTGCGGCGCGTGCGTCGAAGTAATCGAGCGTGCTGCCGGCGAGGTGTTTGCGGTAATCGGTGTTCATGGCTGGCCTGTGAGGGTCTGGGCTTGCTGGTGTGCCTGGGTTTTGCTCGCAGAAGCATGCGATTGCATGCACCCCACAGCAACACATGGAACCTGGGGCCTTCCTTCTCCCGCTTGCGGGGGAAGGTGCCCGGAGGGCGGATGGGGGAGCTTCTGCTTCTGCTTTGCTCCGTTTTTTAAGAGCTGGAAGCTGCTGTACGTGCCAGGAGCTTCCCCTCACCCCAACCCCTCTCCCGTGAATGGGAGAGGGGCTTTGTCTCGCTTGTGGCGGAGAAGGCTGGTTTGCCTTACGCGCGCTTGTCGATCGGAACGAAGGTCTGGTCTTCCGGGCCGGTGTAGTTCGCGCTTGGGCGGATGATCTTGCCGTCGATGCGCTGCTCGATGATGTGTGCGCTCCAGCCTGCAGTACGGGCAATCACGAACAGCGGGGTGAACATTGCCGTCGGCACGCCCATCATGTGATAGCTGACCGCACTGAACCAATCCAGGTTCGGGAACATCTTCTTGATGTCCCACATCACCGCCTCAAGACGCTCGGCGATGTCGTACATCTTCATGTTCTCCTGCTCGGCCGACAACTCGCGCGAGACGTCCTTGATCACCTTGTTGCGCGGATCGGACACGGTGTAGACCGGGTGGCCGAAACCAATCACCACTTCCTTGCGCTCGACGCGGGCCTTGATGTCCGCCTCGGCTTCGTCCGGGGTTTCGTAGCGCTTCTGCACTTCGAAGGCCACTTCATTGGCCCCACCGTGTTTCGGGCCGCGCAGTGCACCGATGCCGCCGGTGATCGCGCTGTACATGTCGCTGCCGGTGCCGGCAATCACGCGGCAGGCAAAGGTCGAGGCGTTGAATTCGTGTTCGGCGTACAGGATCAGGCTGGTGTGCATCGCCTTTACCCAAGACTCGCGCGGCTGCTCGCCGTGCAGCAGGTGCAGGAAGTGGCCGCCGATCGAATCATCGTCGGTTTCCACGTCAATGACCTTGCCGTTGTGGCTCCAGTGGTACCAGTACAGCAGCATCGAACCCAGCGACGCCATCAGCTTGTCAGCGATGTCGCGGGCGCCCGGATGGTTGTGGTCGTCCTTCTCCGGCGACACGCAGCCGAGCACGGAAACACCGGTACGCATCACGTCCATCGGGTGCGCCGACGGCGGCAGTTCTTCCAGCGCGGCCTTCACCGATGCCGGAATGCCGCGCAGCGCCTTGAGCTTGGCCTTGTAGGCGCGCAGCTCGGCCTTGTTCGGCAGCTTGCCGTGCACCAGCAGGTGGGCGATTTCCTCGAACTCACTGGTGTTGGCCAGGTCCAGGATGTCGTAGCCACGGTAGTGCAGATCGTTGCCGCTACGGCCAACGGTGCACAGCGCGGTGTTGCCGGCAGCGGTGCCGGACAGGGCGACGGACTTCTTCGGCTTGAACGCCGGTGCGGCGGTTTGTTCTGACATGGTCTTCAGCTCCGGGGAAACAGGTTCACGGTTTCAATCTGGATCACGATCGGTGTGGCGGGTTGTCTGCGCCAACAGCCGTTGCAGCATTTCAATCTGGTGGTTCTGTTGTTCAACCAGCAATGCCCAATCCTGCGAACGCAGCAGGTCGAGCTTTTCATGGATCTGCAGCACTTCAAGTTCTGACTTGATGTTGACCTGGTAGTCGTTCTCGGCGTTCATCCTGTCCACCGCCGCCTGCCGGTTCTGGCTCATCATGATGATCGGCGCCTGCACCGCGGCCAGGCAGGACAGCACCAGATTCAACAGGATGTAGGGGTACGGATCGAAGGCCTTGGCCAACATGAAACTATTGGCCAGCATCCACACCAGCAGCAGGAAAAAGAAGCACAGGATGAAACGCCAGCTGCCGCCAACGGCGGCAACGCGGTCGGCGACTCGCTCGCCCAGGCTCCGCGCCTGGTGGAACTCCTGGGCGACATTGCGTGCAACCTTGCGCCGCGAAATGAAGCGTTCGACCACCAGCCGTTCTTCCGGCGGCAGTTGTTCCAGCTCCTTCTGCAACAACTGCCGCGCTGTCTCACGGCGATCGATACGATTGGTCCGGGGCGAAGGATTTGCCATGGCGGTTCAATGGGCCGGGTAAAGGCCCATCATGCGCCCTTGTCGGCGAAGACTTTGTCCAGCTGAGCTTCAAAGGCGTGGTAACCGATACGGTCATACAACTCCTCGCGGGTCTGCATGCTGTCCACCACATTACGCTGGTGGCCGTCACGGCGGATGGCTTCATAAACGCTTTCGGCGGCCTTGTTGGCCGCACGGAATGCCGACAGCGGGAACAGCTGCATGGCGACACCGGCCGAGGCCAGTTCATCGCGACTGAACAGCGGGGTCGCGCCGAACTCGGTGATGTTGGCCAGCAACGGTACCTTCACCGCATCGGCGAAGCGCTTATAGGTATCCAGGTCGTACGCGGCTTCGGCGAAGATGCCGTCAGCACCGGCTTCCACGCAGGCCAGCGCGCGCTCGATGGCGGCGTCCACGCCTTCCATCTGGATGGCATCGGTGCGGGCGATCAGGAAGAAGTGTGGGTCGGTCCTGGCGTCGGCCGCGGCCTTGACCCGGTCCACCATTTCACCCTGCGACACGATCTCCTTGCCCGGGCGGTGACCGCAGCGCTTGGCGCCGACCTGGTCTTCGATATGGCAGGCCGCAGCACCGGCCTTGATCAGCGACTTCACCGTGCGCGCGATGTTGAAGGCACTCGGACCGAAACCGGTATCGATATCCACCAGCAGCGGCAAGTCACAGACGTCGCTGATGCGACGCACGTCGATCAGCACATCTTCCATCGTGTTGATGCCCAGGTCCGGCAGACCCAGCGAACCGGCGGCAACGCCGCCACCGGACAGGTAGATGGCGCGGTAGCCGGCACGCTTGGCCAGCAGGGCGTGGTTGGCATTGATGGCACCCACGATCTGCAGTGGGTTTTCGGCGGCCAGTGCGGCGCGGAATGCAGCGCCGGCGGAAGAAAGACTCATGGTTGGCTCCTGGCTGGGCGGAGGCGAGCATGCCATTCCGCTATGGCGCTCAATCTGTCACTATCGGATGCATTGATCAATCTTGATTCAATCAATCAACATATTGAATGCGCATGTCCGAGCACACCGACACGGAATTGATTACCGCCCCTGAAGCCTGTGCCCTGCTCGGCATCAGCGCAGCCACGCTGTATGCCTATGTCAGCCGGGGGCAACTCAGCTCGCGGCCGGGCCCGCAGCCACGCAGCCGCGTGTACCTGCGCGCGGAAGTGGAGCGGCTGGCGCAGCGCAAGCGCGCCGGCCATGGTGCCGAGCGTGGTGCCGCGCAAAGTCTGGACCGCGGCCTGCCGGTGCTGGAGACACGCATCTCGCTGATCCGCCCCGACGCGCCCTACTACCGTGGCCGTTCTGCCGTGGCCGCCGCACAGGCCGGCGCCACCCTCGAGGACATCGCGCGGCTGTTATGGGAATGCGAGGACCAGGATCCGTTTGCCGCAACCACGCCGGCACCGTGGCCCTCACGGATCGCCAGCCTTGCACTGGACGCCGGGCTGCCCCCTGTTGAACGCACGATGGCCTGCATTCCCCTGCTTGCCCTCGAGCAACGCCAATCGCTCAATGCCGCCCTCGCGGTACGACGCGAGGTCGCCGCGCTGCTGCTGCGGCAGAATGCAGCCTTGCTGGTCGGCACCCAGCCGGATGCACGCCCGGTGCACCGCTTGCTCGCCGACGCATGGCGACCCGGCGATGCGGCCTTCGCCGAACTGGTGCGCTCGGCGCTGGTGCTGTGCGCCGACCACGAGCTCAACGTGTCTGCGTTTGCCGCGCGCGTGGTGGCCTCAACCGGCGCGCATCTGCATGCGACCGTCAGTGCCGGCCTGGCCGCGCTGTCCGGCCCACGCCACGGCGGCGCGACCGCCCGCGCGCACGCCTTGTTGCTGGATGCGGAAGCCAGCGGCGCACCCTCCGCCTTCATCGCCGAACGCTGGCGGCGCGGCGACGAGCTGCCGGGCTTCCATCACCTGCTCTATCCCGATGGCGACCCGCGCGGTGCTGAAGTGCTGCGCCAGCTGCGCGCCTCGTGCGGCGACTCGCCACGCATGCGCCTGGTGGAAGCCATACTGGCCGCAACCGAAGAAGTCAGCGGCCAGCATCCAAACATCGACGGCATGCTCGGTGCCATCTGCTACGTGTACGAACTGCCGGGTGCGCATGCGCTGGTGATGTTCGCCACTGCCCGTCTTACTGGTTGGCTGGCGCATGCGCTGGAGCAGCAGGCACTGGGCACATTGATACGGCCGCGTGCGCGCTATACCGGGTTGGCGCCGAAGCTCCCGGCAGGAGCGGCGTAAGCCGCGAAGCTGGCAACAAGCAAACGGCCACACCATGGGCAATCAGACTGTGCAGTCGGCTGGTTTTCTGCCACCGCGCGGGATCGGCAATATCGGTTTGCCGATTGGCGGGTAGATTCATTGGCGTTTGCTTCACGGCTTACGCCGCTCCTACATCCCAACGGCGAGGTGCTTTTGCCCCCTCCCTTTTGCGCAGCAAAGGAGAGGGTTGGGGAGGGGTGAGCTTTTGGCGCCTTCTCACATTTCCAGCTTCGCGGCTTATGCCGCTCCCACATCCGGGCGATGCAGCTGATTGCAGGTGAATCGGCGGATTGGTTGCTGTTGGCTTCGCCGATTACGTCGCTCCTACAACGCTCCTAACGCTTTGACCATTGCTGGATGATCTGCGCGATTGCTTGCACGCCATCGGTCAGCGCGGCCGGGCCCGGCTGCAGGATCAGCGGTGACTTGATTTCATGCAGTTCGCCATCGCGTACCGCATTGATCGCCTCCCAGCCGGGCCGCGCCGCGACCCGCTCGGGACGGAATTTCTTGCCACACCACGAGCCGATGATGATGTCCGGGTTGCGTGCGATCACCGGATCGCCATCGGCAAGAATGCGTGCCTTGGCCAACGGCTCGCGCGACAACTCGGGAAACACATCGATGCCGCCAGCGATCTCCACCAGCTCGGCACCCCATTGGATGCCGGTGATGATGGGCTCGTCCCATTCCTCGACATAGACGCGCGGACGCTGCGGCAGCCTTGCCGCCTGCGCGGCAATCGCCTCCAGGCCGCGCTGCAGTTCATCGGCATAGGCGTTGGCACGGTCGGCCACGCCAACCAGGCCTCCGAGGCGGCGGATGTAATCGAGGATGCCGGCCACGCTGCGGTGGTTGGCAATCCAGACTTCCACACCGTTGCGTATCAACTCGGCGGCGATATCAGCCTGGATGTCGGAGAAGCCAATCGCCAGATCCGGCTTGAGCTTGAGGATCTCCCCCACCTTGGCACTGGTGAAGGCACTGACCTTGGGCTTGTCGCGCCGCGCCTCGGGTGGCCGCACGGTGAAGCCGCTGATGCCGACGATGCGGTCCTGCTCACCCAACGCATACAGGGTCTCGGTGGGCTCCTCGGTAAGACAGACAATGCGACGCGGGCCGATCATGCGACGGCGAATTCCGTTGTATCGACGAAAACCGCCGGGGTATTCCAGGGATGATGCGCGGCGATGGCTGCCAACAGGTCCTGCAGGCGCTGCGCATCGCGCGGTATGCAGAACTCCAGCCGTACAGAGGGCTGATATACGCGCTCGCCGCACTGCCCCTGCACGCTGCGGGTACCGTCCAGCACCCGGAACTGCTCGTGCGCGTCCGATTCCCACATGCCATCGGCGTAACCGCCAGCGGCCAGATCATCCACCGCCAGGATGCCCTGCTTCAGCGCCGCCAGACCTGCTGGCGGTACGAACACGGTGATGCGGTAGACCGGAAGCAGCTTCATTCCGCTGGCGCGTCCAGGCTCATGCAGTAATACACCACGCGTTCGGTTTCGACAAAACCACTGGCCTTGTGTGCGGCCTGGGCGTGCGTATTGTCCAGCGCGGTATCGGAAGCCAGCTCGCTGCAGCCCTGCGCGCGTGCCCAGCGCGCAACCTCGGCCACCAGTGCACGGCCGATGCCAAGGCCACGCTGGCTTTCAATCACATACCAGCCTTCGAGAAAACCCACCGGCGAACTGGAGGTGCCATTGACGTAGTCATGGCGCAGGCTGGCTTCGGCCAAGCCCACTGGCTGGCCCTGCGCGAAGGCCAGCAGCACGGTGCCGCCGTCTTCTTCCAGCAGTTGCTGCAGCTCGGCCAGATCGGTCTCGCAATCCGCCCACAAACCGCGACGCAGCTGCGCCCACGCCGACCAGTCACTGGCCAGCGCGCGTCGGATGTCGACGCCGGCCCGCTTCACGGGAACAGCATCCGCTTGCTCCACTCCCCCGCCGCATCGGCCTCATAGCACCAACGCTCATGCAGGCGGAAGTCGGCGCCGTACCAGAACTCGATCCGGCGCGGGACGATACGCACGCCACCCCAACCATCCGGGCGCGGCACATCGCGGCCTTCGAAGCGCGCCTCGAAATTGGCCAGGCGCTGCTCGAATTCCTCGCGCGACGCCAACGGCTGCGACTGCACCGATGCCCAGGCGCCGATCTGGCTCATGCGCGGGCGGCTGGCGAAGTAGGCATCGGCTTCCGCTGCCGATACCAGCTGCGCATCGCCTTCAATCCGCACCTGGATGCCGGCCTCGCGCAGGCTGCGCCACAGGAACAGCAGCGCGGCGGCACGGTTGTCGTGCAGCTCGCGGCCCTTGCGGCTGTCCAGATGTGTATAGAACACGAAACCGCGTTCATCGAAGGCCTTGAGCAGCACGGTGCGTGCCGAAGGACGGCCATCGATATCGACGGTGGCAACGGTCATCGCGGTGGCATCGATTTCCTTGCCAGCCTTGGCCTCTTCAAACAATGCGGCGAAAGTCGATAACGCTTCTGCATAAAGATTGGTCATGGTCCTGCTTCGTACGGCACGGGTTTGGGCTATTGTGGCGTCATGTCCCCCGCTCCGCACAGTTTTTCCCAGCGCCGCTTTGCCCCTGCCCTGGTTGCACAGGCGCTGGATGACGCACTGGCCAGCGCCAGCAACACGCCGATACTGGCGATCAGTGGCGTGCAGGGCAGTGGAAAATCCACGCTCGCAGGCCAGGTGGTGGAAATGGCACGCAGCCGCGGCCTGTGTGCTGCGGCGGTGTCCATTGACGACACCTACCTGACCCGCGCGCAACGGCAGCGTCTGGCCGACCGCATCCATCCGCTGCTGGCTACGCGTGGGCCGCCGGGCACGCACGATCTTGCCCTGGCCATGGCAACGCTGGACGCCGCCAAGGCCGGCCAGGCATTCCCCCTGCCACGCTTTGACAAGCTGGCTGACGAGCGGGTGCCGGAAACGGAATGGAAACAGGTCGAGCAACCGCTGGACCTGCTGGTGTTCGAAGGCTGGTTTCTGGGCACGCCGGCCGAGGACGATGAGGCGCTGCGCACGCCCTTGAACGCGCTGGAACGCGAGGCCGATGCCGACGGCACCTGGCGCCGCTGGTGCAACCAGGCGCTGGCCGAGCATTACCCCGCCTTGTGGCAGCGCTTTGACCGCCTGTGGATGCTGCAGCCGCCCAGTTTCGCAGTGGTGCCGCACTGGCGCTGGCAGCAGGAACAGGCACTGCAGCAGGCCTCACCCGGCCGCAGCAGCATGACCCGGCCGCAGCTGGAGCGTTTCGTACAGTTCTACGAACGCATCAGCCGCCAGGCGCTGCGGACCCTGCCCGCCATCGCCGATCGGGTCATCGCGCTGGATGCACAGCGGCAGCCGCTGGCAGACACGCAGGGCTGAGGCGACACAAGCAAGCCTGCATCGACCCGCGCCTGCCCTGCCCCAGAGCCGGCGCGGAGCACCGGCATCGGTTGCTTCGCAGCTGCGGGGCAACTCGACGGCGCAGGCCCCGTCGAGCTGCTGCAGATGCGCAGCCGCGTCAGGCGGCCTTGGCGTGGCTCATTGCACCAGGAAGGTGATGCGCAGATTGATCCGCCATTCGGTGATGTTGCCGTCGCCATCGGTGACAACCTTGGTCTCGTTGACCCAGGCGCCCTGGATGCCCTTTACCGTCTCGGCAACCTTCTTGATACCGCTGCGCACTGCATCCTCGACGCTGGTCTTGGAGGACGCGCTGACTTCAATGATTTTCGCCACTGACATGTCCAACTCCTTGGTTGCACCACGAACCATTCGTGGAGCTGTCGAGCTTGGCTGCTACCGTGTTAAGGCACTGACACGAGGTGCTAGCATCTTCCCGCAATGAATCCAGCCCCCAATCTCATCCTGGTCGGCCCGATGGGCGCCGGCAAAACCAGCATCGGCCGGCGCCTGGCCGAGCGTTTTGGACTGGTGTTCGTGGACGCCGACCAGGCCATCGTCGATGACGTCGGCTCCAGCATCACCGCCATCTTCGAGAATGCCGGTGAAGCCGGTTTCCGCGCGCACGAGAAACGGATCCTGGCCAGGCTGCTCAGTGGCAGCGGCCAATTGATCTCCACCGGTGGCGGGTCCGTACTGGACCCGGAAAACCGCCTGCGCATCCGTACCCAGGGCTTTGTGGTCTACCTGCGGGTCAGCGTGGCCTCGCAGCTGCAGCGCCTGCACCGCGACAAGACCCGCCCGCTGCTGCAGCGCGAGGACCGCGAACAGCTGCTGCACGCCATGGCCGCTGTGCGCGACCCGCTGTACAGCGAAGTGGCCGACCTGATCATCGACACCGACCTTTACTCCCCCGCCGAGGCCACCGCGCACACCGTGACCCGGCTTGCCGCGCAATGGCAGATTCTGGAACCCGACCGCATGACCGCCCCCACCCGCACCGTCGCCGTTGGCGGCGACCACCCCTACCAGATCCACATCGGCCCGGGCCTGTTGGCGCAGCCGCAGATACTGCTTGGCGCCATCCGCGGCCGCCACGTGCTGCTGGTCAGCGATGACACCGTCGCCCCGCTGTATCTGGCCCACGTACGGGACGCGCTGCTGTCGGCCCGGCCTGACCTGAAAATCGGCCAGCACGTGATCCCCGCCGGCGAAGCCTCCAAGACCCTGGACAATTTCGCCGCGGCGATCACCGCGCTGGCCAGCCTGGGTGCAACCCGCGATGCCTGTGTCCTGGCGCTGGGCGGCGGTGTGGTCGGCGACCTGGCCGGCTTTGCCGCGGCCTGCTGGATGCGCGGCGTCGACTGCGTGCAGCTGCCCACCACCCTGTTGTCGATGGTGGACTCCTCGGTCGGCGGCAAGACCGCGGTGGATATTCCGCAGGGCAAGAACCTGGTCGGCGCCTTCCACCCGCCGCGTGCGGTGGTTGCCGATACCAGCACGCTGCGGACCCTGCCGCTGCGCGAACTGCGCGCCGGGCTGGCCGAGGTGATCAAGTACGGCGCGATCCGCGACCCCTTGTTTTTCCAGTGGCTGCAGGCCGAACGCGAGGCCCTGCTGGCCGGCGACGACGGCGTGCTGGCGCAGGCCATTGCCCGCAGCTGCGAACACAAGGCCGAGATCGTCGAACGCGATCCGCTGGAAAAGGGTGAACGCGCCCTGCTCAACCTCGGCCACACCTTTGGCCATGCAATCGAAACCGCACAGGGCTACGGTGCGCCGGGCAATGACAACCTCAACCACGGCGAGGCGGTAGCGGTAGGCATGGTGCTGGCGGCCAGGCTGTCTGCGGCGATGGGCATGGCCGATGCGGCCGACACCGACGTGTTGCGTGACCTGCTGCACGCCTATGGCCTGCCAACCACCATCCCCGCCGGCCTGGACGCGCAGGCGCTGCTGGCCCACATGCGGCTGGACAAGAAGAACATCGCCGGGCGCCTGCGGCTGGTGCTGTGGCGCGGCATCGGCAAGGCCGAAGTGGTGCCGGATGTGGATGAAGCAGCGGTGTTGAACGTGCTGCGGGAAGGCTGAGCGGCTGTGCTTGTAGCCGCTCTCCCAGCGGGAGAGCGGTTGGGATGAGGGTCCAGGCGAAGTCTGCGACGACGCACACGATGGAAGCCATGACCGCACCCTCATCCGCCCTTCGGGGCACCTTCTCCCGAGGGGAGAAAGATGACGCGGCCCCCAAACCAGCCCAAAATCCGCACACCGGCTACAATCGCCGCCATGCGCGTCCTACTGCAACAGCCGCCCAGCGGCAATGAAGCCCCCCGCTACGTACAACTTTCTCTGGTGCCGGACCTGCTCGGCGGCTGGGAACTGCTGCGCGAGAGTGGCCAGACCGGCGGCCGCATCCAGCTGCGCCGCGAGCTGTTCCTGCAGCACGACGAAGCCATCCACGCCTTCGAGAAAGCCCGCGATGGCCAGATCAAAAAAGGCTTCCAGGTGATGTTCACCGCCGGCCAGCCCGCGCCCTGAATCCCGCATTCCCTGCAGGTGCGCCGCAGCGCGCCTGCGGACCTCAGCCTCCAGGAGTTCCATGTGACCAGCCCACTTCGCAATGACCGCTTCCTGCGCGCCCTGCGCCGCGAACCCGTGGACTACACCCCCGTCTGGCTGATGCGCCAGGCCGGCCGCTACCTGCCGGAATACCGCGCCACCCGCGCCCGCGCCGGCAGCTTCCTGGGCATGGCCAAGAACCCCGAAGTCGCCTGCGAAGTGACCCTGCAGCCGCTCGAGCGCTTTGACCTGGATGCCGCCATCCTGTTCTCGGACATCCTCACCGTGCCCGACGCGATGGGCCTTGGCCTGTACTTCGTCGATGGCGAAGGCCCCAAGTTCAAGCACCCGGTGCGCGATGCCGCCGCCGTCGCCAGGCTGGCGGTACCGGACATGGAAACCGAGCTGCGCTACGTGATGGACGCGGTGCGCCTGATCCGCCGTGAGCTTGACGGCAAGGTGCCGCTGATCGGCTTCTCCGGCAGCCCGTGGACGCTGGCCTGCTACATGATCGAAGGCGGCGGCAGCAAGGATTTCGCCCGCATCAAGGCCATGGCGCTGAACGAGCCCAAGGCCCTGCACCAGTTGCTGGAAGTGGTGACCGATGCGGTCATCGCCTATCTGTCGGCACAGCGCGCGGCCGGTGCGCAGGCCCTGCAGGTGTTCGATACCTGGGGCGGCGTGCTGGGCCCGGCGATGTACCGCGAGTTCTCGTTGCGTTACCTCAACCGCATCGCCAGCGAACTCAAGCGCGGCGATGGCGCCGAGCGCACCCCGCTGATCCTGTTCGGCAAGGGCACAGGCCAGTATGTGGCCGAGCTCGCCGCCAGCGGCGCCGAAGGCGTCGGCGTGGACTGGACCATCAGCCTGGAAGACGCCGCGCGTGCGGTCGGCGGCAAGGTCGCACTGCAGGGCAACCTGGACCCGACCACGCTGTATGGCTCGCCCGATGCGATCACCCGCGAAGTCGGCAAGGTGCTGGAAAGCTATGCAGCCGGCAATGGCGGCTCGCGCGAAGGCCATGTGTTCAACCTCGGCCACGGCATGTCGCCGGACATGAACCCCGAGCACGTCGCCGTGCTGGTGGATGCAGTGCACCGCCTCAGCCGCCGTTGAGGCACGACGGCCCGGACGGTTGACTTCAACCTTCCGGGCCCCGACGCTGGGCGGTCCTTGCTCCGGCCCTGCCCTCATGTACAAACGCTGCATCTCATTGTTGTTGGCAATCACGCTGCCACTCGCAGCACAGGCCGGGCCGGCACCGCTGCAGCTGGGCGACGATGATTTCCCGAGCCTTGCAGCGTTTCCCGACGTCCCACAGCTGACCGTCTTCAGCACCGGGCCGCTCGATTTCCCGACCAGCTGCAAGCAGATACGCATTGCGCGACCGGAAGAAATCGCGCCACGCTGGCGCCCCTACATCAGCAAACTCTCGCTCGACCGCTGCCAGACCGACACGGTGGGCACCGATGCGGTGCGGGAAACCTCGTATACCGCCAGCGCCCGCATCCATCCCGGGCAGGTGACACTGCACGGCTTGCCGGTTACCGAAACGCGCGAACTGCTGGCTGAAATGTATGCCAACCGCAGCCTGGTCCTGGCCGTTCCGCTGGAAAAAGCGTTGGCCGTGTTGCGCCCTGTCACCGAGCGCAACTGCGCGCCGGTTGCACACAACAATTCCGGCATCGCCACCGACTGCAGGATGGAGCGCGATGACGAAGGCGGCTGGAGCATCACCATCGGTGAACTCAACTCGACGATCCGCCTGAGCCAGAACCCGGACGATGCCACATCGACGCTGTACACCATCGGCGGCGGCGATTGACCTGCGCAGCATCTGCACATGCTTGGAAGGACAATAGGCGCCTGCCTCAGCACGAGCCGTCCTGATGTCCCCTGCTCCCCCCAGTACACTGCCTGCCAGCTCCTCCCAGAAACCGCTGCTGTGGTTGGTGTCACTGGCCATCTTTATGCAGATGCTGGACTCGACCATCGTCAACACGGCCTTGCCGGCGATGGCACGCAGCCTGGGCGAAAGCCCGCTGCAGATGCAGTCGGTGGTGTTCAGCTATGCACTGGCGGTGGCCAGCTTCATTCCCGCCTCGGGCTGGATTGCCGACCGCTTCGGTACGCGCCATACCTTCCTCGCTGCAATCGTGTTGTTCACCCTGGGCTCGCTGGCCTGTGCGTTGTCACCCACCTTGCAGTGGCTGGTAGCCGCACGCGTATTGCAGGGCATTGGCGGTGCGATGCTGCTGCCGGTCGGGCGCTTGGCGGTGATGCGTTCGGTGCCGCGCGATCAGTTCCTGTCGGCGATGAGTTTCATCGCCATCCCCGCCCTGATCGGCCCGCTGCTCGGCCCCACCCTGGGCGGCTGGCTGGTGGAAGTCTCGTCCTGGCATTGGATCTTCCTGATCAACCTGCCGATTGGCGTGGCCGGTTTCATCGCCGCGCTGCGGATCATGCCCGACCACTACGGCCAGCAGAAACAGCGCTTCGATCTGGCCGGCTACCTGATGCTGGCATTCGGCATGATTGCGTTGTCGCTGGCGTTGGATGGTGTCTCGGCAATCAACGCGGCGCACGCGCTTGTGCTGTTGCTGGCGGTGGTCGGCATCGCCGCATTGGCCGGCTATTGGCTGCACGCGGCAAGCAGCAGCAATGCGCTGTTTCCCTTGAGCCTGTTCAAGGTGGTCAGCTTCCGGATCGGCATCCTCGGCAATCTGTTCTCGCGCATCGGCAGCGGTGCGATGCCGCTGTTGATTCCGCTGCTGCTGCAGGTGGGCCTGGGCCTGAGCCCGATGACCGCCGGGATGATGATGATTCCGGTGGCGCTGTCGGGCATGGCCGCCAAGCGTGCCGCGGTGAGCCTGGTGGAACATTTCGGCTACCGCCGCATCCTGATGATCAACACGGTCTGCGTGGGCCTGGCGATGGCCAGCTTCGCGCTGATCGATGCCGAACAGCCGTTGTGGCTGCGGCTGACCCAGCTGGCAATCTTCGGCGCAGTCAATTCCATGCAGTTCACGGTAATGAACACCGTCACCCTGCGCGACCTGGACATGCATCAGGCCAGCAGCGGCAACAGCCTGCTGTCGATGGTGATGATGCTGGCGACCGGCTTCGGCGCGGCCACCGCCGGCAGCCTGCTGGCGGCGTTCGGCACCCATCTGAACGCACACGGTGCCACCGCGGCGCTGCATGCCACCTTCCTCTGCGTGGGTGCGATCACGCTCAGCTCGACCCTGGTGTTCTGGCAGCTGCCCGACAACCGCCCGCACCCGCGCGCGGTTGAGGAAGTGGTGGAGTAAGCCTGCGCCGCGCTTACTCCGGCGACGACTGCACCTGTTGCCGGCGTTGCGCATCCAGCACCCCGGCAATGGCTTCCAGCAGCATCTGTGCGGTCACCGGCTTGCGCAGGAAATCGGCAAACCCGGCCTCGCGTGCTTCCGGTTCGGCCTCGGTGTCGGAGCGCGCGGTCACCGCGATCAGCGGCATCTCATAGCCCATCGCCTTCAACTGACGGGCCAGGCCGAAACCATCAATACCGGGCAGGTCCAGGTCCAGCAAGGCCACATCGAACTCCTGGCTGGAAAGTTCGGCCAACGCCGCCAGCCCATGCGCGGCATGCACCACGCCATGCCCGTGCACTTCCAGCAGGCCACGGATCACCGCGGCGATGGTCGGATCGTCCTCCACCAGCAACACCCGTTGCGGTGCCAGGCTCATCCAGGCGCTGGCGGCACCCTCATCCTCTTCCATCGAGGTTGCAGGCACTTCCCAGGCCAGCGGCAGGTTCACGCTGAAACAGGTACCCTCGCCCAGGCTGCTTTGCACATCGATGCTGCCGCCCATGGCCACGGTCAGTTCGTTGCAGATGGCCAGACCCAGACCGCTGCCACCGTAGCGGGCCGCGGTGCGCGCACCATCGGCCTGTTCGAAACGGCGGAACAGGCGTTGCTGCTGCTCGGCACTGATCCCCGGGCCGGTGTCGCTGACCTCGAAACGCACGCCCTTGCCACCCTCCTCCAGCCGCACCCGCAGGCTCACCGAGCCGTGACTGGTGAACTTGATCGCATTGCCGAGCAGGTTGAGCAGGATCTGCCGCAGGCGCATCACATCACCGGTCAGGCGCGTGCGCGGCGATGCGGCGTTGTCGAATTCAAAGGCCAGCCCGCGGCGTTTGGCCAGCGGTTCCATCAGCCCGCGCACGTCCTCAAGCAACTGCCGCAGCTCCAGCGGCTGGTTCTGCAGTTCCAGGCGACCGGCTTCGATACGCGCCAGATCCAGCGCGTCGTTGACCAACCGCAGCAGGTGTTCGCCGGCCCGCCGGATCGCCTGCGTATAACCGCGTTGGCGCTCATCGAGCGGCGTGGCCAGCAGCAGCTCGCTCATGCCCAGCACACCGGTCATCGGCGTGCGCACTTCGTGGCCCAGCGTGGCCAGGAAGCGGGTCTTGGCCAGCGAGGCCTGTTCGGCCAACTCCTGCTTGTGCCGGGCCAGCTGCCACTCGTTGCGGCGGCGCAAACGCCGCTGGTACAACCAGGCGCCGCCCAGCAGCAGTGCAACACCCACGATGATGGCGGTCATGACCCCGGCGGGGCTGCGTGACCATGGCGGTTGCACGCGGAATGCCAGCGTCTGCACCGGCGACCACACGTTGTCCGAGGTGGCGGCCTGTATTTCCAGTTGATAACGTCCGGGCGGCAGGCGCGAGAACACGCGGTCACCGGTGGCGCCCACATCCACCCAGTCCGGATCGTAGCCGGCCAGGCGGAAGCGATAGGTATTGGTTGCCGAGTCGGCGAAGGACAGCAGGCGGGCGGCGATGCGCAGGTCGCGGTCACCGTCGAGGATCTGCAGCGCGGGTTCCTGGGTGAGATCCAGCTCCTTGTCGCCGCGCCGCACGCTGACCCGTTCGATGATCAGCGGCGGGCGACGGGTGGAAGGCTTGACCTGTGCGGGATCGAACAGCACCACGCCGTCCGGGGTGCCGCCGGCCAACTGGCCACTGCGTGCCTGTACCAGCGAGCGGCGCCGGAACTCCTGCCCCGGCAGGCCATCGTGCACGCCGTACAAGCGCACCGAGCGGTTGGCCGGATCGATGCGGATCAGGCCACGCGCACTGATCGCCCACGCCACGCCCTGCGCGTCAGCCAGTAGCCCGGTCGCGGCCAGCATCGGGAAACCCTGTTCAATGCCCACCCGGTCGAGCTGGGTCATGCGCTGCCCGTCCCACAGGTAGCGGTCCATCCGCCCCAGCCCGGCAATCCAGACCACACCGGCATCGGTCACGTTGAAGGTGGACACGCGCCCGGCCGGCCCACCCGGCACCGGTAAAAAGCGTGCGCTGGCCGGCTGCCAGGCATGCAGGCCGGTGCCACTGGCCAACCACAGGTGGTCGCCAGGACCGCATTGCATGTCCTCCACGGTCGTGTCCGGCAAGCCAGCTTGGCCGGAGTGCAGGTGCAGCAGCACATGGCCATCGGCATCGCGTTGCTGCATGCCGCCGTCTTCGGAATAGATCCAGATGCGGCCGCCATCGCAGCTGCGCACGATGTCGGCATCGCCGTTCATCGCCGCGTCGATGCGGTCGTCGCTGTGCCAGCGCTGCACGCTTCTGTCACGCGGGTCATAACGTACCAGCGCATCCAGGCTGCCGATCCAGACCTTGCCGTGCGCATCCTCCGCCAGCGATTGCGGCCAGTTGTTGCCGTCGATCGCTTCGAGGTGATGCTGCACTTCGCCGGTGCCCGGATCCAGGCGATCCAGCGCACCGCGGGTGCCCGTCACCCAGATGCCACCATTGGCCGACGCAGCCAGCGCCAGCGCATAGGGATTGCGCAGCGAATTGGGATCATCCAGGTGCCGTGACAGCACCGAGAACTGCCGCCAGCTGGGCGGCAGATGCCACAGGCCGGCATTGGTGCTGGCGAACCACAGGCCGCCTTCGCGGTCTTCATAGGCGCTGGACCAGTTGGGTTTGACCAGCCCGCGCTCCTGCGAGCTGTACAACGGCACATTGCGCACTCCCGCGCTGCGGATGCGCCCCAGCCCGGCACGGGTATCCAGCCAGTAACTGCCATCGGCCGAATACTGCAGCATGTTGAACACTTCGCCGGGCGCCGCGCCAGCCCAGGTGGCCGGCTCAAAGCGGCCATCGGCATGCCGCACCACCACGCCTTCATTGGTGGCGACCCACAGCCGGCCCTGCTTGTCGACTTTCAGGCCATTGATGCGCGGAGAGGGCAATACATCGCTGCCGGCACGCTCGAAGCCGGCACCGTTCCAGCGCGCCAACCCGCCCTTGGTGCCCACCCACAAGCTGCCGTCCGGAGTGACCGCCAGATAGGTGACTGCTGCTGCCGGCAGGCTGTGCGGGTCGCCGGGCACCGGCATGTAACGGCGGATCCTGCCTTCCGGATCCAGCCGGTGCAAGCCGCCGGTTGCAGTACCAAACCAGATGCTGCCATCGGCGGTGGAGGTGATGGCCCAGATGGTATTGCTGCCGATCTGCGGATAGCTCTGCTGGTCGAAGAACCGGAAGCTGAGCCGGTCCGCCGACAGCATCACCAGGCCGGCGTTCTGCGTGCCTATCCACAGGCGGTTGCTCTTGTCCGAATGCAGGCTCCACACCACGTTGTCGCGCAACCCGTTCTCGGCGCGCCAGATGCGGTAGTTGCGGCCGTCATAGCGGGCAAGGCCGTCGCGGCTGGCCAGCCACAGGTAACCGGTGAGATCTTCGGCGAAGGCGTTGATGTTGCTGGACGGCAAGCCGTCGGCCACGGTGAGCTGGCGCGGCTGCGGTGTTGCCGGCACCTCGGCCTGCACTGACGCCGTCGTCAGCAGTAGCGCGCCTACCAGCATCGCTGCAAGCCATTTCATCAACCCCTGCCTCCTGCAACGCCCGCTGGCGCGTCTGTGATGCCGCTATTGTGCCTGTCTCTGGCTGACCGCCAAGGCCTCGGCTATCGCATCCACCAACATCCGTCCGGTCACCGGCTTGCGCAGGAAGCCAACCATGCCCGCCGACCGCGCCAGTTGTTCGGCCTGGGTATCGGCACGTGCGGTCACCGCGATCAACGGAAACAGATGGCCCGAGCCGCGCAGCTGGCGGGCCAGTGCAATGCCATCCAGTGCCGGCAGGTCCAGATCCAGCAGGCCGATGTCGAAGTCCTGCCCGGCCGCTTCCGCCAGCGCCGCCAGCCCGTGCGCCGCGTGCACCACCTGATGCCCGCGTGCGCCCAGCAGGCCGATGATCACCTGCGCGACGGTGGGGTCGTCTTCAACCAGCAATACCTTCAAGGCCTGCAGGGCGCTGGCAGGTTCCGCTGGGCGCGGCGCCGCGTCGTCTGCAGGTGCCCATGGCAAGGGCAGCTCCAGTTCAAAGCGGGCACCTTCGCCGAGCCGGCTTTCAACGCGGATGCCACCGCCCATCGCCAGCGCCAGCTCCTGGCAGATGGCCAAGCCCAGCCCGCTGCCGCCGTAGCGCGAGGCGGTGCGGTTGCCATCGGCCTGTTCGAAGCGCTGGAACAACCGCGTCTGCTGCTCGGCGCTGATGCCAGGGCCGGTATCGGACACGCTCAGGATGATGCCATTCCGGTCCGGATGCAGGTGCACGCTGACGGCCACTTTGCCGCGTTCGGTGAACTTGATGGCGTTGCCCAGCAGGTTCATCAGGATCTGCCGCAGGCGCATGGCATCACCCACCACCATCACCGGCGTCGGGAGCGGCACGGCAGCTTCGAACACCAGGCCGCGGCGCTCGGCCATCGGCGCCATCAGGGCGCTCACTTCCTGCAGCAAACGGCCCAGATCGAAAGGACGGTTGTCCAACTCCAGCCGGCCGGCCTCGATCCGCGCCAGATCCAGCGCGTCATTCACCAGCGCAAGCAGGTGCGTGCCGGCCTGCTGGATCGCACTGGCGTAACGCTGCTGGCGGTCATCCAGCGACGTGCCCAGCAGCAGTTCGCTCATGCCCAGCACGCCGGTCAACGGTGTACGTACCTCATGCCCGAGGGTCGCCAGGAAGCGGGTTTTCGCCTGCGAGGCCTGTTCGGCCAACTCCTGCTTGTGCACGGCCAACTGCCATTCGCTGCGCCGCCGCACCCGGCGCCGGTAGGCAAACACCGCGGCCGTCGCCAGCAAGCCCAGCAACAGCGTCCATGCCGCCAGCGCCCAGTTGCTGCGCCACCAGGGCGGTGCAACCTCGATCAGCAGGGTCTGCGCACTGGTCCACGGCCCATCGGCGGCAGCGGCCTGTACGTCCATGCGGTAGCTGCCGGCCGGCAAGCGTGACACCAGGCGTTCGCCATCACTGCCCAGATCCACCCAGTTCTGGTCGTAGCCTTCGATATGCACGCGGAAGCGATGCCGCGCCGGATCCACGTACGACAGCAGCCGCCCGGTCACGCGAAGATCGCGGTCATTCGGGCCAAGCTGGATCAACGGGCCCTTCATGCGCTGCTCTCGGGCGGCATCGTCGCGGCGGACGCCCACCGATTCGATCACCAGCTGCGAGCCCACCGGCGTGGCAACCTTGGCATCCGGATTGAAACTGAGCAGGCCGGTGGCCGACACCGCCAGCGCCCGGCCACAGCCGGCATGGGACGGTGGCCGCGCGGTGAATTCGGTGTCGCTCAGGCCATCGCCTTCCTCCAACGTCCGCAACCGCGACGCGCCCGGTTGCCACCACAGCAGCCCACGCGTGGTGGTCGCCCACAGCTGGCCGCTGCAGCCCACGACCAGACCACCCATCGCTACCGCCGGCACGCCCTCGTCGGCACCGAGCCGCTGTATCAGGGAAAAACCGCCGGCATCGCCGCGGTAATGCTCCAAGGCACCATCACGCGCCAGCCAGGCGGTGCCGTCGGCAAGGAATACCAGGTCATAGACCATGCCCGCCGATACCCCGGGCACGGTGATGAAGCCCTTGCCATCGAACCGTTGCACGCCGGCGCCGCCGACCAGCCAAAGGCTGCCATCACTGCCCAGCCGCAACTGCTCAACCAGTTTTTCCGGCAGGCCCGAGGCCCCGCCTTGCGGGTAGTCGGCCAACAAGCTGCCGTCCGCAGCGCGGTGCTGCAGGCCGTAATTGATGATGGACAACCACATGCTGCCGTCGGCCGCCAGCCGCATCAGATCCGCACGTTGCGCCGGATCGTCGCCCGTGCCCAGATCGATGCGCCGCACCTGCCCGTCCGATGGACGGTACAAGGTCAGGCCCCCGGCACGGCCCAGCCAGATCACCCCGTCAGCGCCACGCTGCACCGACCAGATACTGCCGGGGCCGAGCTGCGCCTGGCCGGCCAGTTGCGACAACTTGCCGGCTGCGTCCAGTTGATACAGGCCGTGCCCGCCCACCACCAGGAAGCCCGCGCCGTCGGCTGCCGAGTTGATCAGGTACAAGCTCTCCAGCGATTTGCCGTTGAGCTGGTAATGGCTGGAAAACCGCGACCAGTCCGGTCGCAGGTAAGCCATGCCCTGGGTCAGCAGCGCCGTCCAGATGCCGCCTTCGTGATCCTGCAGCAGATCCAGCACGCCGCTGTTGCCGGTCAGAAAGCCGCTGCCGCCGTCACCCTCCAGCAACTGCATGCGCTGGCCGTCACCGCGATACAGCCCGTTGGAGCTGCCCATCCAGTAGCGGCCATCGCGATCATGCAGCACCACCGCCGCGCGGGTCTGCGCCGCTTGCGGCCACGGGGCGGCCGAGACCTGGCCCGCGTCCGATACGCGGTACAGGCCGGCATCGGTGCCTGCCCAGATGCCGCCGTCGCGGTCACCGCTCAGTCGGATCACATCCTTGCCCGCCAGCAGCGGCGACTGCACCGTCGCAAACCCGTCGCCACGTTTCCAGCGCACCAATCCGGATGTGGTGCCGATCCAGACGCTGCCATCCTTGCCGGCCAGCAACGCGTAGATGGTGTCGTCGGGCAGGCTGCGCGGGTCCTCGGGCCGGTGCTGGTAGCGGCTTATGCGGCCGTCGGCATGCAACAGGCAGATGCCGCTGCCACTGGTGCCGACCCACAGGTCGGTGCCGTGCGTGGCCAACGCCCAGACCTGCTGGGTGCAGATCGCCTCCAGTTCGGCAAAGCGGGTGAAACGCTGGCGGTTGGCGTCCAGCATGGCCAGCCCGGCGCCATTGGCACCGACCCACACCCGGTCCTGCGCATCGATCAGCATGGTCTCCAGGGTATTGCCGGGCAACGAACCGGAGACCTGCGGGTCGTGCCGCCAGACCCGCAGATGGGCGCCGTCGTAGCGCGCCAGGCCGTCGTCGGTGGCAGCCCAGACATAGCCGTGGCGGTCCTGCGCCAGCGCAAGCACGGTCCGGGACGGCAGGCCCTCGGCCACGCCCAAGCGCCGCATGCGCGGCGTTTCAGCCAGGTCCAACGCCGCCGCCCAACACGGCCAGGCCAGCAGCACCAACAGCACGCACTGCCGTACACCCTGAAAAATCCGTTTCATCAACGCTCGACACTCCCCATCGCAAGCTGCACGCGCCAACCTCCGCCGCCGGCGACTGTAGCGCTGGCGCCCCGCCCGGGCAAAGTCACCCAAACCGACTACGTAACAAACCGTTGCGCAATATGCGCACAAATCGTTACCTGCATACGCCTAGAATCCCCCTTCCCGCCATGGAGCCCGACCGTGCTGCCACGCCTGCTTCTGCTGCTCTGCAGTCTGCTGCCCGTTGCCGCCAATGCAGCGAACGAGCGCTATCGGCTCGATCCGGTGCATACCCGGGTGTTGTTTGCCATCGACCACGCCGGCTTCTCGCAGGCCCTGGGCACCGTGTCCGGCAGCGAAGGCGTGCTCGACTTCGACCCGCAGGACTGGGCTGCCGCACGGCTGGATGTTGCCGTGCCGATCACCCGCCTGGATCTGGGCGATGGCAAATGGAACCAGGCCACGCTGGCGCGCAACCTGCTTGATGGCGAGCGTTTCCCGCAGGTGCGCTTCGTCTCCAGCCGGGTCGAGCCCATTGATGCCAACCATGCCCGCGTGTTCGGCCAGTTGAGCCTGCGCGGGGTCAGCCGCGAAGTGGTGCTCGATGTAACCCTCAATACGCTCAAGCGCCACCCGCTGCCGCCGTTCCGGCGTACGGCAGGCTTTTCGGCCACTACCACCCTCAGCCGCGCAGATTTCGGCATCAGCGCATGGCCGTCGGTGATCGGTGACCGGGTCGAGCTGCGTATCGAGGCCGAAGCCGTGCGCGATGCGGGTGCCGAACCCGCACCGGGGGTTGCGCCACCAACCACCGACTCCAGCCTGGAAGACGCCGCCGAGGCGGCACTGAAGGCAGCCCAAGATGCAGCTACCCAAACGGAAACCCATCCATGAGCCTGAAGAACACCGCCCAACGCTGGGGCAGCGTCAGCAAGAGCCTGCACTGGCTGATCGCCCTGCTGATACTCGCACTGGGCATTGTCGGCCTGACCATGGGCGAGTTCCCGAAGACGCCCAAGTATTTCTGGATCTACACGATGCACAAGTCGATCGGCATCACCGTACTGGTGCTGGTCGTGGTGCGGCTGGGATGGCGCCTGTATGCCGGCGCACCGGAGCCGGTGCCGGGCACGCCGGGTTGGCAGGAGCGCATTGCCTCGGCCACGCACTGGGCGCTGTATGTGCTGATGTTCGCCATGCCGCTGTCGGGCTGGCTGTACGACTCGGCCAGCGGGCTGCGCCCGTTCAAGCTGTTCGGGCTGGTTGAAATGCCCAAGCTGGTCGCCCCCAGCGAACAGGCCAGCCAGATCTCCCACGCCATCCACGAGTGGGGTTTCTGGACGTTGATCCTGCTGGTGCTGGCGCATGCCGGCGCTGCGTTCTATCACCATATTCATCAACGCGATGCCACGCTGACGCGGATGCTGCCGCAAGGCTGGCTCACTGCTCCCCAGAAGGATTCCGCATGAACATCAAACTGACCTCTCCCGCCGCCGTGGCCGCCGCACTTGCCGGCATGCTTGCGGTCGCCCCGGCAATGGCCGCCGACTACCAGCAGGCACCCGGCGCCGGCTCGATCCTGGTGTTTGCCAGCAAGTACGACGGCGAAGTCTTCACCGGCAGCTTCCCGGGCTTCCAGACCCAGGTCAGCTTTGACCCGGCCAACCCGGCCGCAGGCAAGCTCGACGTGACCATCCCGTTGGCCGGCGCCAAGAGCGGCAACAACGACCGTGACTCCACGCTGCAGGGAGCGGACTTCTTCAACGTGGCCAAGTTTGCTCAGGCCCGCTACACCGCCAACGGCTTCCGTGCGCTGGGCAACAACCAGTTCGCCGCCGATGGCACCCTGGAACTGCGCGGTATCAGCAAGCCGGTCACGCTGACCTTCACCTGGGCACCGGGCGCACAGCCGGTATTGACCGGCAAGGCCACGGTCAAGCGACTGGACTTCGGCGTGGGCGGCGGCGACTGGGCCGATACCAAGACCATCCCCGACGAAACCGCGATCAGCACCATCGTCAAGCTCAACGCCAAGTAAGCCTGCGTTACAGCGTTTGACACCCGGCGCGGCTGCACGCCACGCTGGGTGCTTTACATGTCAAACGGATTTGTACTATGCGTGCATCCCTGCTTCTCGCCGGCCTCATGCTGGCTGCAACGTTCCCAGCGGCCGCGTCCGAACAGCTGGATGTCACCTACTACCCGATCAGCGGCAACTCCTCCAAGCAACTGATGGCCGCCATGCAGCAGCATGGCCCTGAAGGCGATGATGGCCGCCGTTTCCACGGCTATACCCGCTGGCATGTGAGCTGGAACTACCAGACCTCCGCACGCGGCAACCGTTGCAGCATCAAATCCGTCGACACCCAGGTCACCGGCACCATCACCCTCCCGCAATGGACGGATGCACAAGGCGCAAGCGAGGACCTGCAGAACCGTTGGCAACGCTACAGCACGCTGCTGCGCGAACACGAGCAAGGCCATTACCAGTTCGCACTGGATGCAGCCACCGCAATCCGCCAGCAACTTGCCGCCATGCCCGCGCAGGCCGGTTGCCCAGCCCTGTCGACGCAAGCCAACCAGCTGGGCAGAGCGTTGATCGATGAACAACGCCAGCGCGAGCTTGCCTGCGACCGCGATACCGACCACGGGCGCAACAGCGGCCTCAAGCTCTGAGCCACCGCGCTGTCACAACCATTGCTGGAGGGTGGCCGCATCGAACGGCCAGTCCAGCTCCCTGCCACTGGCATCGCGCAAGACCGGCACGCGCGTGCCGTATACCGTCTCCAACGCGTCATCGTCATCGATGAACACGCTGTCAAATTCCGGCGCCCGCGCCTGCGCCAGCACCGCCAGCGCAAGGTCGCACAGGTGGCAATCGTCACGCTGGTACAGAGTCAATCCCATCTACGCACCTGTCCGGGGAATGCTGCGCTGCAGACACGGCCTGCAGCAATGAACCCGTAGAATAGCGGCCATCTCACCGCAGTACGCAGAATCCGCATGTCCGTCAGCACGTTCGACCTGTTCAAGATCGGCATTGGCCCGAGTTCCTCACACACCGTGGGCCCGATGCGCGCGGCCGAGCGTTTCGTCCACCGCTGGCTGCTGGACCCCGGCCAACTGCAGAACACGGTGCGCATCCGCGCCGAGGTGTTCGGCTCGCTGGCCCTGACCGGCCGCGGCCACGGTACCGACAAGGCCGTGCTGTTGGGCCTGGAAGGCAACCGCCCCAATGAGATCGATCCGGACATCATCCCGGCCACGTTGGAGCGCATCCGCAGCAGCAAGCGCATCAAGCTGATGGGCCAGCGCGAGATCGCCTTCGACGAGAAGCGCGACCTGGCCCTGAACAAGCGCCAGAAGCTGCCGTACCACACCAATGGCATGCGCTTCACCGCCTATGACGCCGATGACCAGATCATCGCCACCCGCGACTACTACTCGGTGGGCGGTGGTTTCGTGGTCAACGAGGACGATGCCGCCGATGACCGCATCGTGCCCGACCAGACGCCAATCCCCTACCCGTTCAAGAGTGGCGACGAGCTGCTGGCGCAGGCCGCGCGCAGCGGTTTGAGCATCGCCCAGATGATGTACGAGAACGAAAAGTGCTGGCGCAGTGAAGAGGAAATCCGCGCCGGCCTGCGCGAAATCTGGGACGCCATGCAGTCCTGCGTGACCCGCGGCATCCGCTCCGAAGGCACCCTGCCCGGCGGGCTGAATGTCAGCCGGCGCGCGCCCACGCTGTACCGCGAACTGTCGTCGCGCCCGGAAGCGGCCATGCGCGACCCCTTGACCACGCTGGACTGGGTCAACCTGTATGCCTTGGCCGTGAATGAAGAAAACGCCGCCGGTGGCCGCGTGGTCACCGCCCCCACCAACGGCGCGGCCGGCATCATTCCCTCGGTGCTGCACTACTACGATCGCTTCTGCCCCGGCAGCAACGAGCAGGGTGTATTCAATTTCCTGCTGACCGCTGCCGCCATCGGCATCCTGTACAAGGAAAACGCGTCGATCAGCGGCGCTGAAGTCGGTTGCCAGGGTGAAGTGGGCGTGGCCTGCTCGATGGCCGCCGGCGGCTTGATGGCCGCACTGGGGGGCAACCCGGGGCAGATCGAAAATGCCGCCGAGATCGGCATGGAGCACAACCTCGGCCTGACCTGCGACCCGATCGGCGGACTGGTGCAGATCCCCTGCATCGAGCGCAATGCAATGGGCGCGGTGAAGGCGATCAATGCCAGCCGCATGGCCATGCGCGGCGACGGCAAGCACAAGGTGTCGCTGGACAAGGTGATCAAGACCATGCGCGACACCGGCCGCGACATGCAGGACAAATACAAGGAAACCAGCCGTGGCGGCCTTGCCGTCAACGTCATCGAGTGCTGATCCACAGCTAGACCTGCGCTGGCCCCGCTGGGGCTGGCGCCTGCTGATGGTTCTGTTGGCATGGCTTGGCGCCGGCTGGCTTTGGGGCAGCTGGCAGGGCATCAAGCCCGCCCACGCGCCGTAGCATCGGCCGCATATTGCAAACGCTCGCACCGGTGCACCAGAATCGCCCATCACAACGCAGCTTCAGGGGGAGCGGATGCACGACGGAAAGGATTCTGGCGAACAGGTAGCAGCACGACGCCCACGCTCGGCCGCGCGCACCGCAGCACCTGGCAGCGGCATGGCAACCCTGATCAAACTTGGCCTTGGTGCGCTTGCCTTGCTGCTGCTGGCCTACTACCTCGGCAATAGAAAGCCCTCGCAGCCAGCTGCCGATACAGCAGCCGCGACGTCTCAAGCCGAAGCCACGGCGCCAGCGTCGGCCGCTGCCAGCTCCGACTCCCTGGTGATCCAGGGCGAGAAATCCACGACCATGGCGAACATCGACGATGCGCAGATGTCGGTGCAGGAAGGTGGCAGCGTATTGCGTATCGAGGGCAGCGTCGGCAGGAACTTCGCCACGCAGATGAAGACGCTGCTCGATGCCAACCCAAGTGTGCGCCGCATCGACATCACCAGTGGCGGCGGCTATGCCAATCCCGGCCTGGAAGCAGCGCGGTTGATCAACCGCAACAACCTCACCGTGCGGGTGCGCTCGCATTGCGCCAGCATGTGCGTGGCACTGTGGGCGGCTGCCGGCAATCGGCAGCTGGAGGCCGATGCGGTGATCGGCCTGCACCAATGGAACGCGCAATGTGATGCGCGTCCTGACGAGGCGGAGCGCAAGCAATGCCATTACGAGGTGCAGTTCGCCACCGAGCACACGTCCAGCTACAACGCCTGGCTGCGTGCGGCCGGCTTCAACCAGCACCTGCTCAGCCTGCAGTCCAGGACCGCGTCGGAAGACGTGGCCTTGGTGTTCGCACCGCAACTGTGGGAGAACGGCGTGGACTTCACCGCCGTCGACAGCAACGGCGCGCGCATGAGCCGCGAGGCGGTGATGCAGCAGCTGGCCGCGAAGGCCGCGCGCAGCTGACGAAGGAGCACGTTATCGGTGCCTCCACCGCCGTTGACTGAACTGGTTGGGCCAATCAAGCAGAGCGCCGCGCGTAGCGAACACGCGCGGCGTTTGCGGCTCAGCGATTGACGATATTCAGCACGTCGTCCAGCAAGGCTGCCGCGGTTACGCCGGCACCGGCGCCCGGGCCCTGGATCAACAAGGGCTGGCTGCTGTAGCGGTCACTGTGGATCGCCACCCGATTGTCGGTGCCGCTACCACCGGCCAATGCGTGCCCCTGCGGCAGCGCGCGCAGACCGACACTTGCGCCCTGCGCATCCAGGCGGCCGACGAAGCACAACTTCAAGCCGTCCGCGCGCGCCTGCTGCAGACGTTCGGCCAAGGGAGCATCCAGCAGTGACAGCGCGCCATCGACATCGCTCTCGGACAACGCGGCCAATGCAGCGGGCACCAGCGAATCGACCTTGATCTGGTCCGCTTCCAACGCCACGCCGGCGGCACGCGCAAGTATCAACAGTTTGCGGCGTACATCTTCGCCGGACAGATCAATACGCGGGTCCGGCTCGGTATAGCCGGCGGCAGCGGCTTCCCGCACGCAGGCCGAGAATGGCTGGCTGCCGTCGTAACGATCGAACAACCAGGCCAGCGAACCGGACAGTACGCCCTCGATGGCGTGCACATGATCACCCCCGGCAACCAGCGCGCGGATGCTGCGCAACAGCGGCAAGCCGGCACCGACTGTCGCCGCATCGCCATAACGTGCAGCACCCGCCGCAACGGCTACAGCAATCTGCCGGGCGCGCGCCAAGGCCGTCCCATTGCCCAGCTTGTTGGCGGTCACCACATGGATGCCCTGCGCCAACCACGGCGCGTGATCGGCGGCGACCACTTCGCTGGCAGTGGCGTCGACCACGATGTCACCCGCACGCAGCCGCCCTACTTCCTGCCGGTGGATCGGCGCGTCACCCTGCCGCTGCGCATCACGCGCCCGCGACAACGCCGTGTCCGGCGCGTCCTCGCAGGCCAGCGCGATGCGCGAGTTGGCCACCACATGCAGCGACGGCAGGCTCAGCTGCCGGCGTTGCAGCGCCTGATAACGCGCGACGAAGGCCGAGCCGACCGTGCCGGTTCCCAACAGCACCAACCGCGTCTGCGGCTGTTCCAGCGGGCGCAGTACGGCGCTCATGCATCCACCGTTTTTTTACAGTTGCCAGCGGCCTGCTGCGCGTCGGCGATCACCTGTGCCGCACGGGCAAGGCCGGCCTGCAGGTCGGCGACCAGATCCTCGCTGGATTCGATACCGACCGATACACGCAGCAGGCACTCGCTGATGCCGGCGGCTGCGCGTGCTTCAGGCGTCATCGCCGCGTGGGTCATGGTCGCCGGATGCGCAACCAGGCTTTCCACGCCACCCAAGGATTCGGCCAGGGTGAAATAGTGCAGGCCGTCGAGGAAGGCGCGCACCGCCGCATACGGATCCTCACCCGGGCAATCGGCCAGCTCGAACGACAGCATCGCGCCGAAGCCCTTCTGCTGACGCGCCGCCACGGCATGGCCCGGATGCGATTCCAGCCCCGGGTAGTACACCGTGGCTACCGCATCGCTGGCGGCCAGCAAGTCAACCAAAGCAAGGGTGTTTTCCTGGTGCACGCGCAGGCGCGCATCCAGCGTGCGCAAGCCACGCAGGGTCAGGAAGGCATCGAACGGCGAGCCAGTCAGGCCCAGCGCATTGGCCCACCACACAAGCTGCTGGTGCACCTCGGCATCGCGTGCGATCACCGCGCCGCCGACCACATCACTGTGGCCGTTGACGTATTTGGTGGTGGAATGCAGGACCACGTCCGCGCCGAAGGCGATCGGTGTCTGCAGCGCCGGTGACAGGAAGGTATTGTCCACCACCACCTTGGCGCCGGCCTTGTGCGCGGCATCGATGACGAAGCGCAGGTCGGTGACGCGCAGCAGCGGGTTGGATGGGGTTTCGATCAGCACCAGCTTGGGCGACTGCGCCAGCGCATCTGCCAGCGAGCGCGGATCGGTCAGGTCAGCGGTGATCAGCTCGAAGTGGCCCTTCTTGGCCAAGGCATTGAACAGGCGCCAGCTGCCGCCGTAGGCATCATGCGGCACCACCAGACGCTCGCCCGGCTCGAGCAGGGCGTTCAGCACCAGGTTGATCGCGCCCATGCCGGTCGCGGTGATGACGCCACCGGCGCCACCTTCCAGCTCGGCCAGCGCTTCACCGAGCAGATCGCGGGTGGGATTGCCGCTGCGGGTGTAATCGTATTGGCGCTTGTTGCCGAAGCCATCAAAGCTGAAGTTGGAGGACAACACGATCGGCGGCGTTACCGCGCCATAGGCGGTATCGCGGTCGATGCCTGCGCGGACTGCCACCGTGGCACGGCTGCAGGAGATATCGGAAGTGGGGGAAAGGCTCATGCGGTTTCTCCGGGCAGGCGTAGGGCAGTGGCGAGGATCGCGTCGATGCGATCGGTTTCTTTGAGGAATGCGTCGTGGCCGTAGGGCGAGCGCAACACGCGCAGGCTGCCGCGCTGGCCCAGGCCTTCAACCAGGGCGACCAGGTCCGACAGCGGCACCAAGCGGTCACCTTCAACCGCGACCACCAGGGTCGGCACGCTGACGGCAGCCGGATCAATCCGGTGCAGGTCGATGGATTCGGACAGGCGCAGGTAGGCGTCGACGCGGGTGCGCGCCACGTATTGCGCGCCAGCGGCGTCGAGGTAGTCCTCGGCGGCGACACGCACGCGGCCATTGACCACTTCCGGCGCGGCGTCGAAGCGCTCGCCGAATTCTTCCGGGGTGCGGTAGCTGAGCATGGCGAACTGACGTGCCAGCGCCAGGCCATGATTCTCGGCGCATTGCAGCTGGCCCAACGCAACCGCGCGGCGCTGCAAGGCGCGCCATGCGGAAGCATAAGGATGTGGACGATGGGCGCCGCTGACCGCGATCAGCTTGTTAAGGCGACGCGGGTGGCGGATGGCCAACTGCAGGCCGACCAGCGCACCGTAGGAATAGCCGACAAACCCATGCAATTGGTCGATATGCAGCGCATCAAGCAGCGCGGCGACGGCATCGGCCTGGTCGGCGGTATCGATGGGCGCATCCAGTTCGCCATCGGCGCCAATGAAGTCCACACCCAGCAGGCGACGGCGCTGCGGGTCCAGCGCGCGGCCCGCGCCAACCAGGCCTTCGGCCCAGCCTTTTTCGGCGTAACCGGCATTCGCAGCCAGATGCCGGTGCGCGGAAATACCACCGGCCACCAGCACCACCGGTGCATTGGTCACGCCGACCAGCTCATAACGCAGGCGCAGCGCTCGCTGCCCTGCGTGACGCATGCGCAGTTGCAGTTCGATCTCACCGCGCACGGCGGAAATGCCGCTGTCGGCACGATCAATGAGGGCAACGGGGGCGAGCTGGACGGCGGTAGCGGTGGCGAAACTCATGGCGGTATCCGATAAGGAGCGGCCATCGAGCTTTCGCGGAGCTCGTGTTCGCCGTACGCGGGGTACGGAACGAACCATCTTTCGGCGGACACGGAGGTCACCGCAGGATTTGGCACCAAACGCAGCCGCTTGCGCGTCCGCTGGTTGCCCCGGCTTCAAAGGGCCTGTCCCTCTGCCGGTCTCGATGGTGACGCTACATTGCCAGCGCCCTTTCGACCTGTCAATCGCTTTATTCGCATAAAGAGATAAATAGGTTTCCGGCGCAACCAAACAGGCACAATCCCAGCCTGTCCCCGAAGATTCCGCACTGTGCCCCGCCTCATTCCCGTACTGCTGAGCCTGACCACGCTGTGCGCCGCCGTTGCGCACGCTGCCCCCAGCGGCCGTTGGCGCGATGCATGGGGATTGGGCGCGACCACGCCGGCCAACCCAGCGGCAAGTTCCGACGCCTTCGCCAGCCTGCAGCTGCAGGCACGTGCCGGCGGCCGCAATGCCACCGTCAACAATCTGCTGGCAGGGCCGCTGCAGGTCCGCCTGCACGGCGACAGCCGCGCACCCGCAGCTACCGTGCTGAGCGCTGGCGAGCAGCGCCACCTGCTCTGGCTGGCGGACGACGGCCAGCCAGTGCAGCTGCAGCTGGACGCCTACCCCGGCGACCCGGCCGCACGTCCGCTGGATCACCTGTATCAACTGCCGCTGCAGAACGCAGCCGTTCGGGTCAGCCAGGCCTTCGCCGGCCATTACAGCCATACCGATGCGCAGAACCTGTATGCGGTGGACTTCCCGGTGGCCGAAGGCACGCCGGTGCTGGCCGCCCGCGCCGGCCGGGTGATGCAGGTGGTGGACAGCCGCGAACAAGGCAGCCTGCTGCGCGTCCTGCACGACGACGGCAGCATGGCGCTGTACGCCCACCTGCAGGCGGCCAGCGCTCGCGTCCGCCCCGGCCACGCAATCGAGGCAGGCCAGGTCATCGCGTTGTCCGGCAATACCGGCCACAGCAGTGGCCCGCACCTGCATTTCGTGGTGCAGGCCAATACCGGCCTAGCGCTGCGCTCGATCCCCTTCCGCATGGCCAGCGAGCGCGGCGAGCTGAAGTTCCCGCGCCAAGCCCCCTGAAGGCCTGTAATGCCGAGCCATGCTCGGCAAGGGCCTTACCGGGAAAGCCTCACCCAAGCCAGTTGGCGGTCCTATCCCTTGTGGGAGCGGCGTAAGCCGCGAAGCCCGCCACAACAAAATCATGGCCGGGCGGCCAAGCTCATGGATCGCAAGCTTCGCGGCTCACGCCGCTCCCACAAACCTCTGATGCATCGCCTGAACGCCCCTGCCGAGCATGGCTCGGCACTACCGGAGTCGTGCAGCCCACCAAGATGCGTCAGCCGGACTTTGCGGCTGATGCCGATGCCGCAGCTCGCCGGGGCTGGGGCTTGCCCGCCAAGGCCCCTGCCGGGCACGGCCCGGCACCACGCTCGCCGGTCATCCTTGCTGGGCTGGCGGCAGGTATAATCGCCGGTTCATTCGTTTCTGATGCGCCCGGGCGGGCGCCCCTGCCATGTCCGAAGTCGCCTCCGAAGCCGCGCGCCGCCGCACCTTCGCCATCATTTCCCACCCTGACGCCGGCAAGACCACGCTGACCGAAAAGCTGTTGCTGTTCGGGGGCGCGATCCAGATGGCCGGCTCGGTCAAGGGCCGCAAGGCGGCGCGCCACGCCACCTCGGACTGGATGGCGCTGGAAAAGGAACGTGGTATCTCGGTTACCTCGTCGGTGATGCAGTTCCCGTACGAAGGCAAGATCATCAACCTGCTCGATACCCCCGGCCACGCCGACTTCGGCGAGGACACCTACCGTGTGCTCACCGCGGTGGACTCGGCCTTGATGGTCATCGACGTGGCCAAGGGCGTGGAAGAACGCACCATCAAGCTGATGGAAGTCTGCCGCCTGCGCGACACCCCGATCATGACCTTCATCAACAAGCTCGACCGTGAGGGCAAGGACCCGATCGAACTGCTGGATGAAGTGGAAACCGTGCTCGGCATCCAGTGCGCGCCGGTGACCTGGCCGATCGGCATGGGCCAGCGCCTGAAGGGCGTGGTGCACCTGCTCACCGGCGAGGTGCACCTGTACGAACAGGGCCGCAACTTCACCCGTCAGGATTCGACCATCTTCCCGTCGCTGGATTCACCCGGCCTGGCCGAGAAGATCGGCGAGAAGATGCTGGCCGACCTGCGCGACGAACTGGAACTGGTGCAGGGCGCCAGCCACCCGTTCGACGTGGAAGCCTACCTGGCTGGCAAGCAGACCCCGGTATTCTTCGGCTCGGGTGTGAACAACTTCGGCGTGCAGCCGCTGCTGGACTTCTTCGTCAAGCACGCACCGGCGCCGCAGCCGCGTGCCACCACCGGCCGTGCCATCGCGCCGCAGGAAGACAAGCTGACCGGCTTCGTGTTCAAGATCCAGGCCAACATGGACCCGCAGCACCGTGACCGCGTGGCGTTCATGCGCGTCTGCTCCGGCAAGTTCACCGCCGGCATGAAGACCTTCCACGTACGTACCGGCAAGGAAATGAAGCTTGCCAACGCGCTGACCTTCATGGCCAGCGACCGCGAGATCGCCGCCGAGGCGTGGCCGGGTGACGTGATCGGCATCCACAACCACGGCACCATCTCCATCGGTGACACTTTCACCGAAGGCGAGGCTGTCACCTTCACCGGCATTCCCAACTTCGCCCCGGAACTGTTCCGCCGCGCGCGGTTGAAGGATCCACTCAAGCTCAAGCAGCTGCAGAAGGGCCTGGCCCAGCTGTCCGAAGAAGGCGCCACCCAGTTCTTCCGCCCGCTGATGAGCAACGACCTGATCCTGGGCGCGGTGGGTGTGCTGCAGTTCGACGTGGCCGCCTACCGGCTGAAGGACGAGTACGGCGTGGAAGCGGTGTTCGAACCGGTATCGGTCATCACCGCACGCTGGGTGAGCTGCAGCAATGCCAAGAAGCTGGAGGAGTTCCGCGAGAAGAACGCCAGCAACCTCAGCATCGATGCCGCTGGCCACCTGGTGTACCTGGCACCGACCCGGGTCAATCTGCAGCTGGCCCAGGAACGCGCACCGGATGTACGTTTCTCGGCAACCCGTGAAGCAGCACACACGGTTTCGGTTGCCTAGGTTCGATGGCGGCGTGCACACGCCGCCGTTCGGGGTGATGATAGCGGGCACCGGGCCTCCCCCCAGCCCGCGCCCTCAACCCCTATGACTGCATCCGTTGCATCGATCCGCGAAGAACTTGCCAGCGCCTTGACCCACGGTCTGGGCGCGGTCAGCGCACTGGCTGGCGGCGCCGTACTCATCACCCTTGCCGCGATCTACGGCGATGGCTGGCAACTGGCCAGCGCCATCGTCTTTGGTGTGGCGCTATTGCTGCTGTACACCGCATCCACGCTGTACCACGCCATCCAGCACCCGGTAGCCAAGGGCAGGCTGAAAATTTTCGATCACTGCGCGATCTACATCCTGATCGCCGGCACCTACACCCCCTTCACCCTGATCGGCCTGCGCGGGCCGTGGGGCTGGGGCATGTTCAGCGCGATCTGGGCACTGGCCTTGTTCGGCGTGGTGTTCAAACTGTTCTATACCGGCCGCTTCAAGAAACTCTCCACCGCGATCTACATCGCCATGGGCTGGCTGGTGGTGATCGCGATCAAGCCGATGTGGGCCTCCCTCGATGGCTGGACGCTGGGCTGGCTGTTCGGCGGTGGCGTGTTCTATACGCTGGGCACGGTGTTCTACCACCGTGAACAGCTGCCCTACTCGCACGCGATCTGGCACCTGTTCGTCATCGCCGGCAGCGTCTGCCACTTCGTCTCGGTAACCGCGCAGATCCTGTAAACCGTCAGCGACAACACCCGCGCTGGCAACACGTTCGCCCGCTCAACGCTGCGGGCCGTACACATCGTGCCAATGCCGGCTTCGCGTGATGTGAACACCGGCCACGCCACGATGGGCACGTGAATACTTCCACGCCACCTGCGTCGCGCTGGCGCCTGCAACGCCCCGGTAAACGCGGCAGACGCTGGCTGGCCGCTGCGGCTGCGCTGCTGGTTGCGCTCATCGTGCTGATCCTGCTGTGGGACTGGAACTGGTTCAAGGGGCCGGTTGAGCGCGCGGTGCAGGCCCGCACCGGCCGCGCCCTGCACATCGGCAACCTCGATGTCGATCTGGGCCGCACCACCACCGTGCGCGGCGACCGCATCACATTTGCAAATGCCGACTGGGCCAAGCAGCCGCAGATGGCCAGCGCCGATCGCGTCGAAATCGACATACGCCTGTGGCCACTGCTGCGCGGCAGTGTGCAGTTCCCTGAGATCCGTCTGAGCAAGCCGGATGTGCTGCTGCAGACCGCGCCGCGCAAGGGTGAACCGGGCAACTGGAATTTCCTGGGCGGTGGCGGCGGGCAGACACCGCAGTTGCGGCGGCTGCGGATCGACGACGGCAGGCTGCAGTTCCTGGACGAACTCGGCCGCACCAATATCGATCTGGCAGTGCACAGCGGCCAACCCAAAAAGGCGGATGCAGCACCGCCTGTGCTGGTCGAAGGCAAAGGCCATTGGCGCGGCGCGGCGTTCACGCTCAAGGGCGGCACCGAATCACCACTGCAGCTGACCGACAGCGATCACCCCTTCCACGTGCACCTGGATGCACGCGCCGGTGCCACCCATGCCATTGCGCGCGGCAGTTTGATAAACCCGTTCCAGCTGCAGGTGTTCGACCTGCAATTCCAGCTCAGCGGGCAGGACCTCGACGACCTGTATCCACTGATCGGCATCGCCATTCCTTCCTCACCGCCCTACCGTCTGGATGGGCGACTCAAGCGCGACCACGAACGCTGGCGCTATGAAAAGTTCAGCGGGCGCGTCGGTGACAGCGACCTGGCCGGCGATGTCGACATCGATGTGGCGGGCGAACGCCCGCGCCTGACCGCCAATCTGGTTTCCAAACGTCTCGATTTCGACGACCTGGCCGGCTTCATCGGTGCGCCACCCAAAACCGGCGGCCAGGAAACCGCCAATGCCGAACAGAAAGCGCAGGCGGCCAAACTCGCCGCCAAGCCAACCGTGCTGCCGGACACTCCGTACAACCTGGGCAAGCTGCGCGCGATGGACGCCGACGTGCGCTGGAAGGCCCAGCACATCACCGCGCCCAAGTTGCCGCTCGAAGACATGGATGCGCACCTGTTGCTGGACAACGGCCTGCTGCGGCTGGAACCGCTCAACTTCGGCGTGGCCGGCGGCGATATCCGCAGCACCATCCGCATGGACGCACGCCGCCCGCAGATCACCACCACGCTCAATGCCAACCTGCGCGGGGTACAACTGGGGCAGTTGTTCCCCGACGGCAAACTGGCCGAGCAGGCCTCCGGCGGCATCAGTGGCAATGTTCACCTGAGCGGCAATGGCAATTCCATCGCCGTCATGCTGGGCAGCAGCGATGGCGATGTCGCGCTGGGCATGGGCCGCGGCCATATCGGCAATCTGCTGATGGAACTGGCCGGGCTGGATGTGGCCGAATCGCTGAAGTTCCTGTTCACCGGCGACAAACAGATTCCGCTGCGCTGCGCCTTTGGTGATTTCGGCGTACGCGATGGGCTGATGCAATCTCGCGCCCTGGCCTTTGATACCTCCGACACCCTGGTGATCGGCGAAGGCACGGTCAACCTGAAGCAGGAACAGCTCGACCTGCTGCTGCGGCCGCGCCCCAAGGACAGAAGCATCCTGGCCCTGCGCTCGCCACTGCGGATCGGCGGCACCTTCAAGGACCCATCCTTCCGCCCCGACTTGAAGGCATTGGGCATCCGGGGCGCCATCGCCCTGACGCTGGCCACGATCACCCCGCCTGCCGCCCTGCTGGCCACCATCGAAACCGGACCAGGCAAGGACGCCGACTGCGGCGGGCACTACGCCCGTTAATGTCGCCTCAGGTGCCGGTGATGTACTGCTGCAACTGGCCTAGTTCCTGCCGCTGCTGTTCGATCACTGACTTGACCAGATCGCCGATCGAGATGACGCCGACCACCTGATCGCCCTCCACAACCGGCAAGTGGCGGATCCGGCGGTTGGTGACCAGCTCCAGGCACTGCTCCACCGATACGGTGGGCGCCACGGTGACCAGCTCGGCGGTCATGATCTCGCGCACCGGCGTGCTCGCCGAGGAGCGATCCATCAAGACGATCTTGCGCGCGTAGTCACGTTCGGAAAGGATGCCCACCAGCCGGCGCCCTTCCATGACCAGCACCGCACCAATGCCCTTCTCGGCCATCAGGCGGATCGCCTGCACCACCGCCACATCCGGCGGCACGGCGTGGATCTCAGGGGACTTGGCCCCAAGCAACTGTCGAACGGTCTGCATGGCGTTCTCCTGCGCTGGCGGATGGGGCAGATACTGCCACGTTCGCCGGCTGCCATGTATCCACCAGGTACAACGGCCGCTGTTTCGCCTCCATGTACAGGCGGCCCAGGTACTCGCCGATCAAGCCCAGCGCGATCAGCTGTACCCCACCCAGGAACAGGATCACCGCCATCATCGTGGGCCAACCGGCCACCCGGTCGCCATACAGCGCCGCCTTGCCGATCACCCAAGCGGCGAAGCCGAACGCACCGGCTGCGGTGAGCAGGCCCAGATACGTGGCCACCCGCAACGGCGCGGTGGAGAAGCTGGTGATGCCTTCCAGCGCGAAATTCCAGAGTTTCCAGAAGCCGAACTTGCTGTTGCCGGCCAGCCGCGGCTCACGCCGGTACGGCAGCGCGATGCGCTCGTAACCCACCCAACCGAACAGGCCTTTCATGAAGCGCTGGCGTTCGCGCAACTGGCGCAGGCCGGCCAGCGCACGCGACGAAAGCAGGCGGAAGTCACCGGTATCGGCCGGGATCGGCGTCTTCGACAAGCGCCCCATCACCCGGTAGAAACCCGCTGCGGTGAAGCGTTTCAACCAGCCATCACCACCGCGCTCCATGCGCGTGCCGTAGACATCGTCATAGCCTTGCTGCCACAGCGCGACGAACTGCGGAATGATTTCCGGCGGGTCCTGGCCATCGGCATCGAGCAGGACCACCGCCCCTTCCTCGATGAAATCCAGCCCCGCCGTCAATGCGATTTCCTTGCCGAAGTTGCGCGACAGCCGCAGCACCGAAACCCGCGGCTCCTGTACCGACAACTGCTGCATCACCGACCAGGTCGCATCGGTGCTGCCGTCATCCACATACAGAATGCGGCCGTCAATGTCGCCAGCCAGCGCCTGCAGCTGGGCGCAAAGCCGCGGATGCAACTGCGGCAATGCCTCCTGCTCGTTGAAGGCAGTAATCAGCAGCGTCAGGCGTTCGGGCGTGTTCATTGACGAAGTTTAACAACAGCCGTGAAATCAATTGGCTTCATCAACATAGCCCGCACCGCCCAACTGACGTGCCTGGCGCTGTATCCACGCCGCACGCCGCTGCACGTACGGCCCCGGCTTGGCCGCGTTGTAGCGGCGCGGTGATGGCAGCACGGCCGCCAAGCGGGCACTTTCGGCAGGGCTCAGGCGCGCGGCATCCTTGCCCCAGTACGCGCGCGACGCGGCCTGCACCCCGTAGATGCCGTCACCGAACTCGGCGACATTGGCGTACACCTCGATGATCCGCTGCTTCGGCCACAGCGCCTCGATCAGCACCGTGTACCAGACCTCCAGGCCTTTACGCAGCCAGCTGCGGCCCTGCCACAGGAACAGGTTCTTGGCGGTCTGCTGGCTGATGGTACTGGCGCCGCGCAGGCGCCCGCCGCGCTCGTTGTGCTTGCGCGCCTTTTCAATGGCCTGCAGATCGAAACCATTGTGATCAGGAAAGCGCTGGTCCTCCGCCGCCACCAGCGATATTGGCACGCTGCGCGCCATGTCCGACAGATCCACCCATTGGTAACGGATGCGGAACTTCCAATCGCCCTGTACCACGGCTTCCAGCTGGCGGAACAGCATCACCGTGGAAAATGGCGGGTCGACAACCCTCAAAACCAGCACCTGCACCACACTGAACACGGCAAACACCACCGGCGTCCACAGCAAGCGCCGCAGCCAGCGTCGCCGACGCCCGTTTCCTGTGCCCTGCTCCACCTTGAGCTCGGCCTGCTCCGCCCCCATTGATATCCACCTTGCAAGACTCTTTGTCCGGCGCATTATCCGGCACCGGCCCCACCTCGCGTAGATGCAGCCCCATGACCGACACCTCCGATCTGCTTGTCCGCTTCCTCCTGCCCGCCGCTGGCGTGCGCGGCGTCCATGTCCGGCTGGGCCAGGCCTGGCGCGACATCCTCTCGCATGGCGACTACCCGGCCACCGCCGCGCGCCTGCTCGGCGAGGCCAGCGTGGCCTCGGCGCTGTTCACCGGACACACCAAGGTGGACGGCCGGCTGTCCATTCAGCTTCGCAGCAGCAGCGCCCTGCGCGCACTGTTCAGTGAATGCACATCGGCCGGCACGCTGCGCGGCATTGCCCAGTTGGCCGATGGCGAAGACGCCCCGGCAACGCTGGCCGGCCTGGGCGAGGACGCTCTGCTCGCCATCACCATCGAAAACCCCGGCCTGGACCCGCGCGAACCGCAGCGCTACCAGAGCCTGGTGGCGCTGACCGGCGACAGCCTGGACGACGCATTCGAGGACTATTTCCGTCATTCCGAGCAGCTGCCGACCCGCCTGCTGCTGGCCAGCGATGGCCAGCACGCCGCCGGCCTGCTGCTGCAGAAGCTGCCCGGCGACGAAGGCGATGAGGACGGCTGGATCCGCGCCGGCGCGCTGTTCGACACCCTCGGCCGCGACGAACTGCTGGCACTGCCCGGCGCCGAACTGCTGCACCGCCTGTTCCATGAGGAGAACCCGCAGCTGGTCGGCGACAAGCCGCTGCGCTTCGGCTGCTCCTGCTCACGCGAGCGGGTCAGTGCCATGCTGCAGTCGCTTGGCGAGGAGGAAGCCCGGGCCGCCGCCGAGCCCACCGGGCAGGTGGAAGTGCGGTGCGAGTTCTGCGGGCAGGAATATCACTTCCCATTAGCAGAATTCGGCGTATTGTTCAGTTCCACACCGGCCAATCAGCCCGCTCCCGAGCGGCTGCAATAACGGTCCAACGAGTTGCGTTCTGGGGAGGGCGAAGACTTGTTAAGAAACCATAAACCGCATAGGATCGAGAACTCACGCGCCGGGAACTTCCTGGCGCCAACGGGGTCTCACTGAGTCCATGAACGCCTTATTGCGCCTACCGCTTGCCTTGATGATCGCCCTTGGGGTGGTTGCGGGCGCGCATGCGCAGAGCAAACCGCGCGCCATGGACAGCACCGTGTTGCCGGTATGGAACCGCGGTAGCGGCAAGGTTGAGGCTCTGCTTTATCTGGAACCCACCGGCACCCAGAATGTGGGTGCGCGCTGGAATTTCGGCCAGAGCTCGCTGGACGCCGCCTTCGGCCTGTCCTCGGGCGATTCGCTTGGCCTGCTCTGCAACAGCAGCCGCGGCAGCAGCATTGGCGGCCTCGCCAGCCATTGCATGCTGGCCAGCCTGGGCGATGACGACGACAACAACGGTCGTCATATCTCGGCGACCACGGCCTTCAACCGTCCGGGCGGGCGCGTCGGCGTAACCGCCGGCACCGGCCGCGACACGCTGCCTGCGTGGCTGTCCGGTGGAAACAAAAGCGGCGCGGCACGGGTCGAGCAGAACGATCTGACCGTATTCGGGCAGAAAAACATCGGCCGCGAAGGCTTCGTCTCCATTGGCGGCACCTATGCCAAGGCCCGGCTTGTTCCCTTGACCGACGCGGCTCCGTCCGTGGTCGACCAGTGGGACAGCAAGAGCCTGACCGTGGGTGGTGGCTACGGCGCCTTCAGCGCCAATGTCATCGGCCGCGTTGTCGACGCCCCCGGGCAAAGTGGCAAGTGGGAAGGCCTGGGTTTGGGCATCACCTGGCGCACGCCATGGAGCGGCCAGCTCACGGTCGGCGCGGAAAACGTGATCACCCGCGGCAAAAACCCGTTCTCACCCCGTAACGAAAGCAACGACGACGGCGCAATCCCGTACGTCCGTTACGAACAGGACCTGTAATCCGGGTTACCAAATCACTTTGAGACAACGCCCCGTTCGGGGCGTTTTGCATTTCTGCCCGTCAAATCAAGGCCTTGCCGAATTTCATTCTTTTTTTCTCAATCATTAACCAATCTTTAATTTATTTGCAGTCGCAAGTACTATCGGTACAAGCCATGAGTTTTGAGTTCGCCTTTCGAACCCACTCGCGGCCACACCAAGCAACACCCAAGTCAACTTGGCAGAGAGAGAGACCCAATGAATTGCAAGACCAACAAACTGCGCGATGCAGTTGTCATCGCGCTGGCCGCAAGTGCCGGCACCGCCGGTACCGCCTACGCCCAGAATGCCGATAAGAGCGGCGCCACCAATCTGGACCGCATCGAAGTCACCGGCTCGCGCATCAAGCGTACCGATGTCGAAGGCCCGAACCCGGTGACCGTTGTTACCCGTCAGGACATCCAGGCCGCCGGTGAAATCTCGGTCGCGGACTTCCTTCGCAACAACGTCTACAACTCGTTCGGTTCGGCACGCGAGTCCTCGGGCTCGGCAACCGGCTCGCAGGCAACCATCAGCATGCGCGGCCTGGGCTCTGCCTACACTTTGGTGCTGCTGGACGGCCGCCGCATCACCCCGTCGGGCGCGCTCGCTGGCGGCGCTGCCAATATCAACATGATTCCGACCTCGGCGATCGAGCGCATCGAAATCCTGCGTGAAGGCGCTGGCGCAGTCTATGGTTCCGATGCCATCGGCGGCGTGGTCAACATCATCACCCGCAAGGACTATGAAGGCGCCAGCCTGCAGTTGGGTTATGAAAGCCCCAAGGTCGGCCCGAGCGGCAGCACCGGTAGCGCATCGGCCGGCATCAGCTCCGACCGCGGCAACATCACCTTCGTCCTGGATCACCAGGACCGCGAGATGATGTACAACCGCGAGATCAAGAACATCGTCACTGGCGCTGGCATCGCGTGGCCCACCAGCGTGTACAACTCGTCGGCGACGTTCTCCAATGCCAACGGCACGCGTAGCGTCGCCAACTGCGATACTTTCGAGAACAGCATCCGCGTCAACGCCACCACCTGCGGCTTCGACCATGGCGCCACTTCCGCCAATGAGGCTTCGCTGCGTCGTAACGCTTTGCTGGTCAACGGAAATTACAACATCACCGACAACACCACCATGTTCTTCCGCGGCTTGACCTCGGAGACCAAGAGCCTGGGTGTGTACGCATCGGCCCCGGTGGATAATAACGGCAATGGCCCGGGCAAGCTGCCGACCATCGCCGCGAACAACCCGTTCAACCCGTTCGGTCAAGCTGGCACCCTCTACTACCGCTTCACTCCGCTGGGTACCCGCGACTCGCACCGCAAGGACACCCTACGTGATTACACCCTGGGCCTGCGCGGCACCACCGAGCTGTTCGGCACAGCAGACTGGGAGGTCGCGGTCAACTACGGAAATTCGTCCCAGTCCAGCGTCGGCCTGAACTACGGTATCGGCAGCACCTTGCAGGCACTGATTGACTCCGGCAACTTCAACCCGTTCGACCCAACCCATCCGAGCGTGGCGGCTTCTGCCGGCAAGATCGGCCACACCGTCTACGTTGAGTCGGTCAACAAGACCAAGGGCGTCGACGGCAACATCTCGCTCGACCTGTTCAACATCGGCGACCGCACCGCGGGCTTCGTGACCGGCTTTGAGTACCGCAAGGACGCTCTGAGCCAGCTGTACGATGCGCAGAGTGCTGCTGGCAACGTGTTCGGCTCGGCCGGTGCAGGTACCAACGGAGACCGCAGCTACGGCGCCGTCTACTTCGAAACCCTGCTGCCTGTGCTCGACAGCCTGAATGTCACCCTCGCAGGCCGTTACGACGACTACAGCGATGTGGGTAGCAAGTTCTCTCCGCGCGTCTCGCTGGAATTCCGTCCGCTCGAATCGCTGCTGGTACGTGGCTCATGGGGCAAGGGTTTCCGTGCGCCGACGCTGTCGGCTATCAACAACGCACCGTCGTCCACCAATCTGGCATCCGAGCCGGACTCCACCATTCCGCACGCCGGTGGTGACGAACTCGCATGCCAAGCGCTCGCCGCCTATCGTGCAGCATCGGGCAACACGGCCTATCAGCCGTATCCGAACAACCCATGCAACAGCAGCCTCCAGTACACCTGGCTGCAGCTGTCCAACAAGCAGCTGAAGCCAGAAGAGTCCACCAACTGGGGTCTGGGCGTGGTGTGGAGTCCAAATGACGCTCTGTCGCTCGCTTTGGACTACTACGACATCGAGATCACCAACATCATCGCGACCATCCCGCGCGCCTTGGCGTTCCGCTACGGCGATCAGGGTGTGCCGCTCTATGGTGTTGATCGTGGTCCGGACATCGTTGCTCCAGGTGGTACGGTGCTGCCGGGCCCGGCCCAGCTGATCCGTCTGCCGATCGACAACGGTGCCATGCAGACCTCACGCGGTTTGGATTTCGAAGCCAGCTACCGCTATGACACCGCCAGCATCGGCTCGTTCAACAGCAAACTGGCCTGGTCGCACACCCTGGAGTTCAATTTCACTCCGGTTGGTGCAGGCACGCAGGAGCGCGCAGGCACGTTCCGCTATCCAAAGGACCGCGCACAGCTCGGTCTGGGCTGGAACAGCGGCGACTGGTCGGCCAACGTGATCGGCAACTACATCGGCAAGCACAGTAGCGGCACCAAGGCGACGTCCTTCGACGCGCAGACCACGGTCGATGTACAAGCCAGCGTCGCCACGCCGTGGAACGCCCGTATTACCCTGGGTGTTCGCAACGTTGCCAACAAAATGCCACAGTTCTCGACGGCTATCGGCTTCCCGAACTACATCAACACGATCTACAACATCTGGGGCCGCACCCCGTACCTGCGTTACGAGCAGAATTTCTGATCATCTGAACAGAAACCTGTGAAATTGAACGACCCGCTTCGGCGGGTCGTTCTTTTTCAAGAGACCATACTGGCCGGATATGGCAGATATCTCGCAACAGCAGAAAATTCGCAGCCGGCGACGCCTAGTGCTTGAACTGGTAAACGCTCTCGCGCAAGCTGTCGGCCGAACCGGAAAACTCTTTGCAGATGCCCTACGCAACCGATCCTGATGAGCAGGCCGCGCCATGGACGCGTCTCTGGCGAACCGGAGTACTGCATTCCTGTGCATCCGGCATCAATGGCAACTACGACGGTGCTTTTGCACGATTCTGGCAACAACAATTCGGCACATTGCGCGAGCAGGCCGTTGTCGTCGACATTGGTACCGGCAACGGGGCGATTCCATTGTTGGCGCAATCCTTTGCCGGCAGCCGGACACTGCAATGGCAGATTCACGGCATCGACATCGCCGATATAGATCCGCCCGGCTCTGCCGGAGCACAAACACCTTCGTACGGGAACATTCACTTCCACCCCAAAACTTCGATGACCAAACTCCCTTTCGCGGCCGGCTCAGTGAACTTGATCTGCTCGCAGTTTGCCTTCGAGTACGCACCGCGCGAACAGGCAACAAGGGAAATATTGCGAGTACTCGGTGCGCAAGGCCGTGCTGCACTGGTCCTACACAGCCACGAATCCGTGATTCACTCGGTCAGCTGCAGCCAAGCAGATGCCTGCAACTGGTTGCTACGGGAAAGCGGCATTTTCGACGCAACCAGAGCGCTGCTCCGCCGGATGGCAGCGGCAAACGACAGCGAAGCGCGCGAGCGACTCTCCGCCGATCCGCATGCCGAGGTCGCACGTACCGGTTTCAATAATGTGGCATCCCGCTTGATGGATCGGGTGGAGCAATCGCCTGATGCCAAGATCCTGCAGACACTGGCACAACACCTGGGACAGATGCTTAGACATACTTGGAGCAGCGCCGAGGATGCCGATGCTGCGGTGATGTCATTACGATCTTGGACGGAGGATGAGCATACCCGGTTGAAGCTGATGCTGGCTGCGTCACTTGATCGCGCCGCCTTGCAGGAAACGGCCGGGCTGCTGGGCGCCAGCGGCCTTCCGGTTCAGACTGGCAAGCTGTTGTATCAGAACTCCACGGTGATGGGCTGGACGTTGGTGGTTGGTTATGAATAAGACCCAGCACGCCCGGGAATTGCACGCCAGCGGCCAACTGGATGCGGCAAAGAGGGCATACCAGGATGCCCTACGAAGCTCACCGGATGATATTGGGCTCCGGCGCGATTTTGCCGTGCTGCTGATGCGATCGGGCAGCGAAGCCGAGGCGGCATCGCTGCTGGATCAGAGCGAAGTATTGGCTGTAGCCGATGCTGATATTCTCAGCATCCTGGCACTTTGCCTGCGAGCGACAGGCCAGTACCAGCGCGCATTGGACGTCTCGCGCGAAACCACCACCCGCGACCCACGCAACGCGCTCGGGTGGATGTTGCTTGGCAGCCTGATGGTCAGCACTGGATCGGCTGCGTCGGCGCAAGAGCCATTGCAGCGAGCACTCGCGCTGGAACCGCACTTCGGTGAGGCTTGGCACTACCTCGGTGAATCACTGCAGGCGCTGCGGCAATGGGATCGTGCCATCTACGCCTACCATCGGGCCTCGACACAGCATCCGACCGAAATCATCAATATCGCCCTATGCCAGTACCTGTCTGGTCGCATGGACATGGCACTTCGCGATTTCGGGGCAGCGCACAGGATGCTGCCAGAACGCACTGACATACTGGCGCAGCTCGCACACTGCCAAGCGATGCTCTGCCAATATGACAGCGAGGAGAAGAGTGTTGCCGCGCTGACCACGCTGCTGGAAGCCAGCACCGGCCATTCCCCTGAGCCGGAGCCATTCCTGCTTTCCACATTGGCAGTGCCCGAAACACTGAAAGCAGAGTCAATCAGGCGTTACAGCCAGGCAATATTGAATGAAGCGCAGTTTGTACAGCCCATCGCCAAAGCACCAAAACAGCCAACCGGGCAGCGCATCAGGATCGGTTATCTTTCTGCCGACCTCGGTGAGCATGCCATTGGCACCTTGGTGCGGGAACATTTCGCTGCACATGACCGTAATCGCTTCGAGGTATTCGGTTATTCATTGACCGGTACCCGCACGCTTCATGCCGCCATCATCAGCGGATTCGACACGCTGGTGGATGTATCCGCATTGGACGACGATGGCCTGGCCAAGCTTATTGCACATGACTGCATCGATGCCCTGATCGACATGAGCGGCTTCACACTTGGAGCACGGCCTGCCGTATTGGCGGGCAGACCAGCGCGAGTGCAATTGGGATGGCTTGGCTTCATCCATGGCCAGCAAGCGCCTTGGCTGGATGGACTGCTGCTGGACGCGCATGTCCAGCCTGCCGGCAAGCACTGGAACTACTCCGACAAGCCGATCCTCTTGGAGGGCACGCTGTTTCCTGCTTCAACAGCACACCCGGGCGTTCGCAACCGGGCCCGGTTTGGACTACCCGAAGATGCGCCCGTGCTCGCCAGTTTCAACAACACCTACAAACTCTGCAGCAGACTGATCGGCAGCTGGAGCAAGATCCTCACCCAGGCCGACACCGCACATCTGATGGTATTTGCCCCCCCCGTGGCGTGCGATGGCTTTCTGCAGCAATGGAAGGCCAGCGGTGGCCCTGTTGAACGTCTGCATCTGGTCGACAAGGTCGAGCTTGATGAACAGGCGGATCGCGCCGCCAGCTGTGACTTGTTCCTCGACGCGTTCCGCTATCAGGCGGGTGCAACCGCGATCCATGCAATAAGCAATGGACTGCCGCTGCTCTGTGTTGAAGGGCCAACGCCGTTGGCGCGCTTGGGCTCAGGCATCAATCGTTTCCTCGGCATGGACCAACTTGTCTGCAGGGATGTGGATGAATATGTCGAACGCGCTGTACGCCTGGCCAAGTCGCCGACACTGTTATCAGAGCAGCGGCAGCGACTGCGCCGGCAAGCCGCCGTTCACCATCTTTTCGACCCCCGTCGCGCCGCCGCTTCCATCGAAGCCGTCGTGCTCCAATACTTAAATCAATAAGCCTGCGACCAGCGCTCGACGCGCCCCTATGTCCCGACAGATTACAAGCACCGATTGCATCCGCGAACTGATCCAGCAAGGTCAGCCAGCTGCTGCAATTGAGTTGCTCGATCGCGCGCTGCTCGTCGCACCGCAAGATCCCGAGCGCCATTATCTGCGTGGCATGCTGCATGCTGCCGCAGGCCGGAATCTGCAGGCGATCCATGATTTTGACGCGGCCCTTTTGATGGCACCCGACCTGCCACCGCTGTTGTTCAATCGCGGGCTCGTGCTGTTCCGGATAGAACGAATGAACGAGGCTCTTCTGGATTTCGAGCGCCTCAGTCAGATCAACCCAGCCAACACCGACACCTGGATCAACATCGGCCTGATTCATGCACGTTGCGGGAACGCCGTGGCGGCACTGGAAAACCTTCAGAAAGCAGAGCGCCAGCGTCCCGGTGACCCGGTGATCCTGCGCGGCATCGCCAATGCACTACGGGAAACCGATCAGGCTGATGCTGCAGCCTTGGTCCATCAACGCGTGTTGTCCATCATACCTTCCGATCCGGCCGCGCTTACCGACTATGCCTTGTGCATGCTGTCGCTGGGCAGGATTCAACAAGCAGACGAGGTCTATCGGCGTGTACTGATGCTCGACCCGACGGATCAGACCGCCTTGGCGGGGTTGTACATGACCGGCAAAGAGCTCGGCAACGACAAGCTTGTTGACCAACTGATGGATTATGGTCGTCTACTGGGCAGCAATGATGTCCTGGCCAGTACCATGATCAACCTGGACGCCCTACGTGAACTGTCACTCTCACATTCGGGCCTGATCTGGGAACCCGCCGGGCGCTCCACTACGCTCGGCCGGCAGAGCCCGATCCTGGACCTGTCACAAGATCAGGAGTTGCAACGCTTTGAGCAGTTGCTCTTGCAGGCCGTCGAATCGCGGATACGGGCACTTTCTGCCGCGGCACCGCTGTCCGATCATCCTTGGATGAAAGCCATGCCGCGGCACTGGCGACTGCAATCATGGATCACCGTGCTCGAACAGGGAGGCCACCAAGCACCGCATATCCATCCAGCGGGCTGGCTCAGCGGGGTGTTCTACGTCGATCCCGGTCAACCGGACACCCCTGCGGCGGGCAACCTGCTATTCGGACATCCCCAGGAGGGACTTCCACTGCAGAGGCCTGACATGGAACACAAGGTGATCCCGACCTCAGGCCGCCTTGTCACGTTCCCGTCCTACTTCTTCCACAACACCACAGCCTATCAAGGACGATCCCCACGGATCAGCATCGCATTCGATGTCATTCCGATGCGTTGAATCAACGGTGCAGGTCGCCTGCAAGTCCGAGGCACCGCAATCAGGTCCCTATGCAGCACCAACGAGGATCAATTGGCCGGAATCAACGTCTCGATCACATGCTCGACATAGGCTTCGAAATCCTCGCGGGCCTGCTTGGGCTGCTGCAATTGCAATGACAACTGCAGGAAGCCGACGTAGGCCGCATAGGCCAGACGCGCACGATGCCGTGCGTCGGTAGAGCTGAGCCCGGCCTGGCGGAACGAGGCGATCAGGTATTCCATGCGGCGCTGCGAGACACGGTCGATGACCGGCCGCACCATCGGGTTGTCCAGCGCCTTGAGCAGTTCGCTGTAAATGACATGCGGGGTGACTTCGTGCGCCACCAGCTGGAACAGCGCGCGCAGCCGCGTGCGTGGATCCGGCACCTCTTCCAGGCTGCCGAATACCTGCTGCTGCTCCACCACTTCCCAGCGCTCCAAGGCCGCTTGCAGCAGCGCGTCACGCGAGGGGAAATGCCAGTAAAAACTGCCCTTGGTCACGCCAAGGCGGCGCGCCAGCGGCTCCACCGCAACCGCGCCTACGCCCTGCTCGGCGATCAGATCCAAGGCTGCCTGCGCCCAGTCATCCGCGCTCAGACGGCTGTGCCGCGTACTGCGGGCTTCGGTGCTGGAAACTGGGGAATCGTTCATGGACAGATTTAACCATACGGCGGGGACTGGTTGCAGTATGTGAGCGACAAAAACGCGGGCAATCCCACCGCCATGCGCCCAGACAGGCGTCCCCTGCTGTACCTGTACAGGGTTTCCATACTGCCGGGTATTGACAGTCATTCAGGCCTTTCCATACCATCAGGTATGGTTATGCCAATTCCCTCTGCAGTTTCTGCTGAAGACATCCGCCTTGAAGGCGCGCATGGCGCGGCACTTGGCGCGTCCCGCCACCCCGGAAAACAGCCGGGCATCCTGTTCGCGCACGGCTTCGGCCAGACCCGCGGCGCCTGGACCACTACCGCCGAAGCGCTCAATGCGGCCGGCCATGCCACGCTCAGCTACGACGCGCGAGGCCATGGCGACTCGGATTGGAACGCCGCTGATCTGCCCTACCACGGTGACCAGTTCACCGATGACCTGATCGTGGTGGCCGGTGAGCTGCCGCGCCCGCCAGTGTTGGTGGCCGCCTCGATGGGCGGCCTGTTCGGCCTGATGGCCGAAGCGCGCTGGCCGGGCCTGTTCTCGGCGATGGTGCTGGTCGACATCACTCCGCGCTGGGAAACCCGGGGTGTCGAGCGCATCCTTGCCTTCATGAGCGCGCATCCCGAGGGCTTTGCGTCGCTGGAAGCCGCGGCCGACAGCATTGCCAGCTATATGCCGCACCGTCCGCGCAAGAGCGAGGAGTCGCTGCGCGCGCTGCTGCGCCCGGGCAAGGACGGCCGCTGGAGCTGGCATTGGGATCCGCGCCTGGTCGACGAACTGGCGCGCGACAGCGAACAGCACCAGGATGTGATCGCCGAAGCGGCGCGCAAGGTGCAATGCCCGCTGCTGCTGGTCAGTGGTGGCCGCAGTGACCTGGTCTCGCCGCAGACCGTTGAAGAATTCATGGCGCTGGTGCCGCACGCACAGCATGTCCATCTGCCCGACGCCACCCACATGGTGGCCGGCGATGACAACAATGCGTTTACCGCCGCCGTGTTGAACTATCTGGACGCCCTGCCTTCCGCAGCGTCCGCCCGAACCGAGCACGTTACCGGAGCACGTCCATGAGCATCGTCGTACCCTTCCTGGCCCTGCTGCTTGCAGGTGCCTTTGTTGCCTACCACCGCATGCGTCTGGTGGTGTGGACGCTGATCAGCGTGGTGGCCCTGGCTATCTGCTGGTTCACCAGCGTCAACCAGACCGCGATCATCGTCGCTGCGGCCATCGTTGCGCTGATCAGCGTGCCGGTGCTGCTGCCGTTCCTGCGCAAGCCGCTGATCACCGCGCCGTTCATGGGCGTGTTCCGCAAGGTGCTGCCGCCGCTGTCCAAGACCGAGCGCATCGCCCTGGAAACCGGCTCGGTCGGCTTTGAAGGCGAACTGTTCACCGGCGACCCGGACTGGAACATCCTGCTCAACTATCCCAAGCCGCAGCTCACCGCCGAGGAACAGGCCTTCATGGACGGCCCGGTGGAAGAACTGTGCAAGATGGTCAACGACTTCGAGATCACCCATGTGTACGCGGACCTGCCGCCGGACATGTGGGAGTTCATCAAGAAGAACAAGTTCTTCGGCATGATCATCCCGAAGGAATACGGCGGCCTGGGTTTCAGCGCGCTGGCTCACCACAAGGTGATCCAGAAGCTGGCCTCGGTTTCCAGCGTGGTCAGCTCCACCGTCGGCGTGCCCAACTCGCTGGGCCCGGGTGAGCTGCTCAACCATTACGGCACGCAGGAGCAGAAGGACTACTACCTGCCGCGTCTGGCCATCGGCCAGGAAGTGCCCTGCTTCGGTTTGACCGGCCCGTTCGCCGGCTCCGATGCCACCTCCATCCCCGACTTCGGCATCGTCTGCAAGGGCATGTGGAAGGGCGAGGAAGTGCTGGGCCTGAAGCTGACCTTCGACAAGCGCTACATCACCCTGGCCCCGGTCGCGACCCTGATCGGCATGGCCTTCCGCATGTACGACCCGGACGGCCTGCTCGGCGACACCAAGGACATCGGCATCACCCTGGCGCTGCTGCCGCGTGACACCGATGGCGTGGAAATCGGCCGTCGCCATTTCCCGCTGAACTCCACCTTCCAGAATGGCCCGATCCGCGGCAAGGACGTTTTCATCCCGCTGAGCCAGCTGATCGGCGGCGCCGAGAAGCGTGGCCTGGGCTGGAACATGCTCAATGAGTGTCTGGCCGTTGGCCGCTCCATCACCCTGCCCTCCACCGCTTCGGGCGGTGCCAAGGCTGGCGCGGTGGTGACCGGTGCCTATGCACGCATCCGCAAGCAGTTCGGCCTGTCGGTCGGCCGCTTCGAAGGTGTGGAAGAAGCGCTGGCCCGCATCGGCGGCAAGGCCTACAAGATCAGCGCGCTGTCGCAGGCCACCGCGGCCGCGGTTGACCGTGGTGACGTGCCGTCGGTGCCATCGGCGATTGCCAAATACCATTGCACCAACATGAGCCGCGAAGTCATTTCCGATGTGATGGACGTGATCGGCGGCAAGGGCATCATCTTGGGGCCGCGCAACTTCGCCGGCCGCAGCTGGCAGGCCGCGCCGATCGCCATCACGGTGGAAGGCGCCAACATCATGACCCGCTCGCTGCTGATCTTCGGCCAGGGCGCCATCCTCTGCCACCCGTGGGTGCTGAGGGAAATGAAGGCCGCGCAGGATGAAGACCGCAAGGCAGGCCTGCGCGAGTTCGACCAGGCACTGTTCGGCCATGTGCGCTTCGGCATTTCCAACGCCGTGCGTTCGCTGTGGTTCGGCCTGACCGGCGCGCGCTTCGGCGCTGCACCGGGTGACGCTTACACCCGCCGTTACTTCCGCAAGCTGGACCGTTACTCGGCCAACCTGGCCCTGATGGCCGACATCTCGATGATGACGCTCGGCGGCAAGCTCAAGTTCAAGGAGTCGCTGTCCGGCCGTCTCGGTGATGTGCTCAGCCACATCTACATGACCAGCGCCATGCTCAAGCGCTACCACGACGAAGGCGCACCGCAGGCCGACCAGCCGCTGCTGGCCTGGGCCTTCCACGACAGCGTGCACAAGATCGAAGAGTCGCTGTCGGCAGCGCTGCGCAACTTCCCGATCCGTCCGATCGGCTGGCTGATGTGGGCTTTGATCTTCCCGTTCGGCCGTCGTGCCGAAGCACCGGGTGACCGCTTGAGTCGCCGTGTAGCCGCCACATTGATGGCCCCGGGCGAAGCCCGTGACCGCCTGGCCCAAGGCGTGTTCCTGACCCCGTGCGAAAACAACCCGGGCGGCCGCATCAACAGCTACCTGTCCAAGGCGATCATGGCCGAGCCGGTGGAGCGCAAGTTCATCAAGGCGCTGAAGACCAAGGGCATCGAAGCCCTGACCTTCGCCAGCCAGCTGGACGAGGCCGTGGCCGAGGGCGTGATCACTCTGGACGAGCGCAAGCTGCTGGAAGAACTGCGCGAGCTGACCATGGACACCATCACCGTGGACGACTTCGAACCGCACGAACTGCGTTCGGCCGGCTACTACGACCTGCCGGGCAAGCAGCGCCCACAGCCGCAGCAGGCCGCATAAGCCAGCGCATATGCAACACCGACGGCGGGCCTTGTGCCCGCCGTTTTTCTTTCAGGAATCCACACCATGACCGCTCCGCTGCTTTCGCTGTACCGCCGCTTCACCCGCTGGCCCGCCGGCAACTGGTTGTTTTCGCGCGCGGTGTGCTTCAAGGCGCCCTACTTCGCCAGCATCTCGCCGCTGATCACCGTGCTGGAACCGGGCCGCTGCGAAGGTGTGATCCGCCAGCGCCGCCGCATCAGCAACCACATCGGCACCGTGCATGCGATTGCCATGTGCAATCTGGCCGAGCTGGTCGGCGGGGTGATGGTCGACGCCAGCCTGCCCGCCGACATGCGCTGGATCCCCAAGGGCATGGAAGTGAAGTACCAAGCCAAGGCGCTGGGCGTATTGACGGCAGTGGCCAGCCCGGAAATTCCCATCGTCAGTGCTGCCGCCGGCTACGACCTGCCGGTGTTGGTGCGGGTGACCGACAGCAAGGGCGTGGAAGTGTTTGAGGCCCGCATCGCAATGTGGGTATCCCCGAAAAAAGCCTGACCCTGTAGTGCCGAGCCATGCTCGGCAAGGGCCTTACCAGATGAACCATCCGAACCGGCCCCCGTAGCCCGGGTAAGCGCAGCGCACCCGGGAGTTTTTCGCGAAAAGCCCCGGGTGCGCTGCGCTTACCCGGGCTACGTGTGTGCTGACGGGATATCGGTAACGCCACTGCCGAGCATGGCTCGGCACTACATGTGTGCTGCGCGCAGCAGCAACGCGAGGATTGCCGGCAGTGCCTGGATGAAGAAGATCCGCCGATTGACGCTGTAAGCCCCGTACGCGCCGGCGATCACCACGCAGACCAGCGAGAAGGTCACCAGCACCGGCTGTGCCAGCACCAGTCCGGCGAAGATGCCGGCAGCGAGGAAGCCGTTGTAAAGCCCCTGGTTTGCCGCCAGCACCCGCGTGGCCTGTGCCTTCTCAGGCGTATTGCGGAAAGTCTTCAAGCCCAGCGGCTTGGTCCACAGGAACATTTCCAATACGAGGAAATACACGTGCATCGCCGCCACCAGCAGCGTCACCAGCAATCCAGACAAAGCCAATACGCTCATCGGCATCTCTTCCTGAAAGCACAGCGGCAACTCCGCCGCAGGGAACAACTCAACGATCCTGCGGCAGCTTCTTCTCTTCGCGCAATACGCCCAGCGCCGACAGCGTCATCAGCACCGCCACCGCCGCGCCGCCGATGAACACCGCCCAGGACCCAAACAGCGACAAGCCTTTGTGCACCCATGCGAAGGTCAGGTCGGCACCGCGGTAGAGCACCGTATCGATGGCCGCACCGGCCTTGTAGCGCCATTGCCGGTCCACACGCGTATAGATCGTCTCGCGCGCCGGCTTGCCCAGTGAGAACTCACTGGCGCGCGTCAGCACCTGCACCACCGCCACCATCAGCGGAAACGGCGAGGCCGCCAGTACCGAGAACCCGACAATGATCGCCAGCCCCGGGATCAGCAGCGCAGGGGCCACGCCATAGCGCGACAGCAACCAGCGGGTCAGCCCCAGCTGGATCACCAGGGTCAGCGCGTTCACCGCCAGGTCGATGCGCGAATAGAACGCGGTGCTCGCGGCCGGGTCGGTGATCAGGCGGCGGGCGATCGCTGCCTGCTCGTTGTAAAGCATGGTGCCCACGCCCACCCCGAACACCACCATCAGCGCCAGCCAACGCAGCAGCGGCTCGCGCGCGATCAGCTTGAGCCCATCGTACACACTGCCGCCCATCGGCTGTTCGCCGTCAACCAGCTGCTGCTCGCGCTCGCGCTGCACCGCCCAGGGCCGCAGCCGCCAGATGCAGAACAGGCAGATCGACAGGAAACCGGCCGACACCAGCATCAGGTTGGCGATGCCCACCCGTTGCACCAGCGAGCTGGTGATGATCGGCCCGAGGAATGCCCCCACCGTACCGGCCGCACCGATATAGCCGTAATACGCCCGTGCCTGCGCGTTGGAGAACACGTCGGCCATGAAGCTCCAGAACACCGCCACCGCGAACAGGTTGAACACGGTGATCCAGAAGAAGAACGCCATGCCCCGGCCCGGCACGCCGGCATTGAACATCGCGTAGAAAACCAACAGGGTGAAGATGAAGAAGCCATACACCAGCGGCAGGAACACCCGTCGCGGGTAACGGCTGACCAGCCAGCCGTACAGTGGTTGCAGCACCAGCATGATCAGGAACACGCAGGAAAACAGGAACTGCAGGGTGAAGTCCTTCAGCGGCATGCCATGCGCCGCGAACCAGGCAATCAATCCTGGCGGGAACAAGGTGTCCATGTTGGACGAGGCCGCCATCGCCTCGCGCACCGGGCGCAGCACGTAGTAACCGCTGAGCAAGCAGAAGAAGTACAGGAACGACCACCACAACGGCGGTGAGCCGCGCAGCGCGTGCAGCAGGGACTGCGCACCGGATCCGCGCGTAGCGGTCATGCGGCACCCCGGCACTGCGGGTGGCGAGAGGACGGCGGCATCGGAAACTCCGGGGGTTCGGCGGAGCGCGTACGTTATCTAATGCATTGCAACATCGCCAGTGCGCCAGGGCTTACTCCCACACAACGTGCCGTTCTATCCTCACGGATCGGAAAGGGGAAAGCCGTGAAGGAATTCGACTACATCATCGTCGGCGCGGGCTCGGCCGGCTGCGTGCTGGCCAACCGGCTCAGCGCCGACCCGCAGCTGCGGGTACTGCTGATCGAGGCGGGGCCACGCGACTGGCATCCCTTCATCCACATGCCGGCCGGCATCGCCCGGCTGGTCAACAACCGCCGCGTCAACTGGAGCTACGACACCGAGCCCGAACCGGCGCTGGGCAACCGTCGGCTGTGGTGGCCGCGCGGCAAGGTGCTGGGCGGGTCCAGTTCGATCAATGCGATGTGCTACGTGCGCGGCGTACCCGGCGACTACGACCGTTGGGCGCAGGCCGGCGCCAGCGGCTGGAACTGGGACAGCGTGCTGCCGTGGTTCCGCTACAGCGAAGGCAACGCACGCGGTGCCGATGCGCTGCACGGCGCCGATGGTCCGCTGCAGGTCGCCGACCTGCGCTACGTCAATCCACTCAGCCATGCCTTCATCGCCGCCGGGCAGCAGGCCGGTTACAACCACAACAACGACTTCAACGGCGTCCAGCACCAAGGTGTCGGTCTGTACCAGGTCACGCAGAAGAATGGTGCACGTTGCTCCTCAGCGGCCGCGTACCTCGCGCCAGTGCGCGCGCGGGCCAATCTGCAGGTACTCACCGGCGCATTGGTGGAACGGCTGCAGATCGACGCAGGGCGCGTTACCGGCGTGCACCTGCGCGTGGGCGGCAGACGCGAGCAGTTCCGCGCCGCTGCCGAAGTCCTGCTCAGTGCCGGCGCGATCAACTCACCGCAGCTGCTGATGCTGTCCGGCATAGGCCCGGCCGATGCGCTGCGCGCGCATGGCATCGACGTGCAGCTGGACCAACCCGGCGTCGGCGCCAACCTGCAGGACCATCTGGATATCTGCACGCTGTACCGCAGCGTGCCCGGCGTCAGCTACGACCGCGCCAGCGAAGTGATGATCGGCCTGAACTACTTCCTGCGCGGCCACCGCGGTGCCGGCACCAGCAATGTGGCCGAAGCCGGTGGTTTCCTGCGCTCGCGGTTCGCACCGGATGAGCGTGCGGATATCCAACTGCACTTCGTCCCGGCGATGCTGGACAACCATGGTCGCAACCGCCTGCCCGGCGATGGCTACACCCTGCATGCCTGCTACCTGCATCCGCGCAGCCGTGGCCATATCGGCCTGCACAGTGGCGACCCGGCCGCACCTGCGCGCATCCACGCCAACTACCTGAGCGATGCGGAAGGCTTCGACATGAAGATGATGGTCGAGGCCGCGCGCTTGAGCCGCGACATCCTGCAGCAGGCGGCATTCGCCCCCTGGCGCAAGGCACCGCTGTTCCCCGAGCGCGACGACCTGGACGATGCCGGTCTGGAGGCCTTCATCCGCGCCAAGGCCGAGACCATCTACCACCCGATCGGCACCTGCAGAATGGGCAATGACGACGCTGCCGTGGTCGATCCGCAGCTGCGCGTGCGCGGCGTCGATGGGCTGCGGGTGATCGATGCTTCCGTAATGCCCACCCTGGTCAGCGGCAATACCAATGCGCCCACCATCATGATCGCCGAGCGCGCGGCCAGTTTGATACTGGGCTGAGTGCGCGGCTTTTCAGGCGACAACCCCAAGCAGCGCCGCTGCTGGCGGGTTGAAGAGAGGCCGGCGAAAACGAGCCTGCCTGCCTGCCTGCCTGCCCGCCCTCAGCCCACCTGCAGCATCGCCGGCAGCGGACAGTGCAAGGTGGCGCAGATGGTCCGCAGCAACTCGGCCTCGGCGACGTTGACGCGCTGGTTGTGGCTGACGGTTGCAGTCACCGCTTCCACCAGCAGCTGCTTGGCCAACGGGTCCATCGAATCCAGCGGCGCCCATACCGCGTCCAGCGCCAGCACGCCGTTGGCAGGTGGCGCGTACGGCAGGTGATCCTGCGGCAGTATCCGCTGCAGGCCAGCCAGGTAGGCACGGCGTGCGGCGCCCTCGTCGCCGGGGTTGCCGGCGCGCGCAACCACCGCCAGCAGCGTGGCGAACTCCTTCTGCACACTGGTGGTCTTGCGGCGGCCGAAGTGCAGATGGCGCGAGGGATCCAACGCCGCCTGTACCTGCACCAGCAACAGCCGCGACAGGCAGTATTCGAACAGGGAGATGCGGCCATCGGCATGCGTCAGCGCATCAATGCAGCGCATGAACGCATCCAGCTGCGGCCGCGGCAGGCTGCGCAGGGTCGGGAACGCCAGTGCCGCCAGCGGCAACCGCAGCGCCGCGTGCAGTTCGCGCAACGGCCCCGTCGCCAGGCTCTGTACGCTGCTGGCCATCGGCTCGCCCAGCGCGCGACGCACGGCTTCGCGCTGCTGCGCGGCAACGGATGCATCCGCGTCCAGCAGCATCGCCAGCAACAAGGGTTGCGCCGATCCACGGTCACCGGCCAGCGCCCGCAGCGGTGGCGGCAGACTGCCGGCCAGGTGCACCGCCTGCTGATAGTCATCATCGGCCGGTGTGCCCACCTGTGCGGCGACCTGCGCCGGGTCGACGCGTACCGCTTGCGACGCGCCCGGCAACAGCGCATCCACGCTGAGCGCGTCGTGCCCCGCCAGCCCCAGCGTGCGATCCTCGGCCAGGCCATCCGGCGGTGCGCTGTACCAGCCGCCGCGCAGCGTCTGCAGCTGCTCGGCGCGAAACCACGGCTCCAGGCGTTGGATCCGCTCCACCAGCGGCGGGTGGGTGGCGAACCAGGGGGAAAGGCGCAGCCCTTCGCCGAACAACATATGGCTGACTTCCTCGGCACCGGCGCGATCGGCCAGGTGGGAGCCATCGTCGAGCCCACCGATCTTCTTCAATGCACCGGCCAGGCCCTGGGTCTGGCGAGTGAACTGCACCGCCGAGGCATCGGCCAGGATTTCGCGCTGGCGCGACACCGCGGCCTTGATCAGCCGCCCGAAGAACACGCCGATGCTGCCGATGACAATGGCGGCCAGCGCCATCAACAGCAGCACCAACACCGGCGCGCCGATGCGCCCGAGCCGCACACGGCTGCCGCCGCCTGTATGCATCAGCACCCGCTTGCCGATCACGCTGAGCATCAGGATGCCGAACAGCACGCCCATCAGGCGGATGTTCAAGCGCATGTCGCCATTGAGGATGTGGCTGAACTCGTGCGCGATCACGCCCTGCAGTTCATCCCGGTTGAGCCGCTGCAGCGCACCGCGGGTCACCGCGATGGTGGCATCGGCCGGCGAATAGCCGGCGGCGAACGCATTGATGCCGGCGTCCTGTTCCAGCACGTACAGTCGCGGCATCGGCACGCCGGAGGCGATGGCGATCTCCTCCACCACATTGCGCAGGCGGCGCAGGCTGGGGTCGCGGGTGTCGGCGGCAACCTCGGTGCCACCCAGCTGCACGGCCACCACCTCACCGCCAGCGCGCAGCGAGCGGATCCGGTACAGCGAGGCCAGGCCGATCACCGCCAGGGTCAGCACGCTGCTCCACAGCACCATGCGTAAGCTGCCGCTGCCGAGCCACACCAGCACATTCACCAACGCCACGATGGCGGTCACCGCCAGCACAAACAGCAGCACCAGCCGCGCGGAATTACGCCGCGCCTGTGCCTGGTGTTCGAAGAAGTTCATCCCGCGCCCCCGGTTACGCCCGTGTCAGAGTCAGAACTGCACCTTGGGCGCCTCACGCACCTGCTCGCGTTTCTCCACCGGGATGTCCAGCAGGGCGGCGGTCGAGAAGTTGAACATGTCGGCAAATACATTGGCCGGGAAGGTCTCGCGGCGGTTGTTGTAGCCCATCACCGCGTCGTTGTAGGCCTGGCGTGCGAACGCAACCTTGTTCTCGGTGCTGGCGAGTTCCTCGCTGAGCTGCATCATGTTCTGGTTGGCTTTCAGCTCGGGGTAGGCCTCGGCCACCGCCATCAGCCGGCCCAGCACCCCGTTCAACTGCCCCTGCGAAGCGGCCAGCTGCGCCATCGCCGCCGCATCGCCCGGATCGGCCTTGGCCGCGGCCAAACCTGACTGGGCGGCACTGCGTGCGGCAATCACCGCCTCAAGGGTCTGCCGCTCATGGCCCATATAGGCCTTGGCGGTCTCCACCAGGTTCGGAATCAGGTCAAAACGCCGTTGCAGCTGCACGTCGATCTGCGCAAATGCGTTCTTGTAACCGTTACGGGCACGCACCAGGCCGTTGTAGATCCCCACGCCCGCTGCGACAACTGCGACAACCACCACAAGAAAGACCAGCAATATCAAAGCGATGCCCATTCATTCTCTCCCCGTTTGTGCATTGATGAAAAGCGGCGCTAGAATCGCCGACAGCAGTAGCTTACAGGCACCGATCACGATGAAAGACAAGAGCACGCGCCGGCACATTCGTCCGGTGGCATCGGGATTGCTGGGGGTGTTGATGCCCTTCGCATTGTCGTCTACCGCGCAGACACCTACTCACAGCACCACCCTGCCCGCGGCCGCACCGGCCGCCACGGTGTTGCCGGTGAACCTGGAGAATGCGCCCAACCAGTCGCCGACGCAGCCGATGCCCTATCGCACCGCGCTGCGCCCGGAGCAGGTGCAACCGCTGCCGGCGGACTTCAATGTCGCCGCCATCGAATCGCTGGCCGAACAGCTGACCTACGGCAATCGGGTGCCCGGCATGGCCATGGCCATCGTCCAGAACGGGCGGGTGCTGTCGGCACGGGGCTATGGCGTTACCGATATCAGCAACCCGCAGCAGGTGGACGCGCATACCGTGTTCCGGCTTGCTTCGCTGTCCAAGGCGTTTGCCGGCACCATGGCCGGGCTGCTGGTCAACGATGGCACGCTGCGCTGGGACAGCAAGGTCACCGATTACGTGCCCGGCTTCCGCCTGTCCACCCCCGAAGCGACCGACAAGCTGACCGTGGCCGACGTACTCAGCCAACGCGTCGGCCTGACCAGCAATGCCTATGACCGCGATGTCGAGGCCAATGCCGACTATTACTCGCTGACCCAGAAGCTGGCCACCGCGCCGCTCAAGTGTTCGCCGGGTGAATGCTATTCCTACCAGAATGTTGCCTTCAGCCTGGTCGGCGATGTGGTGTTCGCGGCTTCGGGCAGTTTCTACGAGCAGGCTGTCGAGAAGCGCATCCTCAAGCCGCTGGGCATGAATGACGCCAGCCTCGGCCTGGCCGGCATCCAGGCCAGCTCGCGCTGGGCGCGCCCGCATGTACGCAGCCGCAACGGCTGGGTGTCGCTGACGCCCAAGCCCACCTATTACCGCGTCGCCCCGGCCGCCGGCGTCAACGCCAGTGCCAGTGACATGGCGCAATGGTTGCTGGCCCACACCGGCCACCGCCCCGATGTGCTGCCGGCGCCGTTGCTGGCCACGCTGCACGCGCCGCTGGTCAACACCCCCGGCGAAATGCGCTCGGGCTGGCGCCACCAGCGCCTTGATTCAGCCGGTTACGCGCTGGGTTGGCGGGTGTTCGATTACTCCGGCCACCAGGTGGTCTTCCATGCCGGCGCGGTGCAGGGCTATCGCGGCCTGGTCGCGCTGCTGCCGGAACGTGATCTGGGCATCGCCATCATGTGGAACGGCGAGAGCACCCTGCCCAGCGGCATGATGCCGACCATCCTGGATCGTGCGATCGGTTTGCCGGCGCAACGCTGGCTGGATGTGGACACCGACTTTGGCAGCGACAACCTGATGGCCGAAGACGCGGCGCCGGCACGCGGCGGCAAGAAGGGCGCCTCCTCCGACCGCGCGGTGGCCTCACCGCGCTGAGCCGTCCCGCTTTCCAAAGAAGTACCCGAAAGGCGGCCGATGGCTGCCTTTCCTTTTGCGCCGGCAGCCGTTTAGTGCCGAGCCATGCTCGGCAAGGGCATTACCCGTACAACCATGACGGCAGCACCGACCTTGTGGGAGCGGCATCAGCCGCGAAGCTGGCGATGCTTGAGCGGCCCTGATGGGCTGATCGCAGGGAAGCGTGGCGAACTGGCCTTGATCCTCAATGGGCAGACATCGCCTGATCGGATGCGCCACTGGCTTCGCGGCTGACGCCGCTCCCACAAAAGATCGCCATCATGTGGAACCGCGAGAGCAGCCTGCCCAGCGGCATGATGCCGACCATCCTGGATCGTGCGATTGGTTTGCCGCAGCAGCCGCGTAGTGCCGAGCCATGCTCGGCAAAGGCGCTACCCGCAAACCATGACGGCAGCACCGACCTTGTGGGAGCGGCATCAGCCGCGAAGCTGGCGATGCTTGAGTGACCCTTGATGGTCTGGTCGCAGGGGAGCGGGCCGAACAGGCCGGACCCTTCTACGAACAGATATCGCCTGGTCCGATGCGCCATTAGCTTCGCGACTGATGCCGCTCCCACAAAAAATGCAGCACCTGACAGGCGGCCGATGGCCGCCCTTCCTTTTGCGCCGGCAGCATATTCCGCTGGCAGCCGCGTAGTGCCGAGCCATGCTCGGCAAGGGCATTACCGGCAATCCATGACGGCAGCACCGACCTTGTGGGAGCGGTGTCAGCCGCGAAGCTGGCGATGCTTGAGCAGCTCTGATGATCTGGCCATAGGGAAGCGGGCCGAATAGGCCGGACCCTTCGACGAACAGATATCGCCTGATCGGATAAGCCACTGGCTTCGCGGCTGACGCCGCTCCCACAAAAGAAGCGGCATTACCTGGTCGGATATACGGTCGGCTTCGCGGCTTACGCCGCTCCTACAAAAAAAAGGCCGCGGTGCCTGGTCTGATGCGCTACCGGCTTCGCGGCTGATGCCGCTCCCAGAGCGGCGGCCCCAAATTGTCGCGCTTCCCGTCTGCCAGCCGCGCATAAAAAAACTCCCTCCCCGCTGGGCAGTCGGGGAAGGAGTTTCAGGTACAGCTAGTGGAGCTGGATCAGATCAGCGGCGCCGGGGTGGCCGGCAGCGCAACCGGAGCGGCCTTCTTCTTGCGAGCGGCCGGCTTCTTCTTCGCAGCAACCTTCTTGGCGGTCGGCTTCTTGGCGGCAACCTTCTTGGCAGTCTTCTTTACGACCTTCTTGGCAGCTGCCTTCTTGGCAACCTTCTTTACGGCCTTCTTGACTACCTTCTTGGCGGCTTTCTTGGCAGTTGCCTTCTTGGCAACCTTCTTTACGGCCTTCTTGGCAGTTGCCTTCTTGGCAACCTTCTTTACGGCTTTCTTGGCAGTTGCCTTCTTGGCAACCTTCTTCACGGCCTTCTTGGCAGTTGCCTTCTTGGCAACCTTCTTCACGGCCTTCTTGGCAGTTGCCTTCTTGGCAACCTTCTTCACTGCCTTCTTCGCGGTTGCCTTCTTGGCAACAGCCTTCTTGGCGACCTTCTTCACTGCCTTCTTGGCGGTTGCCTTCTTGGCAACCTTCTTCACGGCAGCCTTCTTGGCGACTTTCTTTACCGCCTTCTTGGCGGCCGGCTTTTTAGCAGCTTTCTTCGTAGCCATGGTTTGTTCCTCGTCAGTGATCTATGGAATTGAAATGCCCAGTTGAAGCAAATCCGCGGTGTTCGGCGGAGGACCGACGACGCGTCTAGCGCATCGTGACGGATACAGAAACACCCGCGACGGTTCCCGTTGCGGGTGCCTTATTGGAATCAGGGGGGTGTTTCGCGGAAGGAAGCGACTCCTGCTCCACCATCAAGAGAATCCTGGCGGACGTCCAAGTTGTGCTTCGCGTCTGAATGTTGATCCGGCTCACTCGCTTCCGCAGGAAAGGTCTGCTGGGCGAAACCTAATCACGGTTTTTTTTACTGTCAACTATCTTGCCGAAATATTTTTCGGAAGCCTTCAGCCTTCCGCACCCGCGTGCTCGCCGCCGAACCCGGTCTTTGCTCGCCGCCAACAGCGCCGCAACACGCGCCCGGAAAAACACAAAGTAAAAAAACATCGGTAAAAGCGCACTATTCTTTTCAACGTCGGCAACACGCCACTGCGTTGGCGCTACTCCAACGCCATCTCAAAACGTGCGACCGAAGACCTTCCCAGGCCGGTTGCAGCACCCGAAAAAAAGTTTTCCAAAGGCTGCGCTTTGCATCGGTGTTGGATCATTTTGCGCAAACTTTTTGCACCCTTTCGCAGTCCGCAACGGCGCCTGCCAACAGCTCATCGCACCCGCCGACGAACTGTCGCGCCGCGCTTCGACTGTCCCTGATCACCACCGATCATCACCTGATGCTGACATCGACGCAAAAAAAAACGGCCGCTGATGGCGGCCGTTTTTCCGAGGACGACGGGACTCAGTGGTCCTCGTTCTCCAACATTTCGGCGTAGTCGTCCGGACCGAGCAGCTCATTCAACTGTTCCGGCTCGGACAGCTCAACCACATACAGCCAACCCTCGCCGTAAGCATCTTCGTTGATGGTTTCCGGCTTGTCCGTCACCGCTTCGTTGACTTCGACAACGGTGCCGGACACCGGGCTGTAGACGTCGGAAGCGGCCTTCACCGACTCGACCACCGCCGCGCCGACGCCGGCCTGCACGCTGTCGCCGACAGCCGGCAGTTCAACGTAGACCAGGTCACCCAGCAAACCTTGGGCGTGATCGGAAATACCAACGGTGACGCGGCCATTGCCTTCGACACGGGCCCATTCGTGGGACTTGAGGAACTTGAGGTCGCCAGGGATCTCGCTCATGGAACTACTCCGGAAAAACGGTGGTCGGGAAGAAGCGCTAGTTTAACGAACCGGAAGCGAGGTCGCTCCCGGCCCGGTCCTGCAGGTCAAAGATTGATGCCGGCCTGTGCCTGGCCGTCACGCACAAACGGAAACTTCACGATACGCACCGGCACTTCCTTGCCGCGGATATCCACGCGCACCTCGCCCGGTGCTCCGGCGGGGACGCGTGCGAAGGCAATCGCCTTGCCCAGTGTCGGCGAAAAGGTACCGGACAGGATCTCGCCCTCGCCGTTGGCGGTGAGCACTTTCTGGCCGTGGCGCAGCACGCCCTTCTCGTCCATCACCAGGCCGATCATCTGCCGCGCGTTGCCGGCCGCCTTCTGCGCTTCCAGCACCGGGCGACCGGTGAAGTCGCGCGGCGTGCCATCGGCCTGATCGTCCAGGGCAACGGTCCAGGCCAGCGCCGCTTCATACGGGGTGATGGTTTCGTCCATGTCCTGGCCGTAGAGATTCATGCCGGCTTCCAGACGCAGCGTGTCGCGCGCGCCCAGCCCCGCCGGCTTCACCCCGGCGGCCAGCAGTGCATTCCAGAATGCGATTACCGCCGTCTGCGGCAGCAATACTTCATAGCCGTCTTCGCCGGTGTAACCGGTGCGCGCAACAAACAGTGGCACGCCGTCGGCGGAGGTCACATCCAGGCCGGCGAAGCGCGCCAGCTTGTCCAGCGCGGCACGATCATCGGGCGCCACCAGGCCGGCGACCAGCGCACGCGCCTGCGGCCCCTGCACGGCGATGATGGCCAGGTCTTCGCGCTCGATCACCTCCACGCCAAAGGCTTCGGCATGCTGGCGGATCCACGCCAGGTCCTTCTCGCGGGTGGAGGCGTTGACCACCATGCGGAACATGTCATCGGCCAGGAAGTAGACGATCAGGTCATCGATCACCCCACCCTGCGCATTGAGCATGCACGAGTACAGGGCCTTGCCCGGCACCTTGAGCTTGTCGATGGAGTTGGCCAGCAGCTGGCGCAGGAACTCGCGGGTGCGCGCGCCCTTCAGATCGACCACGGTCATGTGGCTGACGTCGAACATGCCGGCGGCGCTGCGGACCAGGTGATGCTCATCGATCTGCGAGCCGTAGTGGATCGGCATGTCCCAGCCGCCAAAGTCGACCATCTTGGCGCCGAGCGAGCGGTGGGTTTCGTTGAGCAGGGTTTTCTGGGTCATGGCCGTTCCACACAAAAGGGGTCCGCCATTATCCCAGATGGTCACTTTTAAAACCTGCGGCACTGCCACAACGGCGGTGCCGCTGCAGCCATCAGACCGGCTGCACCTTGAGCGTCATGCCGTCCACGGCGACCACCCGCACCGCGCTGCCCTGCGGCAGGTCGGGGCCGGCCACTACCCAGAACGCATCATCCACCTTGGCCCGGCCGACGCCGGCATTGATGGCCTGTTCCAGCGTCACCACGCGCCCCACCAGTTGTTCGGCGCGGCGGTTGAGCAGGGGTTGATCGCTGGGCCGCGCACGCTGGCGGAACCAGGTACGGTAGACCTGAATTGATACGAAGCTCAACACCACGAACAGGATGACCTGCAGCAGCACGCTGATGCCGTCGATGGCCCAGACGGTGAGGAACACCGCCGCCGCGGCGATCCCCATCCACAACATGAAAGCGCCCGGCGCCAGCGCCTCGGCGGCGAACAACAGCACCGCCAGCGCTGCCCAGATGACCACTTCCCAGCGCATGGCTCAACGCCCCAATGGCGGCGGGTTGCCGCGTGCGGGCTGCTTGGGCTCGCCTTGTTTGGCGAGGGCCTCCTTGGCCAATTCAGCAATGCCGGCAATGGAGCCGATCACGCCACTGGTTTCCATCGGCATCAGCACCAGTTTTTGGTTGGGCGAGCTGGCCAGCTCACTGAAGGCTTCCACATACTTCTGGGCGATGAAGTAGTTGATCGCCTGCACGCTGCCGTTGGCGATGGCATCGGACACCATGGCGGTCGCCTTGGCCTCGGCTTCGGCGAGCCGCTTGCGGGCTTCGGCATCACGGAAGGCGGCCTCCTTGCGGCCCTCCGCTTCCAGCACCGCCGCCTGCTTCTGGCCCTCGGCACGCAGGATCTCCGACTGGCGGATGCCTTCGGATTCCAGCACCGCAGCGCGCTTGTTCTGCTCGGCCATCTTCTGCTGCTGCATCGACTGCACCAGGTTGGCCGGCGGCTGGATGTCCTTGATCTCGATGCGGGTGACTTTCACCCCCCACGGGTTGGTGGCGTGGTCGACCACGTTGAGCAGCTTGGCATTGATGGTTTCGCGCTGGCTCAAGGACTCGTCCAGGTCCATCGAACCGATCACCGTGCGGATATTGGTCTGCACCAGCGCGATCATCGCCACTTCCAGGTTGGCCACTTCATAGGCCGCCTTGGCCGCGTCCAGCACCTGGAAAAACACCACGCCATCCACGCGCACCACCGCGTTGTCCTTGGTGATCACATCCTGGCTCGGCACGTCCAGCACCTGCTCCATCATGTTCACCTTGCGGCCGACGCCATACACAATGGGCACCAGGAAATGCAGGCCGGGGCTCATCGTATGCGTGTACTTGCCGAAGCGTTCCACCGTCCACTCGTAACCCTGCGGCACCATGCGTACCGTCTTGAACAACACGATGACGCCGGCGATGACCACCACCAGCGCCAACACCCCTGTTCCGCTGCCCATTGCCCACTCCTCGTGATGATGGATGGGCCGAGTATAGCCACGGCCCTGGAAGGATCAGATGCCCGTCTACAGGCGCAGCCGCCCACGCAGAATGTCGACGAACATCACCCAGTCGCCGGCAAATGAATAGAAGGGATGGCGGAAGGTGGCCGGCCGGTTCTTCTCGAAGAAAAAGTGCCCGATCCAGGCAAAGCCATAACCGCACAGCAGCGCCAGCCACAGCCAGCGGCCCTGCCCGTTCCACAGCGCCAGCGCCACGCACACCAGCACGCAGCAGCTGCCGATGAAATGCAGGCGGCGACTGATGTGGTTGCTGTGCTCGCTCAGGTAGTACGGATAGAACTGGCGGAAGCTGCTGAAGCGCGACATGGCCGGTACCCTGGGGCGGATGCGGCCAGCATAGGCGTTTCAGCTGCTGCGTGGGGCGAACATGATCACCGCCATGCCGAGCAGGCACAGGCCGCCGCCGAGCAGGTCCCAACGGGTAGGTTTGACCGAATCCACCAGCCACAGCCACAGCAATGCCGTGCAGACGTAGACTCCGCCATAGGCGGCATAGACGCGGCCGCTGGCGGCCGGGTGCAGGGTCAGCAACCATGCGAACAAGGCGAGGCTGGCGGCGGCCGGCAACAGCAGCCACGGGCTGCCCTGCTGCCGCAGCCATAGCCACGGCAGGTAGCAGCCGATGATTTCCGCCAGCGCGGTGAGCAGGAACAGGGCGAAGGTTTTCACCGCGCCGCATCCTTTTCCTGCTGTTTCACCGCCTGCCAAAGTGCTTCCTGCGCGGCCAGATCCAGTGCCGACATCGGCGTTGCCTGGGCCGCTGCCAATGCTTCCATCGCACGGAAGCGGCGCTCGAACTTGTGGTTGGCGTGGCGCAAGGCGGTGCCGACATCCACCTTGGCGTGACGGGCCAGGTTGGCGCAGACAAACAGCACATCGCCCAGTTCTTCCTGCAGCCGCGCCTGGTTATCCTGGCCACTGGCGGCGATCTCGAACTCGGCCTGCAGCTCGTCGATCTCCTCGCGCAGCTTGTCCAGCACCGGCGCCGGGCTGGGCCAGTCAAAGCCGGTGCGCGCGGCGCGCGACTGCAGCTTGGTGGCACGCAGCCACTCCGGCAGACCGCGTGAAATACCCGCCAATGCCGAGCCATCCTGCTCGCCCTTGGCCGCGCGTTCGCTGCGCTTGATTGCATCCCAGTTGGCCAGCACTTCGTCCGAATCACTGACCTCGGTGTCGCCGAAGATATGCGGGTGGCGACGGATCATCTTGTTGCTGATCGACGCCACCACATCGCCGAAATCGAAAGCGCCCTGCTCGCTGGCCATCTGTGCATGGAACACCACCTGCAGCAGCAGGTCGCCGAGCTCGTCCTTCAACTCCGGCAAGTCGTTGCGGTCGATCGCATCGGCGACTTCGTAGGCTTCTTCCACCGTATACGGCGCGATGCTGGCGAAATCCTGCTCCAGGTCCCATGGACAACCGGCCTGCGGATCGCGCAGCCGCGCCATGATCTGCAACAGGGTCTGGATATCGTTCAACTCGGACATGCGCACACCTTCTTCATGACGACGACGCCGGCAGACGCCGGCGTTTGGGGTTGTGGATCAGCGGTTGAGCGCAGCCATCACAGCCCGGCCACCCAGTCCTGCCACGGCAGCGAGGCATCGCCCAATGCGACGAAGTCGCCATTGAGCAGACGCGGCCGCTGGTTGTAGGCAAAAGGCACACCGTCGTCGGCAGCCAGCACCACGCCGCCCGCCGCTTCCAGCACACATTGACCAGCGGCAGTGTCCCATTCACTGGTCGGGCCAAGCCGCGGATATACGTCGAGCGTGCCTTCAGCGATGCGGCAGAATTTCAGCGACGAGCCCTGCGCGACCAGCTCGATCTCGCCCATGCGTTCCAGCAAGGAGGCGGTGCGCGCACTGGCATGCGAGCGGCTGGCCGCCACCCGCAATGGCGACGCCGGCGGCACCCGGGTGCTGATCGCATCCTGCTGCTGGCCGCTGCGACGCCATGCCCCGCCACCGCGCTCGGCGTGCCAGATGACCTCGGTCACCGGCGCCTGCACGACGCCAAACACCGACACGCCATGCTCGATCAGCGCGATGTTGACGCTGAATTCGCCATTGCGCTTGATGAACTCACGGGTGCCATCCAGCGGATCCACCAACCAGTAACGCTGCCACTGGCGCCGCGTCTCCCAGGGCAGCTGCGCCGACTCTTCGGACAGCACCGGGATATCCGGGGTCAGCCGGGTCAGCCCATCCACGATCAAGCGATGTGCGGCCAGATCGGCGCTGGTCACCGGACTGTCGTCGGCCTTGTGTTCGATATCGAAACCGTTGGCGTAGACCTGCATGATCGCCGCGCCGGCCTGCTGGGCGATCTTCAGCACGCCTTCGCGCAGCGCTTCATCGATTGAAGGGTTCACGCGCCACCTCGCAGCCACTCTCGGGCGATGAACAGGGCCGCCAGCGAACGCCCTTCGGAAAAATCCTCGCGCAGCATCAGCTGGTCCAGCTCGGCCAGCTTCCACAGCACCACTTCCAGCTCCTCGGGCTCATCGCCGGGCAGACGCTGCGGATACAACTGGCGCGCCACCACCAGCCAGGACTGGTGACTCATATAAGTAGGTGCAAGGCTCAGGCTGCGCAGCACATCGAGCGAGTGCGCGCCGTAACCGGCTTCCTCCTTGAGCTCACGGTCGGCGGCCTCGATCGGGCTTTCGCCCGCGTCGATGCGGCCCTTGACCAGGCCCAGTTCGTACCGGTGCAGGCCCGCAGCGTATTCACGCACCAGCAGAACGGTCTCGTCGTCGAGCATCGGCACCACCACCACCGCACCATGCCCGCCGCTGACCAGGCGCTGGAAGTGCCGGCGTTCGCCGTTGGAAAACTCCAGATCCAGCTGTTGTTGGCGGAACGGGCCGATGTGTTCTTCGACCACGTTGTGGATCTGTGGAAGCCGGCGACTCATGCGCCGCTCCGGGCAAAAGGACGGTAGACCGATAGAATGCGCATTGGCAGATACGTTTTCATGACGTTGAAATGCTAGCAGACCCAGCCGCCCCCCATACGGCACCGCCTTTGCGAGATCACCGATGCGTCTTACCCGTTGCCCGATTGAACTGCCACTTGCCGCCGGCCAAACCCTGTCCCTCCCAGAAGAGGTGGCCAATCACCTGGTGCGGGTAATGCGCCTGCGCGAGGGGGAAGGCTGCATTCTGTTCAATGGCGATGGCCACGACTATGCGGCCACGCTCAGCGCCATCAGCAAGCGCGAGGTACAGGTGCATATCGACAGCGCGCAGGCGGTGAACAACGAGTCACCGCTGGCCATCACCTTGCTGCAGGGCATCGCGCGCGGCGAGAAGATGGACCTGATCCTGCAGAAAGCCACCGAACTGGGGGTCAGCCGCATCATCCCGGTCAATGCCGAGCGCACCGAGGTCAAGCTGGATGCGGCGCGCGCGGAGAAGCGCATCGCCCATTGGCGCAATGTCGTCGGCTCGGCCTGCGGCCAGTCCGGGCGTGCCCGCATTCCGTCGATTGGCAGCCCGCAGGCGCTGGCCGCTGCAACCGCAGCGCTGCCGGAGCAGACCCTGCGGTTGACCCTTGATCCCTTGGGCGAACATCGCCTGGCCTCGTTGCCGAACGCACCGGCCAACGGCGTGGTCATCGCGATTGGCCCGGAAGGCGGCTGGTCGCCGCGTGACAGGCAGCAACTGGGCGAGGCCGGCTTCCAGGGCCTGCAGCTGGGCCCACGCATCCTGCGCACCGAGACCGCAGGCCTGGCCGCCATCGCGGCCCTGCAGGCGCGCCTGGGCGACCTGTAGCGCAGAGCGAGGCTCGGCTGGGGCTCGGCTGGGGTGTTACAAACAAATCCGGTGTGGGCTTGTAGCAGCGGCGTCAGCCGCGAAGCTGGGGATGATTGCACTACCAAGAGGTCCGCAATCTGATGGACTGCGGGCTTCGCGGCTTACGCCGCTCCCACAATCTGCAGGGCCCGCGAGCTTCAGGATCGCCGGGAAACCTCTGCCGAGCATGGCTCGGCACTACAGGTAATCATGCGCCGCGTGTAGAGCCGAGCCATGCTCGGCTGGGGCATTACCGCTGCAACCACAGACCCCACACTGTGGGAGCGGCATCAGCCGCGAAGCTGGGTATGGTTGCACCATCGAGAGGTCCGCAATCTGATGGACTGCGGGCTTCGCGGCTGATGCCGCTCCCACAATCTGCAGGGCCCGCGAGCTTCAGGATCGCCGGGAAACCTCTACCGAGCATGGCTCGGCACTACAGGTAATCATGCGCCGCGTGTAGAGCCGAGCCATGCTCGGCTGGGGCATTACCGATGCAACCACACGCTGCGGGGCGGGTCAGCCTGCGGCTTCGGCCAGGGCCAGGATCACCGCGCTTTCAACCGCGTCCAAGTCCGGCAACAAGGCGCTCTGCTCGCCCAGCAGCACGCGCATATGCACGCCTACCGGCAGGCTCTCTTCCGAGGCGTCGGCCAGCAGGCCGTCACGCGGCACTGCGATCAACTGCGGGAAGGACTGGGTCAGCAGAGCGAAGTACGGCAGGTCCGGGTTGCCACCCAGGGCCTTGAGCACCACCACCTTGTTGTTGCTGCCGACCATCTCGTGACCGTGGCCACTGAGCCCGGCGTAGGACAGCAACGGCACGCTCCAGCCATGCCACGCGATCTGCCCCACCAGCCAGGCCGGCGCGTTGGCGATCGGCTCGACCGCCACGCGGGACATCATTTCCGCCACCGTCGCGTTGGGCAGCAGCACACGCTCGGTGCCAGCCTGGATCAGTACCCCACGGACTTCATCGTTGTTTGCGTAGCTCATCGTCAGTTCCTGGGTCGCGCAGCGGTCACGCCGCGCAGTGCACAGCCAATTCGGCGGCGAGGTATTCGGGATCGCCGGCGCTCATGCCGGCCACAGCCAGCTGGCTGGCAGCAGCCGGGTCGTAGCAACCCTCACCGATCTGCCCCGCCACCCAGCCACCCTTGCCGGCGAAGTCCAGCACCGGCGCGACCATCGCCACATCGGCACCACTGAGCATCAACACCGCGCTGCGGTCCGGTTGCAGGGCCTGCAGCAGATCGCTGCCTTCGGCGCAGAAGCGCAGGCCGCCAGCGGCCGACTCCACACCGATGACGTCGGGAAGAATATAGATCTCGCCCGGGTTCAGGCTCTGACCGGGATCGGCCAGGCTGACCGGCAGCGGCGTTGCCCGTGCCATCTGCTTGACCAGGTTGGCGTAGCGGCCGCCGTCCAGGCGCAGCTGCACCAGCACCGGGCGCGAAAAATCTTCCGGCAGGCCCGCCAGTACGCGGCGCACCGCATCCGGGCCACCAATGCCGGCGATCAGCAGCACCGCACCATTGCCCTGGGCAACGGCGTCGTCGATATCCACCAGCGACAGTTCGCTGTTGAGCAGGCTGGCCAGTGCCGGTGGCGGCTCGGCGGCGGCCGGCGTGGCCGCAGGCGCCTGGTAGCCGTCGTCGTCAAGCAACGACCAGCTGCTGAAGTCGCCGATCGGTGCCGGCGCGGGCGCCTCATTGCGGGCAGGCTCGGCTGCAGCCGTCACCGGATCCGCCGGCAGCGGCGGCGGCAGCGCGCCCTCGGTCGAGGGCTGCGCGGCACCGGCGATCAGTTCTTCGAACGACAGCACTTCCACATGCGGTTCACGCGCGCTTGCCGGCACCTCATAGATTTCATCGGCCGGCAGGTCATAGGCCTGCACCTGCGCCTCATCCAAATGGAACTGCAGCGGCGCATCCAGATGACCATCGGCCGGACGCGGCGGCAGGCCGGGTTGCAGGGCGTTGGCCGGTTCGGCGTCTTCATGTTCCAGGCCGGGCGGCAACACATTGCCATGACCCTGCAGCTTGGCTGCCAGATGACGGATCCAACGCTGTGCCTCCCAGCCCTCGCGACGCGCGGCCAGTTCGGCTTCCTCGAACAGCAAGGCCAGTTCCGGGGTTTCCAATACCGATTCCAAGCGTTCCAGCGCGTCCTCGACCGCCGGTTCCAAGGCAACCAGCACCACCTGCGGTGCGGCCGCGGCCAGTGCGGTCGGTTCCAGCTGATTGGGGTCTTCTTCCAGCACGATGCGGCCACCGGCGGCGACCAAGGCTTCGCGCAGGCGATCGCGGGCGGCGCCGGCACGGGCCAGCAGGGCAACCGGCTTGGCAGTGTCGTCAGTCGCGTGCACGGGCGATCCCCAGCAGGTCATAGACATTGCGCATCAAATCCAACTCCTGGTACGGCTTGCCGAGATAGCGTTGCACGCCAATCTCGAATGCGCGCTGGCGATGCTTGTCGCCACTGCGCGAGGTGATCATCACGATCGGGATGTTCTTGTAACGCGGATCGGCACGCATCGCGGTGGCCAGCTCGTAGCCGTCCATGCGCGGCATTTCGATATCCAGCAACATCAGGTCCGGGATGCGCTCTTCCAGCTGCTCGAGCGCTTCCACGCCGTCGCGTGCGGCGACCACATCCAGGTTGTGACGTTCCAGCACGCGGCCGGTGACCTTGCGCATGGTCAGCGAGTCGTCGACCACCATCACCAGCGGCACATGGCGCTGGCTGCTGGCCTCGATCACTTCCACCGTCTGCTGCGGCTGGGTCAGATGACGACGCACCAGCGGTGCCACGTCCAGGATCACCACCACATTGCCTTCGCCGGTGATGGTGGCACCGTAGATGCCCGGTACCGAGGCAATCTGCAGGCCGACCGGCTTGACCACGACTTCGCGGTTGCCCAGCACCTGGTCGATCGCCACCGCTGCACGCAGGTCGCCGGAGCGCACCAGCAGCAACGGGATCTCGGTCTGGCCTTCGGCCTTGGCGGCAACCTGGCCCACCAGGGTGCCCAGGTTGTACAGGCTGAAGTCTTCGCCGTTGTAGTGGTAACCGCCCTGCCCCGACTCGAAACGCTGGCGGGAGATGCGGCCGATACCGCTGACCGATGCCACCGGCACCGCGTAAGTGGTTTCGCCGATACGCACGAACACCGCCTGGGTGACCGCCAGCGTCTGCGGCAGGCGCAAGGTGAAGGTCGCACCCTGGCCACGCACCGAGTGGATGTCCACCGAGCCGCCAAGCTGACGCACTTCGTTGCGCACCACGTCCATGCCGACACCACGCCCGGACAGCTGGCTGACCTGCTCGCTGGTGCTGAAGCCCGATGCAAAGATCATCTGGTCCAGCTGGGTATCGTCGATCTGCTCGCCGGCACCCAGCAGGCCACGCTGCTCGGCACGGCGACGGATTGCCTCGCGGTCCAGGCCGGCACCGTCATCGCCGACTTCCAGCACGATTTCCGAGCCTTCGCGGCGCAGACGCAGGGCGATTTCGCCTTCTTCCGGCTTGCCTGCGGCAGTACGTGCAGCCGGCTGCTCCAGACCATGGGCAACCGAGTTGCGCAGCATGTGCTCCAGCGGCGCGACCATGCGGTCCAGCACATTGCGATCGAGTTCGCCGTGGGTGCCTTCCAGCTTCAGGTGCACCTGCTTTTCGGTTTCCTGCGCGGCTTGGCGCACCACGCGACGCAGGCGCGGCACCAGGCCATCGAACGGCACCATGCGCGCACGCATCAAGCCGTCCTGCAGTTCCGAGCTCACACGCGACTGCTGTTGCAGCAGCGTGTCGTAGTTGCGCGACAGATCGTCGAGCACACCTTGCAGACCGCCCAAGTCGGCTGCCGATTCGTTCAGCGCACGGCTGAGCTGCTGCAGGGTGGAGAAACGGTCCAGTTCCAGCGGATCGAAGGTCTGGTCGGCCTGTTCGTGCTCGCGGCGGTAACGCGCCACGATCTGCGCTTCGGTTTCCAGATCCAGACGACGCAACTGGTCGCGCAGACGTGCGTTGGTGCGATCCAGTTCGGCCATGGCGCCACGGAAGGCACCCAACTGCTGCTCCAGGCGCGAACGGTAGATCGCCACTTCACCGGCGTGGTTGACCAGGCTGTCGAGCAGGTCGGCGCGTACACGCACCTGTTCCTGTCCGCGCGGTGCGCCTTCTTCTTCGGCACCGGCCTGTTCTTCGCGCAACGGCGCGGACAAGGGCTCGATATGTGGCAGCGGCTGCGGCTGCACCGATTCCGAAGCAACCTCGGCAACCACTGCATCCGCCGGGCTGGCCGCCTCGACCGGTGCCTGTGCGGCTTCGGCACGGCCATCGGTGCGGGCCTCGAAGGCTTCGATCAGATCCGTCGGCATCAGCACCGCACGGTGCTCACCGGTACGGGTCAACAGCTGATGCAGGCGATCGAAGCCACGCTCCAGCAGCTGCACGTCGCCGCGGGTGATTTCGGTACGGTTGGCTGCAACGGCTTCCAGCAGCGACTCGATGCCATGGCCGAGGTCGCCGATGGCGTTGATGCCGGCCATGCGTGCGCCACCCTTGAGGGTATGCAGGTCACGCTGCAAGCCGGCCAGGGCTTCGCGGTCTTCCGGCGCCGCGCGCATGTCGTTGATCAGACCATCGCAATGGTCGAGCAGGTCCTTGCCTTCCTCGACAAAGATGTCGACCAGTTCGCGGTCCAGATCGGCGAAGTCCAGCGGGCCGGCATCCAACTCGTGGATGGCAACCGCAGCCACCGTTGCGGCGGCCTGTTCCGGCAGCGCGGCGGTCAGCGGGGCCAGCGTGGCCTTGCTGTCGGCGGCGGAAACGAACGATGCCGGTTCGGCATTCTCGAACGTTCCGGCGGCGTCTGCCGCGTGGTTCTGCCGCGTGTCTTCAAGCACTGCCGCTTGCTCGGTCCCGGCGTCGTCTGCCGGCACGTCCTGTTCAATCCCGGCTGCGACAGTTTCTGCTGCCTCTACCTGATCAGCGGACTCCAGTTCGGACACGAGCGCTTCGGCTTCGGCTTCGGAAACAGCAGCATCTTCAAGCGGCGCGACTTCCGCAGGCACCTGCTCGGCGTGGGCGTCGGTCACGTCGACGTGCTGATCGAGATCCTCTTCCAGCGCGATCGGCTGCTCCACCTCGGCGGCCGGCATTTCCGGCTGCGCAGCGTCTTCGCCCTGCGCTGCGGATTCCGACGCCTCGGTGGGTACTTCGGCTTCGGCTTCGGCTTCGGCCTGAGCTTCGACTTCGACGACAGCTTCTGCCTGCATCGGTTCGTCCTGGAGCAGCGGCGTGCTGTCTTCGTCGGCCGGCTGCGCGGCAACCGCAACAGCCTGCACATCGTCCTGGTCGTGCCCGAGCTGGGCTGCGTCTGCCTCGGCAGCAACCGCGCTATCGGCAACTACGGCAATGGCAACGTCGTCGGCGAGCTCGGCGGGTTCGGCAGCGCGCGGCGCATCGATCGCTTCCTCGGCCTGTGCCGGTGCAACCGCATCGGACACGACACCCCAGGTCGACGCACGCACGGCGTCGTAACCATCCACCGCAACTTCCGCCTGCGGCGAAGACTCTATCGCTGCGGCGGTGTCATCGTGCATGCCCAGCTCGTCGCTGGCCGCGATGGCCGGCTCGCCTTCATCAGCGGGGTCGGCCTCGACTGCGGACGACAGCGTTTGAGCTTCAACCGTGTCGGCAACGACAGGTGCGGCCGAATCAGCTTCAGCAGGTTCGGCCAGGTTTTCGGTGTCTGCAACTGCGCGCAAGCCGGTCGGCAGGAGGATTTCCGGCTCGAACTCGGTGATCGCCGGTGCGGCGTTTTCCAGCGAAACGCTGTCACCCGGCGTTTCGTCCAACAGGCTGGAATCGAAGTAGGCAGACAGGTCTTCGACACCGACCAGATCGGCGCTCATGTCGCTGGACGCCGCCAGCGGCGCCGGCGTATCGATGTCCGTCGTGACCAGTTCTTCTTCGGCCACCATCGGCGGCCACTTGGCATCGGGCAGGGTTCCGACCAGCGTCTGCAGGCGCTCGGCCACTCCCGGGAATGCCGGGATGCGGGGCGAGGCCTCGCGCAAAGCGGTGATCGTGGTGTGCACGGCAGCGGCCATCTGCGCCAGCGCTTCCACGCCTGCGGCGGACGGCGTAACCGCCGCTGCCAGCGAGCGCTTGACGAAGGTTTCGGCCGGGCTGGTGATCTGAGTGATCACCGGCACATCGGTCATCGCGAACGCGCCACTCATGGTGTGCACGGCACGCAGCAGATCTTCCGAAACCGGTTGCGGCTGTGCCTTGGAACCGGCCAGCCAGGTGTTGACCGTGTCCAGATGCGCGCCGATTTCGGCTTCCAGGATCTCGCGCAGCACCTCGTCCACCGAGGCCGGGGTACCGGACGCGTCGTCGTGGTCGGCGGTGGCAGGGCCGGCATCGGCCGGCGCAGCCGTTTCGGCAGCCTCCGCGACCGGGCTGCGGTCATCCGCCGGTTCGGCGTCGGCAACCGCGCTGGCACCGACGATGTAGAACGCCTCTTCGCCTGCGGCAACGCGATCCGCCACATCCTGTATGCCCAGCAGATCGGAGTGGATGCTGCCTGCGCCACGCAGGGCGGCATTCAATTCCGGCAACACCTCGTAGGCCTGCGTCACCGCAGCCAGGACTGCAGGACTGGCGGGGCGGCTGCCATCGAGCACGCGGTTGAGCATGCTCTCGATCTTCCAGCTGAACTCGCCCAGGGTGCGCGCACCCACCAGACGACCACTGCCCTTGAGGGTATGGAACACCCGGCGCACCGGGCGCAGGCGTTCCATGTTGGCCGGCGCCGCGCGCCATGCGGGCAGCAGGTTGCCCAGGTTTTCCAGCTCCTCGTCGAATTCCTCGATGAAGACTTCACGGATGTCCTGATCGATGACGTCGCCGCCGTCGATGAAGCCACCTTCAAGCTGGTGTACCGGCGCTGCAGCCTTGGCAGGCGCTGCGCCATTGATCGCCGCCTCGGCCACATCGGCGGTGACCAACTCAGGCTGCAGCGATGCCGGCAGCGCGAACGGATCAAATGCTTCGGCCGCGGCATCGAGCTGCGCCATGAACGCGGCGGTTTCCGTATCGAGCTTGGAGACGGGCTCAACCAGCATGGAAACCGGCTCGATCGAGGCAACCTCCAGGCTGTCGGCGGGCGTTGTTTCCAGCGTCAGCGCATCGCCGGCAATGCCGGCATCCGACGCTGCAGGCGCAGCGTCCAGCTCCCAGCTGTTGGTCGTCTGTGCAACGGGCTGCGTGCCGGCATCGAACGCCGGGCTGACCGCTTCCAGTTCCGCACTGAAGAACACGTCGCCATCGGCAAGTTCGCGCTTGGCCAGCTCGGGCGCCTGCGCCGAGGCGGCTTCATCGCCTTCCAGGGTGAGCAAGCTGTCGTCGAAACGGTAGATATCGCCTGCGCCGGCAACCCCTAGGTCCTCGGCGGCAACCGGATCGAAGGTCGCGGCAAACGATGCAGGTGTGGGCGATTCCGCGCCAGCACTGGATTCCTGCCCTTCAAGCACCAGCGGGGCAAGCTGGAAGCTGCTGTCATCGGACAGCGATGCTTCGGCGGTGACCGGATCAAATGCGAAATGCGTCGTAGCGGTTTCCGCAGCCGGGGCCGGCGCTGCGAGCGAATCGTGCGCGTCCTGCCCCTGCGACGGCTGTACCGGCGTAGCTACGGCATTGATGGCTGCCCCGAATACCAACGGGTATTCGGCCGCTGCAGGCTGCGGCTTGTCGTCACGGTCAAGCGGCGGCAACGGCGGCGGCATGACCGCCGCAACGCTGTCCGACGAGGGCTCGGTAACCACCGCATCCGCTGCGGCGGACACGTGTTCATCGATGCCAGCACCGGTGACGGTGAAAGAATCGGCCACCAGCGGCGCCTCTGCCAGGGCAGCCTCTGCCGATGCGACGGAATCTGCATGCGTTACCGCGGCAGCCGCGCCGGCAACCGGCGCCAAACCGCCGGTCATGGTCGCCTGCACTGCCGGAATCGGCCAATAGCGCAGGGTTTCCAAACTGGTGCGGGTGATGTCGAGGATTTCCTCGCGGCCCGGGCGGCGATCGCGCAGGGCTTCCAGGAAGTATTCCAGGCTGGCCATCGCATCGGCCAGGGTGTCGAGCTGACGCCCGCTGGGAATGCGTTGGCGTGCGATCAGTTCAACATCGATGTACTGGCGCACGGCCTGCAGGTAATCGGCCGGTACCGGCAGTTCCAGCATGCGCAGGGCACCGGACACTTCGCCCAGCAGACGCGGCACCTCGGACAGGCGTGCGTGGTCCCAATTGGTCTCGATGAAGGCCACGAACGATTCGCGTGCGGCGGTGAAGTTGGCAATGGCTTCATGCGCCAGCACTTCCACCGTGCGACGGGTTTCCACCGAGCCCGGATCGTCTTCGCCGGCGACATTGGCGCCCAGATGGGCGACCTGGTCATCCAGCGATGCGTCCACGTACAACAGCGCACCGGCGATATCCAGCAACAGGTTGTCGTCGATCTGGCGGCTGCCGTTGGCAACCTCGCGCAGGGCGTCGCGCTGCTGCGCGACGATGCCACGGGCAACGCCCAGGCCCATCACGCCGAGCGTATCGGAAACGGCGCCCAGCTCGTTGACCTGCACCTGCAGGTCGGCCGGATTGCCGTCCATGCGCATATGCAGATCGAGCGCATCCTTGATGCGCATCAGTTCTTCCTTCACCGCACTGCCAACCGTGTCGAGCAGTTCGCGGTTGCGCCCACTCAAGCTGCCACGTGCGTGCTCCAGCTCATCCGGGCTGGCGTCGCTGGCGTCGGGGTTGAAGTCGAACAGTACGCTTTCGTTGATGCCCTCAGCGCCGCGTGCGGCACGGATGTCATTGAGCAGCGGCAGCAGCACGATCGGAATATCGCGGTGGCCGTTCTGCAGGCGTTCTAGGTAATCGGGCAGCAGCACGGTGCCACGCATCAGCGTGGCGCAGGCTTCGTCGCGGTCCGGGATGGCACCATCGCGTACCGCATTGGCCAGCAGCTCCAGCTCCTCGGCCACCATCGCCGGGGCGTACAGCTCGACCATGCGCAGCGTGCCCTGCACCTGGTGCAGGTAGCCGGCGCAGAAGCGCATGCGGCTGCTGTCATTGGGTTCTTCGACGTAGGCCTCGACCTCGTTGCGCACCTGGCGCAGGGTCTCGTCCAGCTCGGGTTTCACCCAACCCAGAGCTGCGTGGCTCATCGCATCGCGCAAGGTACTCATCGCACTCCCCCGTGCAGCATCAATTGCATGCCGTCCGGGCGGCCCTGCGTTGCGTTGTGACGAAACTTCATCTGCTGATTCCTTTGCATCCCCGCCCGATCAGTCCGTTCAGGCCGGCAACTTGAAGTCGGCCACCGAACGGCGCAGTTCTGCCGCCAACTGGTTCAACTGACCCAGCGAATCGGCGGTCTGCCCGGCGCCCTGCGAGGTCTGGCCGGTAATCTGCCGGATAACACCCATCGTCTGGGTGATGTCGGTAGCTGCCGAGGCCTGCTGGTTGGCGGCGATGGAGATGCTTTTGATCAAATTGTTAAGCGCGTTGGACACGCGTTCGATTTCGGTCAGTGCGGTACCGGCGTCTTCGGCCAGACGCGCGCCGGATACCACTTCGGCGGTGGTCTGTTCCATCGAGGTAACCGCTTCGTTGGTATCGGCCTGAATGGCCTGCACCAGACCTTCGATTCGGCGCGTTGCGCCGGAGGTACGTTCTGCCAGTCGCTGCACTTCGTCGGCCACCACGGCGAAACCGCGGCCAGCCTCACCGGCCGAGGCCGCCTGCACGGCTGCGTTCAAAGCCAGGATGTTGGTCTGCTCGGAAATGTCGTTGATCAGTTCCACGATCGAGCCGATCTCCTGCGAGGACTCACCCAGTCGCTTGATGCGCTTGGAGGTTTCCTGGATCTGGTCGCGGATCTGGTCCATGCCCTGGATGGTCTGGCGCACCACGCCGGCACCTTCGGTGGCGATCACCACCGAGCGCTGTGCCACTTCGGCCGACTCGGTCGAGTTGCGCGACACCTGCTCAATGGAGGTTGCGATTTCGCCTATACGGTCCGAGGCGCTGGTGATCTCGTCGGCCTGGTGGCCGGCGGCCTCGGCCAGCTGCATTGCCGTTGCCTGGGTTTCCTGTGCCGACACCGCCACCTTCGAGGAGATGTCGTTGATGGTGGTCACCAGGTGGCGCAGTTCGTCCACGGCGTAGTTGATAGCGTCGGCGATGGCGCCGGTCATGTCCTCGGTCACCGAGGCCTTTACCGTCAGGTCACCTTCACCGAGTGAGCTGATTTCGTCCAGCAGACGCATAATCGCCTGCTGGTTGCGGCTGTTGAATTCCACCTGGGTCTGGTAACGCACGTCCTGCTCGCGCGAACGGGTACGCACCGTGCTCCAGACGAAGCCGATGATAGACAGCACCGACAGGCCGCCGAAGATCACGCTCCACCAGAAGTTCGGGAAGATGCGGGTATCGCGGGCCGAGCCGAAGGCCGAGAACGCGTCGAACAGCTTGCGGCTGCGCTCCAGCATCTTGTCCGAGCCGGTGGCCAGTGCGGCCGCCGAGGACTGTGCAGCAAACAGGTTGCGCGAGCTGGCCAGAATGGCGTCGGCATCCTTCTTCATCTTGGCCCACTGGTTGGCCGACTGTTCCAGCGCAACCTGTGCATTGGCATTGCGTACGGCGGCAATGCCCATTTCTTCATTGCCGTTGCGCAGGCCTTCCAGCACCTGGGTGAACACCACCATGTCGCGCGCCAGCGCATCACCGGCGCCGCTTGCACCGGCACCACCGGCACGGATTTCGGTCACGCGACGGGCCATGGTGCCTACCACCACCACCTGCTGCAGGCCGTTGTAGACCTGCGAGGACTGGGCGCCACCGGCGGTCATCGCCCGCACCACTTCGTTCAACTGTGCCTGCAGCTGCGGCACCGCGCCGACGAAGCTGTCGGCGTTACCGGCCAGGGCCAGCACCGCCGGCTCGGAGGCGACGATCTGCTCGGCGTTCTTGGACAGCGGCTTCCAGGTATCAACCAGTGCGCTCAGCGGACCGGACACACCGGTCTCGTTGCCGTAACGGCCCTGCAACTCGCTGACGGTACTTTCCACCTTGCTGCGCGTGTCCTTGAACGCGGCGTAGCTTTCGCGGCTACCGGCCACGGCTTCACGGCCCTGGTTGGCCAGCTGCTGTGACAGCACCTGCAGGTCGGCGGCGCCGGTACTGGCACCGGCCAGGCGGCTGCCCTGCCAGGTGGCCACGCCGGTGTTGGCACCGAACACGACCATCGAGAGCACCAACAAGCCCAACCAGAAGTTGGTGCTTACGTTGCCAAGCTTGCCTGCCTTGGCGGCTTCAGGAGCAGTACTCATCGTTCGACCTCGGTCTCAATACGAAGAGGCAAGCGCGCCGATCAGGCGGCCGCTTGCCGGAATTCAGGAGTGCGGGAAAGCAGCGACAGCGAGAACACGCCCCAGTCACGGCCTTCATCATGGAAGGCGCGTTCGACGAAGTGCGCATAGCGCCCCTGCGCGATGTCGCCGGCAGGCACCTGCATCGGTGCCTCGAAGCTGCGCTGGCCGTACAGCTCGTCGATCACCAGCGCAACGTCGCCGCCGCTCTGGCGCATGATCAACACGCGCTGGCCTTCCTGCGGTGCGGTGCGCTCGCCTTCCAGGAAGTTCTTCAGGTCCACCACCGGGAACAGGTTGCCGCGCAGGTTGCCCACGCCCAGCAACCACGGCTGTGCGCCGGGTACCGGGGTAACCGGCGGCATGGGCACGATTTCCACCACTTCGCGGAAATCCGAGACCAGATGCCGGCTGCCAACGCGGTAACCCACGCCACGCCAGACATCCTGCGAAAAGCTCCGCTCAGGCAGCTGTACCGCGTGCGCCAGACTGCGGCGTTCGTAGGCTTCAAGGATGTCGAATGGAGAACGCATCAACCCACCAGTTTGTTGATCCGCGCGATCAGATCATCCTCGCGCGGCGGCTTGACGATGTAGTCGCTGGCACCTTGCCGCATGCCCCAGGCCTTGTCGGTTTCCATGCCCTTGGTGCTGACGATCAACACCGGGATGTCACGCGTAGCCTCGTCACGCGACAGCGCGCGGGTTGCCTGGAAACCACTCATCCCCGGCAACACCACGTCCATCAGCACCAGCTGCGGGCCTTGCTCACGGGCAATCTGCAGGCCGTCCTCGGCATTGTCTGCCGACAGCACCTCGTGCCCAGCCTTGAGCAACCACTGTGTAAACACCGCCCTGTCGGTCGGTGAGTCCTCGATCAAAAGAATTCGAGCCATTTTTGCCTTTCCCCCCTGGTCAGGCGTTGACGTATGTGCGGATGGCACCTAGCAGTTCGTCGCGGGTAAATGGCTTGGTGAGGTATTGCTCGGAACCGACGATGCGGCCCCGGGCCTTATCGAACAGGCCATCCTTGGATGACAGCATGATCACCGGCGTCGACTTGAAGAGCTGGTTGCCCTTGATCAACGCACAGGTCTGATAGCCATCCAGACGCGGCATCATGATGTCGACGAAGATGATCTGCGGTTGCTGGTCGGCAATCTTGGCCAATGCCTCGAAACCGTCAGTGGCGGTAACCACTTCGCAACCTTCACGCTTGAGCAGTGTTTCAGCCGTACGCCGGATGGTCTTCGAGTCATCGATGACCATCACCTTCAGCCCTGCGAGTTCCCCACCCGCAGCCATGTTTTCAACCATTTGTTGTTCCCCGAACGCGCGACCGGCACCGAACGCGATGCTGCCGCGAAAGCGCATCTATATCCCAGCCCAGCCGCAAACTGTCAAGCGATGCCTGCAGGACTTGACTGATTGTCAAGATAATGTGACCTGGTTCGCAATAAAAGCGCAACGCCATTCAGCCTCAGCGTTCCGCTTTCCGCGCTGTGCGACCCCGCCGCGAACCGCTAACATCCTCCTCCAGATCTGCCGGATTCAAGACATGCCTTTAGACGTCATCGTGGTGATGGACCCCATCGCCAACATCAAGATCGCCAAGGACACCACCTTTGCCATGCTGCTGGAAGCCCAGCGCCGTGGCCACCGGCTGCACTATGTACGCCCCGGCGGCTTGTCGCTGCACGGTGGCCAGGCCCAGGCCGACGTCGCCCCGCTGCAGGTGCGCGACGACAAGGCCGGCTGGTTCAGCCTGGGCGAGTTCGCCCCGCTGGCATTCGGCCCGGGCCAGATCGTGCTGATGCGCAAGGACCCGCCGTTCGACGGCGAGTACCTGTACGACACCCACATCCTGGGCATCGCCCAGCAGGCCGGCGCCTGCGTGGTCAACGACCCACAGGGGCTGCGCGATTTCAACGAGAAGCTGGCCGCGCTGCTGTTCCCGCAGTGCTGCCCGCCAACCCTGGTCAGCCGCGACGCGCGCGAGCTCAAGGCCTTCGTGCTGGAACATGGGCAGGCGGTACTGAAGCCGCTGGACGGCATGGGCGGGCGCTCGATCTTCCGCAGCGGCACCGGCGACCCCAACCTCAATGTGATCCTGGAAACGCTGACCGACGGCGGCCAGCACCTGGCGCTGGCACAGCGCTTCATTCCCGACATCACGGCGGGCGACAAACGCATCCTGCTGATCGACGGCGTGCCGGTGGACTATTGCCTGGCGCGGATCCCGCAGGGTGATGAGTTCCGCGGCAACCTGGCCGCCGGCGGCCGCGGCGAAGGCCGCCCGCTGAGCGAACGTGACCGCTGGATCGCCGCCCAGGTGGGCCCGGAAATGAAGCGCCGCGGCATGCGCTTCGTCGGCCTGGACGTGATTGGCGACTACCTGACCGAGGTCAACGTCACCAGCCCCACCTGCGTGCGCGAACTCGATGCCCAGTTCGGCCTGAACATCGCCGGCCAGCTGTTCGATGCCATCGAGGCTGGCCTGGCCTGATGTATTCGCAGCCTGAGCTCCTGCCCGCCGCCCCGCGGGTCAGCGAACAGCAACGCCTGACCGCCACCCTGGTGCTGTCCACGCTGGTGCATGGGCTGCTGATCCTCGGGGTGGGCTTCGCGGTGAGCGACAACGCCCCGCTGGTGCCCACCCTGGACGTGATCTTCAGCCAGACCAGCACACCACTTACGCCCAAGCAGGCCGATTTCCTGGCCCAGGCCAACCAGCAGGGCGGCGGCGACCACGACAAGGCACAGCGCCCGCGCGATGCGCAGGCCGGCATCGTGCCGCAGGTTCAGAACGGGCTGGCACCGGTGCCGCTGCAGGCGCAGAGCGCGGCAGCACCGCCACCACCGCAGGCACGCATCATCACCAGCAGCCAGGGCAAGGACGCGGTGGCAACCGCGCAGACCCAGCCTTTGCCTGACCGTCCCGACGCCAACGCACCGATGAGCGCGCGCGAGCAGCGGGATGCAGCGATGGCGCGGCTGGCGGCCGAGGTACATCTGCGCTCGGAGCAATACGCCAAGCGCCCCAACCGCAAATTCGTCTCAGCCAGCACCCGCGAATATGCGTATGCCAACTACCTTCGCGCCTGGGTTGACCGCGCCGAACGCGTTGGCAACCTCAACTACCCCGATGAAGCACGCCAGCGCCGGCTCGGCGGCCAAGTGGTGATCACCGTCGGTGTGCGCCGCGACGGCAGCGTGGAAAGCAGCCGCATCCTGCGCAGCAGCGGCGTGCCGCTGCTGGACGCCACCGCGCTGCGCGTGATCGAACAGGCCCAGCCGTTCCCGGCCCTGCCCAAGACCAGCGACGAAATCGACATCCTGCAGGTCACCCGCACCTGGGTATTCCTGCCCGGCGGCCAGCTGCACGACGATCGTTGAGCGCCGTGTTTTGTAGGAGCGGTGTAAACCGCGAAGCTGGCGCTGTCTAAGCCACCGGTTTGATCGCAATCTGGAAATGTACGGGCATCGCGGCTGACGCCGCTCCTACAAGCGCGGGGTTGCTGCTGTGTTGTTGTAGGAGCGGTGTAAACCGCGAAGCTGGCATTGCTTGAGCAAACACCCTGATCGCAATCTGCGAATGTACGAGCTTCGCGGTTTACACCGCTCCCACAAGCAACGAACCTTATCGCTGCTTCAGCGCTTGGAATCGCGCAGCGCCTGTTGCTCGACCAGGGTCAGCGCGACGTTGTCGCGCAGGTAGGCTGGCTGCACCAGCTCCGGGGCGATCGCTTCGCCACGCAGCATCGCCGGCACGGCGATCTTCAGCACGTCGGCGGCGCGCGGCAATGCCTGTGCATCCACGCTTACCAGGCGCGACTGCAGGCGCGTGCTCAACACACCCTCGCCCGCCGCAAAGCCGGTACCAACGCCGGCCCAGACGCTGTCATCGGCCGGCAGCTGCACCGCGTCGGGTGCGACCAGCAACTCGCGCTCCTGCAACTGCAACTCGCCGCTGGCATCGCGCAGGTAGCGTGCTGCGTACAGCTCCCCCATCCGCGCATCGATACAGGCCAGCACCCGCGCTGCATCTGCCGGCGCGCGCAGCGCCAGCGTCTGCAGTGTGGATACCGGCAGCAGGGGCCGGTCCAGCGCCAGGGCAATGCCCTGCGCGATGGCGATGGCCAGGCGCACGCCGGTGAAGGCGCCGGGCCCACGGCTGAGCGCGATGGCATCCAGCTGGCTGCGGGCAATGCCTGCTTCGGCCAGCAACTGCTCGGCCCAGGGCAGGCTCAACTCGGCGTGCCGACGCGGCGCGACCTCAAACCGCTCCAATACCTGCCCATCCACATACAGGGCGACGGAACAGGCTTCGGTGGCGGTTTCAAAGGCAAGCAGCTTCATGGCGACAATCACGACAAGGAAAAGGGGGGCGCAGCGGTATCCGCATCGGCGGACGGCTCTTCAGCCGCTGGCGGCGGCCCGTGCTCCGGCGCCCATTGTCGCGCAAAGAACGCCTGCACATCGGCCAGCGCGCGGGTACGCCGGAATGGCGGCAGTGAATCAAGGAAGACCCGCCCATAGCTGCGCGACAGCAGGCGCGGGTCGCACAGCACCAGCACGCCACGGTCGGTCTCGCTGCGGATCAGCCGGCCCACGCCCTGCTTGAGCGCGATCACCGCCTGCGGCAGCTGTTCGTCGCGGAACGGATTGCCGCCTTGGCGGCGGATCGCATCCAGCCGCGCTTCGAATACCGGGTCATCGGGGGCGGCGAACGGCAGTTTGTCGATCACCACCACGCTCAGTGCATCGCCGACCACATCCACCCCTTCGCGGAAGCTGGCCGCGCCCAGCAGCACGCCATTGCCGGACTCGCGGAAACGCTGCAGCAGACTGGCGCGCGGCGCCTCTCCCTGCACGAACAGCGGCCAGGGCCCATCACTCAATGCTTCAGCGGCCTCACGCAAGGCACGGTGCGAGGCGAACAACAGGAATGCCCTGCCCTGCGAAGCCTCCAGTACCGGCCGCAGGGTCGCGATCAGCGCCGCGCCGTAACCACGCGCCGCCGGATCGGGCAACTGCTGCGGCAGATAGCACAAGGCCTGCTGCTGCCAGTCAAAGGGACTGGGTTGGACCAGGGTATCCGGGTCATCCAGGCCCAGCCGTTTGGCCAGATGTTCGAAGCCCCCATCGACGGTCAGGGTTGCCGAAGTGAATACCCAGGCCGCCATCGAACGCAGGCGGTGCTCGCGCAGCGGGCCGGACACATCCATCGGCGTGCGCTGGCAACGGAAACCGCGTGGGGTCAGCTCGTACCACAGCACATCGTTGCCATCATCGGCAGGAAACAGAGAATCGCCAGCCGTTGATGATGGTTCGGCGGCGGCATCGTCCGACGCAGCCGGTGCATCATCAATGTCCCACGCGTCGACCGCCGCTGCATCGCCATCGTCCAGCCAGCGCGACAAGCGCGATACGCCCTCCAGCGCGCGTGCATGGCAGGCGTCGAGCCCGGGCGAGGCTTCGCACACTAAGGCGAGTGCATCGCGCAGCTGCGCCAACGCCGCGGCGACCGCATCAAAGCCTTCGGCAACCGCCGGCACCGCCAGGGCACGCCAGCGGGTGCCGCGCTGTGGCAGTTTCTCCATCGCCTCGCGCAACGCACGCAGGGCCAGCTCCAGCGTCGCCACCGGCTGCTGCAGGGTGGCCTGCGCGCCAGCGACGCTGCGGCATTCGGCCAGGCAATCGCGCGCCAGCTCCTGCCAGGGGCGCATGCCAAAGCCTTCACCGAAGAAATTGGCCGCAAGCTCGGGCAACTGGTGTGCTTCGTCGATGACGAAGGCCTGTGCGCCCGGCAGGATCTCGCCGAAGCCTTCCTGTTTCAGCGCCAGGTCGGCCAGCAGCAGATGATGATTGACGACCACCAGGTCCGCTTCCTGCGCCCGCTGCCGCGCCTGCACCACGAAGCAATCGCTCCAGAACGAGCAATCGGTGCCCAGGCAGTTGTCTACCGTCGAGGTCACCATCGGCAGCAACGGCGAGTCATCGGCCAAGCCATCGAGCTCGGCCATGTCGCCGTACTGGGTGCGTCCGGACCAGGCAAGGATGCGCTGGAACTGCGCCACCTGCTCGGTCGAGGTGAAGCGCGGTTCGCCGCGCGCCTGATCCAGCCGATAGCGACACAGATAATTCGCCCGACCCTTCAACAAGGCGGCGCGATGGCCAATGCCCAATGCGGCGCGCACCCGCGGCAGATCGCGGTGATACAGCTGGTCCTGCAGCGCACGGGTGCCGGTGGAGACGATCGTCTTCAAACCGGACAGCAGCGCCGGCACCAGATAGGCATAGGTTTTGCCGGTGCCGGTGCCGGCCTCGGCCAGCAGCACATCGCGCTGCTGGAAGGTCTCGGCGATGGCGCCAGTCAGCCGCAGCTGGGCCGGTCGCGGCACGAAGGCATCAAGCTGGCGCGCAAGCGCGCCGCCTTCACTGAGTGCTTCGCAGCTGGCGGTGACGAGGGAGGACATGTTTCAGCGGCCGGGTACGGAGAGTGGACAAGGGCATCTGCCAGCAATCACAGCAACTGGCGCTTGGCCGGTGGAAACCTGCCCTGCTTCACGCCACGCATTGCCGCGTTCGCCTTGTCGATTCCCTGCGCCCGATGCCCTGCTCACATCAGAAACGCTTGATCCCCGGCACCGTGCAGCCTTCGATCTGTGCATGCGCGGAGGCGGCGTTCTGCGTTTCCGCACGGGCCAGACGCGATTGTTCGATGGTGGCCCAATGGCGGCGGCACAGCGGGCCGGTGCGCGAGCCCAGGTCCAGCGCCTTCTTGGCCAGCGTCTCGGCGCGCACCCAGTCGGCCTGCAGCAGGGCGATGTCCGCCCGCTCCTGCAGGATGCCGGGGTCGTCGGTGACCAGCAGCAGGGCCTGGTTCAAGGCTTCGGCAGCTGCAGCCAGGTCACCGGCCTTGCGCTGGGCAATGGCGGTCTGGCGCAGATCGTCCACCTGCGCATCGCGCAGCGGCTGCACCGACAGCTCGGTGTCATCGGCACCGGCAATGGCATCCACGGCGGCAAGCCGTTGTGCCGGCGTGGTGGTATCAACGGCCGCGCGCGGCGCCGGCGGTGGTGCGCTGACACAGCCTGCGAGTGACAGAACGGCTGCAGCAGCAACCAGCGCGGAACGGATCAGATACGTCGTTTTCATAAGCGGGATTATCGCGCAGGCGTCTGCGCAGCGGGGGCCGCAGCCGGTTCAGGTTCCTTGCGGTCCAGGCCCAACCAACCGCGCCAGCCACCGCCGGAACGCTCCTGCGCACCTTCTGCAGCGTCCTCCAACGGCACTTCCGGCGGCAGTGCGCACGGCACGTACGGCGGTGCATAGCCCACCACAAACGGGAAACGGCGCGCGCCCGGGCAGGATTCATCGGTGGCATTGCTGCCTGCCGCTTCCACGTACTGCCAGTCCAGGCCCTTGTTGTTCACGTGCAAGGCCTTGCTCGGCAGGTTGCGGAAGATGCCGGACCACACCCGCATCGCACCGGAGGCACCAAACAAGCCGGTCTGTTCGTTCTGGTCGTTGCCCATCCAGATCACCGCCAGATGATCGCCGGTATAGCCGGCATACCAGCTGTCGCGGCCATCGTTGGACGTACCGGTCTTGCCCGCAGCCTGCAGCCGCGACAGGCCGTCGGCGTTCAGCCCCGACGCGGTGCCGCTGGATACCACCTGCTGCAGGCCAACGCTGATCAGGTTGGCGGCAATCGAATCGCCTTCCTGCGCCGGCGCCGGGCTCTTGTCGTAGCGCTTGAGCAGCTTGCCCTGCGCATCCACCACACCTCGCACCGCGTGCAAGGGCTGGATTTCGCCGCCAGAGGCCAGGAACTGATACAGCTGGGCCATGCCGTAGGGGCTCTGGTCGGTGGAACCGAGAATCACCGCCGGATTGGATTCAGCCTTGAGCCCGGCCAGCACGTTCATCAGCTGGGTCAGCCGTTCCGGCCCGACCTGCATGCCCACCCGCACCGTGGCCTGGTTGTAGGAACGCGCCAAGGCATCGATCAGCCGCACGGTGCCGTGGCTGCGGTTGTCAGCATTGCCCGGCGTCCAGTTGCGGCCACGACTGAGCTTGACCGTCACCGGCGAGTCATCCACCCAGCTGGCCAGCGAGAAGCGATCCGGCTGGGCTAATGCAAGCAGATAGACGAACGGCTTGAGCAGCGAGCCGACCTGCCGTTGCGCCTCGATGGCGCGGTTGAAACCCGGCTCGGATACATCGCGGCTTCCCACCACGGCCAGCACATCACCGTTGTGCACGTCGGTCACCACCAGGCCGGTCTGCAGCTCCGGGCGGCGCTTGTTTTCCAGCGCCTTGATGGTGTGCGCCACTGCACCCTCGGCGTACGCCTGGGCCGACGGCGACATGCCGGTGAACACATTCAAGCCCGCACCCTGCAGCACGTTTTCCGGGTAGTCGTTGCCCAACTGGCGGCGCACCAGGTCGACATAGGCCGGGAAGCGGTTGGCGGCGGCGATGCCGGCGTTCTTGGACACGCCCAGCGGTGCCTTGATCGCGCGTTGATACTCGGCTTCGTCGATCAGCTTGTTTTCAAGCAGCTTGCCCAGCACGAAGTTGCGGCGGTCCAGCGCGTTTTCGGGGTTGCGCCGCGGGTCGTAATACGACGGTCCCTTGACCAGGCCGATCAACAGGGCGATCTGCTCGCTGCTCAATGAGTTGAGGTCACGGCCAAACCAGAACTCGGCGCCGGAAGACACGCCATGGATGGCCTGCTTGCCGCGCTGGCCCAGGTAGACCTGGTTGAGATAGGCCTCCAGGATCGTGGCCTTGTCGTAGCGCGCCTCCATGATCAGCGCGTAAAGCACCTCGTTGAACTTGCGGGTGATGGTCTGTTCCTTGCCGATGCCGAGCAGGCCGCTGCGGGCCAGCTGCTGGGTCAAGGTGCTGGCGCCCTGGCGGGTCTCACCGCCGCTACGCACGGTCACCCAGACCGCCCGCGCGATGCCGCTCAGGTCGATGCCGTGGTGACGTGCGAAATCCTTGTCCTCCACCGCCTGCAGGCCGGTGACCAGCAGTTCCGGCACTTCGCGCACCCGCACCAGCCGCCGTTCTTCCTGCTTCTGGCCATACAGGGTGGCGATACGCGCCGGATCCAGCCGCGCCGCTTTCAGCGCCTTGCGGCTGCCTGCCTCGCGCAACGAGGCGACCTGGCCGCCGGATACCACCACATCGACCTTGCGCGGGGCGACATTGCCGTCCACGTCGACGTAGCCGCGGCTGGAAATGGTGAAACTGCCACCCTGCACGCGATACGTGCCCGGGCTGCTGCCGGCACCGTCATCGCGGTAGCCGGAGGCGGCCAGCTCGGTCTTGAGCGTATTGGCGTTCATCGCCGTGCCTGGGCTGAGCACCAGTGGACGCGCGTACACCCGGGTCGGAATCTGCCAGCGCAGTTCACCGAACCGCTGGCTGACCTGACTGTTCAGGTACAGCGTATAGGGGATCATGAAGCCCAGCCCCAATGCGGCTGCGGCCAATCCCCAGGTGATCAAGCGGCTGCGCCACACAGGGCTGTTGCCGTCGGTATCGTCGTCGAGCTCGTCGGAATCGTGGCGTCGTGGCACAGGGATGCGAGAATGTGAGTTGCACCGAGTCTAACGCAGCCGCATCCCGGGGGGCGTTGGCTGGCAGTTCCCTGCTTAAGCTGGAGTTCCAAAGGAATGTCGATTTCGCTGGCCGATATGCGCTACGCCGTCAATCGCATCATCGGCCTGGCCCGTCGTGGCCTGGCCAGCCTGCGCACCCGCGGCTGGCGCGCCACCCTGCACCGGGTGGGTGTGCATACCCGTCGCCAGCCGCCTGCGCAGCGTGATCCGCTGTATTTTCCCGACAACGGCCCGTTTGTTCCGTTCAGCGTGCCGCGCAGCGAGCAACCGGCAGCCAGCATCGTCATCCCGGTATACAACCACTGCGGCCACACCCTGGCCTGCCTGCGCGCGCTGGCGGCACATCCGCCTGCCAGCAGCTGCGAGATCCTGGTCATCGACGATGGCAGCAGCGACAGCACCCGCGAGTGGATGCAGCAGATCGACGGCTTGCGCTACCACCTGCGCGCAAGCAACGGCGGTTTCATCGCCGCCTGCAACGATGGCCTGCGGCTCAGCCGCGGTGACCACGTTGTGCTGCTGAACAACGACACCATCCCGCAGCCCGGCTGGCTGGATGCGCTGCTGGCCACCTTCGTGCAGGTGCCTGATGCCGGCCTGGTCGGCGCCCAGCTGTTGTATCCCGATGGCCGGTTGCAGGAATCCGGCGGCGTGGTTTTCGCCGATGGCAGTTGCTGGAGCTATGGCCGCTTTGAATCGGCCGAAGACCCCCGCTACAGCGCATTGCGCGATGCCGATTACTGCTCCGGCGCCGCCCTGGCCATCCCGCGGCTGTTGTTCGAGGAACTGGGCGGGCTGGACAGCCGCTATGCACCGGCTTACTACGAAGATACCGACCTGGCCTTCAAGGTACGTGAGGCCGGGCGCCGCGTGCTGGTACAGCCGGCCAGCCGCGTCGTGCACGATGAAGGCACCAGCAATGGCACCGATACCAGCAGCGGGGTCAAGGCCTACCAGGTGCGCAACCAGGCCGTTTTCGCCTCGATCTGGCAGCACGCACTTGCCGCGCAGCCCGCACCGGGCAGCGTGCCGTCGCCGGCCCTGCTGCACCGCCACCAGCGGCAGATCCTGATCATCGACGAGTGCGTGCCGCAGCCCGACCGCGACTCGGCCTCGCTGCGCCAGTTCAACCTGATCCGCCTGCTGCTCGCCGAAGGCGCCCACGTGGTGTTCCTCCCCACCCGCGGCGAACCGGCCAGCCGCGCCACCGAAGCCCTGCAGGCGATCGGTGTGGAAGTCTGGCATGCACCCTTCCTCGACCGCGTCGGCAGCTGGCTGCGTGACAACGGCAAGCGTTTCGCCGTCGTCATGCTGGTGCGTTACCACGTCGCCAACGAATGCCTGCCGCTGCTCAAGCAGTTCGCGCCGCAGGCGCGTACCGTGTTCGACACCGTCGACCTGCATTACCTGCGCGAGCGCCGCGGTGCGGAGCTGGCCCGCGACCAACGCCTGCTGCGCAGCGCCGAGCGCACCCGCGCCAGCGAACTGGCGGTCATGGCAGCGACCGATGTGACCTTGCTGGTCAGCGCCGCGGAAAAGGAACAACTCGCCACGGACGCGCCGCAGGTACGGGTGGAACTGCTTTCCAACCTGCATGAGATCGCAGGTGCCGGTGCACCCTGGGCGCAACGGCATGATCTTGTATTCGTCGGCGGCTTCCGCCATCCACCGAATCTGGATGCGATGACCTGGTTCATCGGCGATGTGTTTCCGCTCATCCACGCGCAGCGCCCGGATATCCGCTTCCACTGTATTGGCGCCGATGTGCCCGACAGCATCCACACGCTGGCTGCCACCCGCCCCGGGGTGCAGGTACACGGCTATGTGCCGGACGTGGTGCCCTACATGACCGGCATGCGCGTTGCCGTGGCCCCGCTTCGTTTCGGTGCCGGGGTAAAGGGCAAGGTCAACCTGAGCATGGCCCACGGCCAACCGGTGGTGGCCACCACCTGCGGCGTGGAAGGCATGCACCTGCAGCACGGCCGCGACGTACTGGTCGCCGACGGCGCCCAAGCCTTCGCCGATGCCGTGCTGCGCCTGTATGACGATGCAGAACTCTGGCAGCGCCTGTCGGACAACGGCCTGGCCAACATCGCCACGCACTTCTCGATGGAGGCGGCACGTCAGACCGTGCAACGGGTGTTTTTCACCACGTAACGCACGCGATGCCGAGCAGGACGCGCGCCGCAGCGCGGCTGGTGCAATGCGAACCGGGGCTCGGCACGATCAACGCAGCGCGTTGCGCACGCGCTCGTTGAAGCCGGCGATTTCCGGTGTGGCCGGATCTATCTGCTGTGCCTGTGCCAGGGCCTGCTGTGCAAAGGCGGTATCACCGCCGCCCAGGCGTTCGCTGCCAACGGCGAGCCAACGCTGGGCCAGCCGACGTCGCGCTGCAGTCAGCGCCGGGTCGGTAGGTGCCAGAGCCTGCCAGGCATCCAGGCAGGTGCGCGCCGCACGCAGCCGGTTGCCGCGCAGGTTGTCGTCCAGGCAGCGGCGAGCGGCCGGAAGAATCCGTGCCGCCGCCCGCTTGACCCGCGCGTCCTGCGGCGCCAATGCCTGCGCGGCCTTGAAGCGGTCATAGGCGCTGCTGCCCGGTGGCAACAGCCATTCCTGTCGCGCTTCAGCCTCGTCCAGTTGTTTGAGCAGGACCTTCAAGCGGCGCTCGCGCTCGGCGCCGGTGCCTGGCGCTTCCATCGCCTGGCGCGCCTGACGGGTGCGTTGCAGCACCTGTTCGGCCGCACTTAGCTCGGGGCTGTCCGGGGCCAGCTCTCGCGCATGCTTCAAAGCGCGTTCGGCCAGCTCAAACTGGAAATCCGCCGTCAGCCGCAGCGCTTCCTGCACCTGCGCATGGGCAATGCGCTGCAGGCCCTGACGCGCTGCGGGGTCCTCGCCCGCCGCCAGCACCTGCTCGAACGCGTCGGCTGCGCGCTGCAGGCGACCACGCGCAAAATCGCGCTCACCCTGCTGCCGGCGCTGCTCCAGCGCGGCATTCATCACCGCCTTGACCGCCGGCAGGTTGGCGTGGCCGGCGTCATAGCGTTCCACCCGCTGCAACAGCGCTGCGGCAGCGGCCAGATCGCCACGGTCGGCCGCCCGCGTCGCCTGGGTCAGCAGGTCCGAAAGTACCTCGTCGCGTCCTTCCAGCGCCTGCATCTTGTCCGGCTGCAGCGCCAGCACCCGCTGATAGAGCGGCAAGGCCGCGTCCGCCGCATCGTCCAACCGGCCCTGCGCCTGCGCCGCCTCGGCCTGCTGCAGCAGCTGCTCGATGCCGTCATCTCCGCCCACCGCCTGCTGCAGCTGAGCAGCCAGCGGATCGATATCGGCCGATGGGGCCTGCAGCTGCCGGGCCAGCGCCAGGCTGCGCGTGGCCGCCTCGCGATCACCGGCCGCCAACTGCCTGCGCGCCTGCTCCAATACCGCCTGCGCGGTTTGCGCCAAAGCGTTACGGATGTCACTGCGATCCGGATCCAGCGCGGCAGCCGCCTCGAACAACTCGCGCGCACCACGGCCATCGGCGGCACTCAAATGCCCCGCACGCAGCGCCGAACGACCATCATCGAGCAGCTGCTGGATCTTGGTTTCCGGCCACAACCAATTGGCCAGCGGCTGCCGGAACAGCGCCAACACCAGTGCCAAGGCAGCCACCCCGATGGCGATCGCGCGCCAGGCGCGCGGGCTGTTCCAGCCACGCGCCACCCACCAGCGCCCGTACAGCCGCAGCTTGTCGCCGAATGTCTCCAATCCCTGTAAGCCGCGCTGACGCCGTTTCTGCATGCGCCAAGCTTACCTATCCCAACCTTCGCGCATCGTCTACGCCAGGCAAGGCGTCGAGTTTTCCGAGCAGGGTGGACAGCTGGCCGTAATCGCTGACCTTCAAGCGCAGGCGCAACTGCACGCGCCCGCTCTCGCGCAGGTTGTCGCTGTTGATCTCCAGCACATAGGCGTCCTCCTGCGCGATCAGGTTGGTGATGTCCTTCAGCAGCCAGCGCCGGTCCACCGCGCGCACCATCACATCCACCTCATAGCCGGAACCGGTACGGCCCCACTCCACCGGCAACACCCGCTCCGGATGTGCCGCCGACAAACGCGCCAGCGCCGCGCAATCCATGCGGTGCACGGTGACGCCGCGGGTGCGGGTGAGGTAGCCGGTGATCGGCTCGCCTGCCACCGGCTGGCAGCAGCGCGCCAACTGCACCAGCAGATTGCCCACGCCCTGCACGGTGAAATCGGACTTGCCCAGGCTGCCACGACGCGCGGTTGGCCGGGGCAGCGCCGGTGCTGCGGGCTGCGTTGCGGCTTTTTCCGCCTCCAGCAAGGCCCGGCTGACCTGGCTGGGGCCGGTGTCGCCCAGCGCCACCTGGATGTACAGATCGTCCACGCTGTCGGCATGGAATTTGCGCGCAGCCACCATCAGGTCGGACTGCTGCAGGCCCAGGCGCTTCAATTCGCGGTCCAGCAGCTCGCGGCCTGCCTGGACGTTGCGGGCCCGGTCGAGCTTGTGGAACCAGTTGCGCACCTTTTCGCGCGACCGGCCGCTGGCCAGGAAGCCATTGGACTGCAACAACCAGTCGCGTCGGGGATCCGCTTCCTTGCCGGTGAGGATCTCGACGCGGTCGCCGCTGCGCAGGTGGTAGGTCAAGGGCACGATGCGGCCGTTGATCTTTGCGCCACGGCAGCGGTGCCCGACCATGGTGTGCACGTGGTAGGCGAAATCCAGCGGGGTGGCACCGGCCGGCAGGTCCATCACCTCGCCCTTGGGGCTGAGCGCATAGACGCGGTCTTCGATCAGTTCGGCGTCCAGCGCACCGGCCAGGTCGTCCGGGCTGCCCGGGTCCTGGGCCTGCTCCAGCAATTGCCGCATCCAGGTGATCTTGCGGTCGAAGGCCTTCTCGCCGCCCTTGCCGCCTTCCTTGTACTTCCAGTGCGCGGCCACGCCCAACTCGGCCTGGGCATGCATTTCGTGGGTACGGATCTGTACCTCGATGGTGCGCCCTTCCGGACCGATCACCGCAGTATGCAGCGAGCGGTAGTCATTGGCCTTGGGCCGGGCGATGTAGTCGTCGAACTCACTGGGAATCGGCGTCCACAGCGCATGCACCACGCCCAGGGTGGCGTAGCAGGCGCCCACGTCGTCCACCATCACCCGCACCGCGCGCAGGTCATACAGCTGCTCGAAGGCCAGCTGCTTTTTCTGCATTTTCCGCCAGATGCTGTAGATGTGCTTGGGTCGGCCACTGACCTCGCCGCGGATGGCCTGTTCGGCCAGCGCCGCCGACAGCTTCTTCTTCACCGCCTCCACGTAGCGCTCGCGGGCAATGCGGGTTTCGTCCACCTCACGGGCGATATGGCGGTAGGTCTCCGGCTCCAGGAAGCGGAACGCCAGGTCCTCCAGCTCCCACTTCAGCTGCCAGATGCCCAGCCGGTTGGCCAGCGGCGCGTGGATATCGCGGGTCAGCTGGGCCAGCGCGCGGCGCTGTTCGGCCGGCAGTTTGTCGGCCGCGCGCATGCAGGCCAGCTGGCGCGACAGCAGGATGGGGACGACACGCAGGTCGTGGATGATGGCCAGCAACAGCCGGCGCAGGCCTTCACTGTTGCGCCCGGCCTCGCGCCCGGCATGCAGCGCCCACACCTGGTCGGCGGCTTCCTGCCCATCCAGCAGTCCATTCACCGCTGCGGCGGAGGGCCCCAGCGGCAGTTCAGCGGCATGGGCACGCAGGCCGGGCAGGTCGAACAACAGGGCGGCGACAATCACGCTTTCGTCGGCTGACAGCAGCGCCAGCGAATCCAGGGTGTCGGCGAGCACCGGCCAGGGCAGGTGTGGAGATGCATCCATGTCCGGCTGTTGCCAGCAGGCCAGCAGGGCATGGCGCAGCGGCTCGGACAGGGCACGGGTTGAGGCGCGCTGCAGCAGCGCATCCAGGCCGGGGGTGGGGGAACTGTTCACAGCATTCAATTACAGGCAGATGCCCCTACACTAGCGCCCACCCTCTCTGGGAACAATATTCATGAAGCTGCCTCGCCTTGCTGTTTTGCTTGCCGTCACCGCTTTGTCGTCGTCCCCGTTCCTCGATGCCCATGCCCAGCGTGTGGTGCAGGGCGATCTGCAGCAGCAGATGTCCGCCGCCGAATTCAACGCCGCCGGCCTGAACAAGCTCAGCCCGGAGGAACTGGTCACCCTCAACAACTGGTTGCAGGGCAAGGTGGCGCAGGCGGCCACCATCGCCGTGGAACAGGCGCGCGAAGAAGGCCGCCAGGAAGTGATCGTCAAAAACCGCGGCTTCTCCGACTTCGGCTCCAAGGATCCGATCGAAGCCACCTTGGAAGGCGAGTTCCGTGGCTTCAGCAAGGGCCGCCAGTACACGTTGGGCAACGGCCAGATCTGGGAACAGACCGACGACACCAGCGTCAGCGGCGTGCGCAAGCAGGCGCCCAGCGTGCGTATCACCCCCGGCCTGATGAACGTGTGGTACCTGCAGGTGGACGGGCTCAACACCCGCGCCAAGGTCCGCCGCACCAAGTAAGCGCCAGCCCTGTCCCGGCCACGCTGGCCGGGGCGTTGCGTCCCGTCATCGAATCTTCGAGCCTGCTGCCCCATGCGTGTATTCGTCCTGCCCCTGTTGTTGCTGTTAGTCCCGACCAGCGCTGCCGCACAGGTCTACAAGTGCAAGGGCAAATCCGGCGAGACCATGTATTCCGAACATCCCTGCGATGCGCGTGCCGAACCGATGAAGCTGCGCGATCAGGCCGCCGCCACTCCCGCAAACTCGGCCAGCAACGCAGACGGCCAACCGGCAACAGCAACGACTGCGGCTCCGGCAGCCGGCGGCACCGCCGCCGAAGCGCTGGAAGCTGAACGCAGCTGCATCAGTACCGCCACCGCGTCCATCTACGGTTCTTCCAATGACCGCGTCGGCACCCTGCAGCAGCAGATGAGCACGCTCAACGAACAACTGGCCCAGGCCACCGACGCCGAACGCAGCCAGGCCCTGCGCCAGCGGATGGCAACCTTCCGCCAGGCCATCAGCCGCGAACACGCCTCGGCGCATACGCAGATGAACACCGCCCGCCGTGCCTGCATCCAGCAACACCGCCCGGAGGCGGCGATCACCCGCTAGCGCAGCCGTCAGCTGCGCAGTGCCGCCACCCGCTGGGCCAGCTTCTTGGCCGAAATGCCGGAACGGAAGCCCAGCTCCTGGGCAAACAGCGATACCCGCAGTTCCTCGATATCCCAGCGCAGCGCCGCCCATTGCGGGCGCTCGGCCAGGCCCTGCACACGCGCCTCCTGCAGCGCATCGACGAAGGGTTTGAGTTCCAGCATGCGCGCCTGGTCACGCGGAGGATCACGCTTGGCCCGTTCGGCCCGCAGGATCATCGCCTTCAGATAACGCGGGAACTGCGCCAGTGCATCGGCCGGTGTTTCACGCAGGAAGCCGGCATGCACCAGGCCCGCGAGCTGCGCCTGCATATCGTCCAGATTGCCGCGCGCCCAGCCCATCAGCGGTGACTCCAGCTGCGGCTTCAGTTCGCCGACCAGTCCGAGGATGCTTTCAGCCAGCTTGAGCCGCTCCATCGCCTCGCCAAACAGGCGCTTGCCCGCATCGGCGCAGCGTTGCTGGAAGGCGTCTGGTGTGCGGATCGCTTCCAGGCCTTCGGCCAGTACGGCATTCAGCGCGGCATCAACCAGGTCGCCACGCAGCCGTTCCTGCGACTCGATGGCTGCGTACAGCAGGCCGGTCTTGGGCGACACCGGCAGCTGCTTGCGCGCCTGCTTGAGTTTGTCGGCCAAGGCGATTTCCAACAGCCGGCGCACGCCCTGTGGATGTGCAAGCGCGGCTTCGTTGCGGTCGGCGAAGATGCGCAATGCCGCCGCATCGCCGGTATCCACCAGCGCCGGATACGCCGGCACGCCCGCTTCACCCGGCACCTGCTCGGGGATGGCGGTGGCCGGAAACTCGCGCAACCCCTCAGCCGCCAGCGCCGCGCCCGCACGTGCGGCGAAGGCGCTGCCGGCACGCTCGCCAAAACGGGCGCGCAAGGCATCCAGGTCGCGCGACATGGCCAGCAGCTTCATGCCGCCCTTTTCGCTGGAAGCAGCGTCTTTACCGCGCCCTGTCGGCGCCGCTGTCACTTCAAACAGACGCAGGTTCATGCGCAGGTGCGGCTCCAGCGCCTCCACGTCGAAATCGGTGGCCGCGACGACCGCACCGGTGGCCTTGGACAGGAACCGCGCCAGCTCGCCACGGATGTCATCGGCTGAAGGCTGTGGCCAGGCCTCGGCAAACGCGCGCCCGAAATCCGGGGCCGGCACGTAGTTGCGGCGCATCGCTTTGGGCAGGCTGCGGATCAGGGCCGAGGCCTTGTCCGCGACAAAACCGGGCGCCAACCACGACAGCCGCGCCGGATCCAGCGCATTGAGCAGATGCAGCGGCACATCCAGGGTGACGCCATCCTCCTCGCTGCCCGGCTCGAAGCGGTAATGCATGGCCAGCCGCGCATCGCCCAGCGGGAAGTACTTCGGGTAGCGGTCCTGCTCACTGCCCTCGCCCGGCAGCAGATCGGTCAACGACCAGTGCAGGCTGCGCCGTTGTTCCGGCGGCAAGGCCTTCCACCAGCCATCCAGCAGATTGGCCGAATGGATATGCGAGGGCACCCGGTCCAGATACCAGCGCGCCTGCCAATCCTCGTCGGCAACGATGCCGGCGCGGCGCAGCTTGGCTTCTTCTTCGCGTGCCTGTTCCAGCAGCTTGAGGTTGTCGGCGACGAAGCCGGCACGGGTGTTGATTTCGCCGGTCACCAGCGCCTGCCGCACGAAGATGTCGTGGGCCTCGCCGGGGTTGATGCGGCCGTAATGCACCGACTTCTTCGGCGCCAGCACCAGCCCGAACAGGCTGATCTGCTCCGAAGCCAGCACCTGGCCTTGAGCACGCGACCAATGCGGGTCGAAGTGTTTGCGGGCCAGCAGGTGCGGCAGCTCGGCAATCACCCAATCCGGCTCGATCGACGCATTGGTCATGCCCCAGACCCGCTGTGTATCCAGCAAGGTGGCACTGAGCACCCACGGCGGCGGCCGTTTGGCCAGTGCCGAGCCGGGGAACAGATGGAAACGGCGCTGGCGCGGGGCCTGGAAATCGCCCTTCTCGGTGCGATGGCCGACCTGCGTGGGCAAGCCGGCCAGCACCGCACGGTGCAGGGTCTGGTAGGCCGCTATGCGCACCTTGTCCGGGATCGAAGCCACGCTTGGATCGGGATTGGGTTTGCGCGTGTTCTTTGCAGGCGCTGCGGCCGCTGCAGGCACCGCGTCGGACACCGACGCTTTCCCTTCACGCGCCAAACGCGCCGCCTTGTGCTGCTCGCCACGGGTGGCCTTGCGCTTGGCTTCGCTGTCGCCGCCTGCCGGCAGCGTCGGCGGTGCCGACAGCAGCGCCTTGCCGAAACTTTCGTCCTCGCCCATTGCCCAACCCAGCTCCTCGCACAGCAGCCGCAGCTGGCGATGCAGCTCGCGCCATTCGCGCATGCGCAGGAAGCCAAGAAAATGCCGTCCGCACCAGTCGCGCAGCTTGGACTGGGTAAGCTCTTCATGGGCATCGCGGTAGGCATTCCAAAGCCGCAGAATGCCAATGAATTCGGAACGCGCATCGGCAAACAAGGCGTGCGCGTTGTCGGCCGCCTCGCGCGCCTCCGGGGGCCGTTCGCGCGGATCCTGGATACCCAGGAACGAGGTGATCACCAGCATCTCGCGCAGACAGGCGCTTTTCTGCGCGGCCACCAGCATGCGCGCCAGCTTCACGTCCACCGGCAAACGCGCCATCTGCTTGCCGATGGCGGTGAGCCTGCGCTCCTCGTCAATCGCACCCAGCTCGACCAGCTGTTGCCAGCCGTCGGCTACCGCACGTTCGTCCGGCGCTTCCAGGAACGGGAAGTCGTCGATGCTGCCCAGACCCAGCTGCAACATGCGCAGGATCACGCCAGACAGCGAAGAACGGCGGATTTCCGGATCGGTGAATTCCGGCCGGCTCAGGAAGTCCGCCTCCGAATACAGCCGATAGCACACGCCCTCGGAAATACGCCCGCAGCGGCCCTTGCGCTGGTTGGCACTGGCCTGCGATACCGGCTCGATATGCAGACGGTCTAGCTTCTGTCGCGGGCTGTAGCGCTTGATCCGCGCATAACCGGGATCCACCACATAGCGGATACGTGGCACGGTCAGCGAGGTTTCGGCGACGTTGGTGGTCAGCACCACGCGGCGCTTCGGGCCGGGGTTGAAGACGCGGTCCTGGTCCTTGGCCGACAGCCGCGCATACAGCGGCAGCACCTCGGTTTCGCGGTATTTGCGGCGTTCCAGCGCCTGGTGGGTATCGCGGATCTCACGTTCGCCGGGCAGGAAGATCAGCACGTCGCCGCGCGCATCGCTGCGGGTGATTTCATCAACCGCAGCAACGATGGCCGACACCGGATCCATCGCCGACTCGCTGTCCGCCTCCACCCGCTTGCCACGTGCCGGTGCCGCGGCGCTTTGCGCGCTCTGCCCCATCTCATCCAGCGGCCGGTAACGCACTTCCACCGGATAGGTGCGGCCTTCCACATTGACCACGGGCGCATTGTCGAAGTGGCGCGAGAAACGCTCGGTATCGATGGTGGCCGAGGTCACGATCAGCTTCAGATCGGGGCGTTTGCGCAGCAGCTGCTTCAGGTAGCCGAGCAGGAAGTCGATGTTGAGGCTGCGTTCGTGCGCCTCGTCGATGATCAAGGTGTCATAGCGCGACAACCAGCGGTCCGAGGCGATCTCGGCCAGCAGGATGCCGTCGGTCATGAACTTGATGCGGCTGTCCTCACCGACCTTGTCGGTGAAGCGCACCTGGTAGCCAACCACCGTACCCAGTTCGGTCTGCAGTTCCTCGGCCACGCGCGCGGCTACCGCACGGGCGGCGATACGACGCGGCTGGGTGCAGCCGATCATGCCGGCTTCACCGCGGCCGGCGGCCAGGCACAGTTTGGGCAGCTGGGTGGTCTTGCCGGAGCCGGTTTCGCCGGCGATGACCACCACCTGGTGGGCCTGGATCAGCCCGCTGATCTGCTCGGCCTCACGCGCGATCGGCAGCGCATCGTCCGTGCTGATCGCGATTGGCCGCGCCGCGCGTTGCTGGCGCTGCGCACGCGAGCGCTCCAGCAGCTGCTGGAACGCCTGCTCGGCGGCAGCGTCCGCCGGCTTGCCCTGCCAACGCGACAGCAGCCCAAGCAGACGGCCACGGTCACGGCTCATCGCCCCGTCAATCGCCGCGCGGGCAGCGCGCAGGCGCGCCGGTGGATCTTTTTCGATAGTGCTCATCAATCGTTCAACGTGAAAACTTGAAATACAGGTAAGGTGCCCATAGCGCTATTGTGAAGCCATTCAACCCGCCAAGGAGTAAAGCGTCATGGCCAAGGCCAAGAACAGCAGCAAACCAGAAGCCGGAAAGAAGAAACTGGCAGCCGCAGCAACCGGCGGCACGATGGAAATGGGGAAGAAGAAGCTGGCGGCCGCCGCACCGTCGGCGCCCGGTGTTGATATCGGGATCAAGGACTCGGATCGCAAGAAGGTAGCCGATGGTCTGTCGCACTTCCTTGCCGATGCCTACACGCTGTACCTGAAGACCCACAATTTCCATTGGAACGTCACCGGGTCGATGTTCAACTCGCTGCACAACATGTTCATGGACCAGTACACCGAGCAGTGGAACGCCCTGGACGAGATCGCCGAGCGCATCCGCGCCCTGGGCTTCAACGCGCCGGGTTCGTACCGCGAATTCGCGGCGCTGACCTCGATTCCGGAAGAGCCGGGCCTGAACGACAGCGCCGATTGGCGCGAGATGGTACGCCAGCTGGTGGTCGGCAACGAGGCCGTATGCCGTACCGCCCGCAAGGTGCTGGACCAGGCCGATGACGCCGACGACGCTCCCAGCGAAGACCTGCTGACCCAGCGCCTGCAGATCCATGAAAAGTACGCCTGGATGCTGCGCTCGCTGCTGCAGTAAACCCGCTGCTGTAGTAAATCGGTAGGGCTTCGCACCGGCGGCTCTTCCAGGTTTCCGTGAACGGAAACCTGGACCCTGCTTGATCTGCCTGCCAGATCCCCCCGCCTACAGCGCGCCCCCTTGACTCAAGGGGGCCTTGCTCCCGCGCTTTTCTGTAGTGCCGAGCCATGCTCGGCAAGGGCTTGCCCGGTAAAGCCTCAGCCGAGCATGGCTCGGCTCTACCCAAAAACCGCAGTCCTGTAGTGCCGAGCCATGCTCGGCAGGGCATGCCCGGTAAGCTCCAGCCGAGCATGGCTCGGCTCTACAGTGGGGCCCGTGCAAACCTGAAATGGCTGCGGCTGCGCCACTGACGCTGCCTGGACCAGTCAGGCCGGGCCGCCAGCGGGTAAACTATGGCGATGCCCCAGAGTCCCGCGCAGCAACTGCTTTCCAGCGTTTTCGGTTACGACAGTTTCCGCGGCGACCAGCAGGCCATTGTCGAACACGTTGCCAGCGGCAACGATGCCCTGGTGCTGATGCCTACCGGCGGCGGCAAGTCATTGTGCTATCAGATCCCGGCGCTGCTGCGCGACGGCTGCGGCATCGTCATCTCGCCGCTGATCGCCTTGATGCAGGATCAGGTGGAAGCCCTGCACCAGGTCGGCGTCCGCGCTGAATTCCTTAATTCCACGCTGGATGCCGAAACCGCCGCGCGGGTCGAGCGCGAACTGCTGGCCGGCGAGCTGCAACTGCTGTACGTCGCCCCGGAGCGGCTGCTCACCGGGCGTTTCCTGTCACTGCTCAGCCGCGCGCACATCGGCCTGTTCGCCATCGACGAAGCCCACTGCGTGTCGCAATGGGGCCATGACTTCCGCCCCGAGTACCGGCAGCTGACGGTGCTGCACGAGCGCTGGCCGCAGGTGCCGCGTATCGCCCTGACCGCCACTGCCGATCCGCCGACCCAGCGCGAAATCGCCGAACGCCTGGATCTGACCACGGCCCGGCATTTCGTCAGCTCGTTCGACCGCCCCAACATCCGCTACACGGTGGTACAGAAGGACAACGCCAAGCGCCAGTTGCTGGGCTTCCTGCGCAACCACCGCGACGAGGCTGGCATCGTCTACTGCATGTCGCGGCGCAAGGTTGAGGAGACCGCGCAGTTCCTGTGCGACGAAGGCATGCAGGCACTGCCCTACCACGCCGGCATGCCGGCGGAGGTGCGTGCCGCCAACCAGCGCCGCTTCCTGCGCGAAGACGGCATCGTGATGTGCGCCACCATCGCCTTCGGCATGGGTATCGACAAGCCGGACGTGCGCTTTGTCGCGCATACAGACCTGCCCAAGTCGATGGAAGGCTATTACCAGGAAACCGGCCGTGCCGGCCGCGATGGCGAGGCCGCCGAGGCCTGGCTGTGCTACGGCCTGGGCGATGTGGTGCTGCTCAAGCAAATGATCGAGCAGTCCGAGGCCGGCGAAGAACGCAAGCAGCTGGAACGCGCCAAGCTCGATCACCTGCTCGGCTACTGCGAATCCATGCAATGCCGGCGCCAGGTGCTGCTGGCCGGTTTCGGCGAAACCTATCCCAAGCCCTGCGGCAACTGCGACAACTGCCTTACCCCGCCCGCCGCCTGGGACGCCACCATTCCCGCGCAGAAGGCATTGAGCTGCGTCTATCGCAGTGGCCAGCGTTTCGGTGTGGGCCATCTGATCGACATCCTGCGCGGCAGCGACAATGAGCGCATCCGCCAGCTCGGCCACGAAAAACTCAGCACCTATGCCATCGGCAACGACCTGGATGCACGCGCCTGGCGCGGCGTGTTCCGGCAACTGGTCGCCGCCAGCCTGCTGGAAGTGGACCCGGAAAGCCATGGCGGGCTGCGCCTGACCGATGCCAGCCGCGACGTGCTCACCGGCCGCCGGCAGATGATGATGCGCCGTGACGCCACCCCGACGCGTGAGCGCGAGCGCGGCGGCCCGCGCACCGGTCTGCCGGTGCAGGCCGGCGACCTGGGCCTGTTCCAGGCGCTGCGCGGGCTGCGCGCGGAACTGGCACGCGAGCAGAACGTCCCGGCCTTCGTGATCTTCCACGACAGCACCCTGCGCAACATCGCCGAGCAGCGCCCGACCAGCGTCGAAGCACTGGGCAAGGTGGGAGGCATCGGCGGCAGCAAGCTGGCACGCTATGGCCAGCGCCTGGTCGAGATCGTGCGCGAGCAGGGCTGACGCGCAGGGCAGAACCTGCCCTGCGCCATGTGCATCACCAGCGGGCGCTGATACGGAAATCCGCGCGAACGCTGTCCTGGTCCTTCAGCACCTTGTCCAGCGGATGCCCGAGATCGAGGCTGTAGCTGTAACGCTTGAACACCTGCCCGTTCAGACCAAGGCCAACGCTGCTGATGCTTGCCGAGCTCGGGAAGTCGCCCCGCACCTCGCCATGATCGAAAAACACATAGACATCATGTGCCTGCCGATACGGCCGGTGCAGTTCAACGCTGCCGAAGTAGCCCTTGACCCCAGACAGCGCACCACGCACATAGCCGCGCACGCTGCCAATGCCACCTACCTGGAACAGATTGCTGGAAGGGAGGAACTCACCCGAGGTGAACTGCCAGCCCAGCTGCGCGCGATACAGAAAGCCGCTGCCACCGATGCGCTGTGTCCAGCTGGTGTTGCCATTGGCAACGGTGAAATTGCGGCCGTTCTTCAGCGTCTCATCGGTGCGCACCCGCGAGACGCCCTGGTAGATCGTCCAGTCGTAACCGTTGTTGCGGTAACCGGCGCTCACGCCCACAGAGAGGTTGGTGGATTTGATCTCCGAGACCTGCACATCCGCAATCTCGGAGGTGGAATCTCCGCGTGAAACGCTGGCCACGGTGGAAAGCAACCACTTCTGGTTGGCGATCCAGGGTTGGCTGTAATCAAGCCCGTAGCTGGTCGATTCGCCGGTGATGTCGAGGTCGCGGTAGGCACCGTCGATGATGTTGATCTGATTGCGTGACACGTTCACGCCAACCCGCCCATTGCGCGTATTGACGATACCCGAATAGGCGATCCGGCCTTCAAGCCCACCTTCCGAGTAGGCCACCGAGCCAGCCAGCAGGTCGTTGATACCGGCCAGCCCCCAGAACTGCCCCTGTACGCCGTAGCGCTCGCGTCCGGTGCTTTCGACACCTGAGTTGTCGACGAACACACCCCAGTTGTGCCGGTCCGGAAACTCGGTCATCAGCACGATGTCGGTGGTGCCCACCGCTGCGCCCGGCCGCAGCAGCGCGCGCACCTGCAGGTCGCTGGTGCGGTTGAGGTAGACCAGCTCATCACGCAGACGATCGGTCTGCACCACTTCGCCTTCGGGCTGGTGAACCCGCCGCTGCACGAAACGCTCCGGCACCCGGCCCTCGCCCGCCACCGTCAGCGTGCCCAGCCGGCCCTCGATCAGGCTGATATGCACCACACCGTTCTCGATCGCCTGCCCCTTCAGCATGGCCTTGGCAGTGGATATGCCCTTGGCGGCGTAGAGCGCGTTGACTTCGGCGACCAGCTTCTCCAACTCCGCCATGCTGACCTGACGGCCCACATAGGGCGCGGCGATGGCATCAAGCGCCTCGCGAGCGAGCAACTCCGATGGACTGAAACCTACCTCCTTCAGGGTGAAGTGCAGATCACCATCGGCGTTGTTGCCCGGCTTGTCCTCGGCTTTCTGTTGCTCCAGCGGATCGGTCAGCGGCCGCTGCGGCTGCAGCGGCTGCCGCTGTTCGTAATACCCATCAATGCGCTGCGTCGTTGTCTGTCCGCCCTCATTGGCGGTTGACTGCGCCTGCGCCATACACGGCAGCAATGCGCTGCCGAGTAGCAGCAACCCTCGGTACATCTTCATTCCCCTGTAATCCATCAGTTGGGTGCCCCGAAATTGACGGCAGCATCGTGAGTAGCGATAACGTCCTCGCCCATCTCTACATCGAACATGCGTACCGGCGCCTGGCCGTCGTAGGCAGGGTCGAGCTGCAGCATCCGGCCCATGTAACGCAGTGCGCCTTCGCCGAAGTAGTTCAGATCACTGTCGACATGGTCGCGGTTGTAGTTCGGGCTGGTGACGCGGAAGCCATCGCCGAAGTTCTCAACATAAGCATCGGTGACCAGGAACCTGCCATCGGCAGCCAGCCGGAAGGTCTTGTCCAACTGGATCAGCTGCACATCCACCGGCCGCAGCGTGGGATTGGTGTTGTCCATGAACACCCGCATCTGCGCGGTATTCAACGCCATGGTCCGCTCGACATAGCCCTGACCGATGCTGGCCCGGGCCGAGCGGGTTGCCAGCTGTGCATCCACCGCCTTGAGCTGGTCGATCAGCCAGGCGTCACGCGGATCCACCTCCACCACCACCTTGCGCGCCACACCGTTGTGATAACCCGTCAAGGTTGTGGTCAGCGGCCCTTGGCCTGCGGCCGACTGGGCCACATGCGCCTGGATGCTGTCCGCAGCAAGGTTCAAGCGCGTATCGACCAAGCCCTGCGAAAGCGAAAGCTGATCGCGGGCGGCCAGGCTGCCGGATGCGGCCTGCAGGTTGCCACCAGCCAGCGAACCACCCTGTGCGTCCATTCTGACGGTGCTGCCCGCAGCCACCCGATCGAAGCGGATGCTGCCCCCGGAGATAATCGACTGCGCGCCGCCGCTTACACCGCTCCCGACGGCAACATCGCCCTGCGACTGCAGGCGCGCATCGCCGCCTGCAGCATAACGGCCCCATTGCTGGGTGCCGCCGCTGCTGGCAGTGATGTTGCGCCCGGCTTCTGCCGCGTTCACGGCGATATCGCCTGCGGCCGCGACCCGCAGCGAACCGCCAGCATCGACCTGCCCGCCCAGCACGCTGCCTGCACGTGAAACCAGGCTGATGTCGTCGCCGGCCTGCAGCTGATCGAAGGCCAATGTACCGTTGGAGGCCAGCGCAATACCGCAGCCGGCCTGCAGCGAACCCAAGCTGATAACGCCACCCGCATCGGCATCGAAACCGCAGCCGGTGGTCACCGTATCGGCACTGATGTCACCGCCCGCCTTCCACACACCGTCGGTGCCGATCTGCGCCGTGCCCACCTGGATGGACTGGCCTGCATCGAGGTACATCGCCCTGCCGGTTACGGCCTTGGTGACTGAGATATCAGCGCCTGCCATGACCGACAGATCGTGCCTGCCATCGAACGTGCCGACCGTACTGTTGCCACCGCTGCTCAGGCGCGCGTTGCCACCTGCGTTCAAGCTCGTCGCGGTCAAGTCGGTCGCTGCATTCGCAGTCAACGCTTGGCCGACGTTGGCCGTGCCCAGCACCACGTCTGCCTGGCCATCGACATCGGCATTGCCGGTGACATCGGCCTGGGCGATGGACAGCGTACCAACCGCATCAGCCGCCAGATCGCCGCCTACCGTCAGCTGCTGCACATCCAGCGTGTTGCCCGAGGAGAGCGCGGCATTGCCACCTGAAGCCAGGGTCCGCGCCATCATTGCCCCGACGGAGCTTGCGTCCAGGGTGCCCTGCACGGACAAGCTGTTGATGCTGGTCGCACCAGCGCTGCTTAGCGTCGCATCACCATCGACCGTGCCGGTGGTCAGAGCCAGATCGCCCCCTGCCGTGATCGACAGGTCCTGCTTGCCATCGAACGTGCCGACCGTGCTGTTGCCACCGCTGCTCAGGCGCGCGTTGCCACCTGCATTCAAGCGCGTCGCGGTCAACGTGGTTGCTGCATTCGCAGTCAACGCTTGGCCGACGTTGGCCGTGCCCAGCACCACGTCTGTCTGGCCATCGACGTCGGCATTACCGGTGACATCGGCCTGGGCGATGGACAGCGTACCGACCGCATCAGCCGCCAGATCGCCACCTGCCGTCAGCTGCTGCACATCCAGCGTGTTGCCGGAGGACAGCGCCATGCCTGTACCTGCCTGCAGCTGCCGCGCCGCAAGCGCTCCGCTCGCGGCCAGCTGCATCGAACTTCCTGCAACCGCATCGCGCAGGTTGATTGCACCGCCGCTGCCTGCAAGGATTTGCTGGCCGGCCTGCAGGTCGCCACCTTGCAACGCCCCGGCGACAACGTGCAGGTTGTTGCCCGCCTTCAGGCTGTCGAAGCTGATGTCCGCCGAGCCGGTGATATCCAGGCTGCCTGCATCGGCAGCCAGCACGCCGATCCGGGCCGACCCAATCAGATCCAGCAACGCATCGCCGCCTCGCGTGCCACCGTTGAGCACGCCGCCGGCAATGCTCAGACGCTCGCCGTTCTGGCCGATGCCAGTCTGCGCATTGATGTTCACCTGCGTGGCGGGAACGGAAAGCAGGTTCACCTGCCCATCCCCGTTGCCGACAATACGTCCGCCTGCGGCGAGGTTCATCGCGCCGGCACTGCCAGCACCGGTGACCTGCAATTGCCCGAGCTGCATGTCGCCAGCAGTGGTTACATCCAGCTGCGAGCCGGCCTGCATCCGCGCACCATCGTCCATCTTCAGGCTGCCAATATTGGCGGTCACACCGTCACCCTTCACCAAGCCGCCGGCCTGCAACTGCAGCTGACCACCCGCACTCATCGTGATGAGCTTGGCCTGCAGCGTATCCAGATCCATATCGCCGGTTGCAACCAGCAGGGCGTTGCCTTGGCTGGACTGCGCAGCGCCCACCGTCATGTCGCCTGCAGCGGCCAGGGTGATGTCGTCACGGGCCTGTACGTCGTCGATCTGCAGATTCCCGGACACGCCGTTGTACAACACCCCGCCCGCATCAGCACGCAGACTGCCACCGGCCCGCAAGGCCAGCGCGACCAGGTTCGCCGCCGCACCAATCTGCATGTTGCGGCCGCTCTGCAGCGTGCCGATGTTCAACGCGGTCTTCGGGCTGCTGATCAGGATGTCGCCACCTGCTTGGCCATCCAGGCGACCGTTATCAAGCTGCAGGCTCAAGGCGCCGCCGTCCACGGCCCGGATGTCGTCGCGTGCGGTCAGCTGTACGCCGCCGGCGGCCGACCTCAGACCAATGACGCTGGAAGACGCCGCCAGCAAGCTGCCATCGCGCACGTCCAGGCGCATGCGATCGCCGGAGTACAGCGAATCAAACACCAGGTTGCCGCCATGCTGGCGGATGCCAAGCGCGCCACCGGCGTTGGCCGAAAGCGTGCCGCCCAGCTTGAGCCCCAACAGCGATTCGTTGACGCTACCGATATTGCTGCCGATGCTGCCGTCGGCTTCCAGCTTGAGGTTGCCACCGACGTTCAGCACCGTGTCCGGCGTTGCGCCGACCAGATTGCCGGCCACGCCCAATGCCGCATTGCCGGTGACATCCAGCGCTGCCACCGTCAGGTCGCCGGTGGATTGCAGATAGGCCGAGCCACCCGCCTTCGCGGTCAGCGTGCCACTGGCCTTCACGTACAACGGCGCGGTCTGTTTGATCCGGATGAAATCCACCGGGCCAGCCTGCAGCTCGGCTTCGCTCATGGCCTTGAGCTGATCGATGGTGATGACCTGGCCGTTGCGTCCAATCAGCTGAACGTCGCCCGGCGACGTCGCCATTGCCAAGGCCAGCGCCTCCTTGCCATCAAGGTTGCCGGCGTAGACGCGGGCATAGTTGACGTCGACGCTGTCGGCCAGCTTGCCCAGGCTGTCACGCGCGCGCAGAGTGACGTTGGCACCGGAGATGGTGGGTGCCGCATTGTTGTTGCCGGTCGATTTCGCCGGCTCCAGCGCACTGGCGTTGATGGCGAACTGCAGCTGGCCCTCGTCCCAATGGGCGCGGTCGGCCAGCGCCTTGTAGATGTTCGAGTTCGTGTCCAGGGTGAACTGGAAATTGCCGTTTGGTGCAGTGAAATCTGCGCCGGCGGCCCAATTCGCCCCGTATACCGCACCGAAGGTGGCATCCATCTGCTGATACAGATCGGCAACAAATGCAGTGACCTGTGCATCGGTCTGCGCACCACCTGCGGCCAGCTCGGCGCGTGCCCGGTAGGCAGCCAGCAAAGCCGCGTTCGGCACGAACGCAGCACCGACGATTCCGCCCTGCTTGTACAGGTTCAGGTATTCCGCATAGAGACTCTCCACCTGCCGCTCATAGGTTGCGACGGTATCGGTCACGCCGCTGCCATCCAACTTCAAGCGCTTGCGGATGTCTTCGATCTGGCTGTCGCTGAGCCCCTTGCTCGTATCACGCTGCGCGCCGTCGAGCAGTGAGCCGTTCCTGGCTTCCAGATACACATCACCATTGGTAGCGGTTACGCCACCAACCCAGAAGTCACCATCCACATCCACCAGCGACACGTTGTCTCGCGCCTTGGCATACACATTGCCACCGCGGACCTGGTTGTTGGCGCCGTTGCTTTCATGGGCGGCGATCACCAGTGCGCCGGCCGCGCCAGCCTTGCCGATGCTGCCGGTGGTGCTTGTCAGGTTGACGTTGCTACCGATGATTGAAACCGCATCACCGGCGATGCCGTTGATGTTGCCGGAGGCGATCAGGCTCACGTCGCCGTAGCCGGACTGTGCATTGCCGGCAATGAGCCGTACGTCCGCGTCGGAGTGGACGTTGAGGGCGATATCGCCGCCGTTGGTGGTCGCCTTGACCGAGCCACCGTTGGACAGCGCAGCCTCGACGGCCTTGCCATCGATCGCACCGATGCCGTTCTTCGCATTCAAGACCAGGTTCTGCGCGTACAGCGTGGCGCGATCGTTACCCTGGATGATGCTGCCCTGGCTGGAACTCAGGGTCGTGGTGCCGGCCTTGTTGTTGATGGTGCCGTTGAGGTACAGGTCGCTGACGACGCTGACATCCACGCTGCCCTTGTCACGGCTGACAAAACCAATCGATATCGGGTTGTCCGCCCTGACGCTGGCATTGAGCTTCAGCTGGCCGTTCTGGGGGAAGCTGTAGCGGTACCAGGTTTCGTAGCCGCCATCGCCCCCCTCACGGGACGGGTTCCAGTGCAGGCCGCCGGACGGCGACGGGAAGCCGAAGTTGCAGCCCGACTGGACCACGCCGCAGCCATAGCTGACACCGCGATTGCTGACATTGCTGAAGCTGCCCGAGTAGTTCCACTCCATGTCGGCGCCGGCCGGGTTGGCTTGGTAGTAAGCACCGCCGCCGGTGATCCAGCGCTGCGCACCGGATGCCTCACCGCCACTGGAATTGAGGAACTTCCATGTGCCGGCGGTGTAGCTGGCCCAATCGATGGTGCGGCCAATCCTGGCTTCCATCGACCAGCGGTAGCGCATGCCTGCTTTGGGGTTGTAGCTGGAAACGTTGCTGATGCTGTTGGCGGTTTCCCAGGTGCTGCAGGCGGCGCCACATATGCTGTTGTCGTAGGCCTTGGCCTGCTCGCCGGCGCGCTGCACATACCACACCGAGTAAGCCGCCTTGCCGTCTAGGCTGGTCTTGAGCCGATCGATGATCTGCACCACGCCATCCTGCCCGGTGGCCACATTCATGCCGCTGAGCTGCACGTCGCGGCCGAGGCCAACATCCACCTTCACCTGGCCGAAGCCGCTGGTAACGTTGATCTTGCCCTTGTTGGTGGTGCTGACGATGGAGCCATCCAACATCACCTTGCCGCCACCAGAGGCATTGACGTCGTCGACGATGAAACGCTTGGCTGCGGTGTCGTACTTGACCGAGATCAGGTTGGAGGCCGAACCAATCGTGCGCACCATCGAGCTGGGCACACTCAGCACGCCGCTCTGGGTGTCAGCCCACGCCAACCAGTTCTGTGCATTGAGGTCATCGCTGATCTGCAGCGACCAGTCGATGCCGGCGCCGGCCTCGATCGTACCGTTGATGTCGATATACCGGGCGGTGATGTTCACTTCGCGCGCGCGGATGGCGCTGGTGTCGGCCGCGATCGCGCCATTCTGCGAATAGCTGGCGCTGCCGCTCAAGGTGTCGACATAGGCCACGGTCGGGATTTTGACCGAGTTCTTGTAGTTGTAGGGGAAGGTCGTGTAGCTGCCGTAACCGGGCTGATCGCTACCGCAACGCGAGCCACCCACATGCGGCAGGCAGGCACCGTAGACGATGATGGCACCGCCACCATAGTTCGCGTCACCGGGCTGCTTGAGGAGGTTGTTGTTGAGCTGCTCCGTATTGGTGGCGCTGCCCTTGTACTGCAGGTTGGCGAGCAGCCCTGCCACCAGATCGGCGTTGCCGTAGGCGCTGCCCAGCAGCCCCTGCAGGTAGCTTGCCCACAGGCCCTCGGACGACGTTACGTTCTTGTCCTGGTTCCTGTTCTTGAAGGTGAACGTCCCGTTCGGCGCGAACGTGTTGAAGCTTGCCGCGTACACAGGCCCGCTCACGATCGAGCCGGCCTTGGATTCGTAACGGACATCGGCCCCGATGCTGTTGACCACCCCCATCTGCAGAATCGAGCTGCCATTGCCCTGGGTGTAGTTGCCGTTGATGTTGATATGCGGCTTGGCCCCCGAGCTGCTGCCGCTGATGCGCTCATAGCCGCTATTGACCGTGCCCGCAACCAGCACGTTGCCGCCGGCGTAGTCCGGAATGTAGATGTTGCCGAACGCCAGGTGGTACGCCGAATCGTTGACGATATCCACCGACGGTGCGCCATGCGCGGCCACCGAACCGGTACTGCCAATGCGGATGTTTGTGCCCTTCAGATAGACATCGGCGCCGGCCGCATAGATGTCGTCGATCAGCACGACCTGGTCGTTGTCGTTGACGACTTCGCCCGGGTCGAAGCTGCTGTCCAGCTGCTTGAGCTGGGCGATGGTCATGCAGGCGTAACCGATGCCGATATCGGCGCTGCAGCTGAAGTTGCTGTTGATCCCGACGCGCACATCGGTGGCGGTACCGGCGATCACCTTGCCGTCGATCGCCACGTTGCTGACAACCGCGCCAGCGCCCGACGGCGAGGAGCGGTTGATCGTCACCGGGATGAAGCCCAGTTGATAGCCGGTGGCGCGGCCGCTTGCGCGCTGGGCGAAATAGTCGCCCCAGGCACCCACATAGATGTCACCGGAACTGCTCAAGGTCGAGCCTGCACCCAGGCTCACCCCCATCTGCGCACGGGTGGCCGCATCAGCGGAAACCGTCGGTATCGCGACCAGCCCACGCACGTAGCCTTCGGCGCCGGCATTGGTCAGCAGATTGCTCTCCAGCAATGCGGTGCCGTCCTTACCTGCAGACAGGTAAGCGTTCTGCACGGAGGACAGGGTTGCACCGGTGCCGACGTTGACGTTCTCGATGACATCGGCCTCCACCTTCGAGCGCGCCGACCCGACCGCCGCCAGGCCCCAGGTATTGACCAGCGCCTGACTGTTGAGCGAGCCGGTGGTGGTGGTGCCCAGGTTCAGATAGCCCAGGCTTGCCAGCTTGGCACTGTTGCCAACGCTGACCTGGTTGCTGAAGTCGGCATCCATCCTGGTGTCCACCACGGCCACCTGGATGGCACCGCCGGTCGACAACTGCGCCTTGTCCACCGCCACCGCCTTGGTGCGGGCGACGATGTCGAGGTTGTTGTTGCCACTGGACTTGTTGGCAACGCCGGATTGCAGCGTCACGTTGTCGCCAACGCTGGCCGTCGTTCTGCCGGTCAGCTGCGTCTCCAGCAATGCTGCGCTGCCATTGATCACGCCGCCAGCTGCAGCCTGCACGGCCGCGCCATCCAGCGCGCTGTAGAACAGGTTGTCAGCAGTGATACCCAAACCTTGGCCGGCAAACAGTCGCGCGCCGCTGCCCAGCGTCGCACTCACGGTACTGTCAACCACGTTGCGGACCTTCGAGCCGCTGGCGCCAGCAACGGCCGCATTGGTCGAATCCGCACTACCGCCGTAGTTGGCCTGGTGTTTCGCCGCCACGGTGATGCTGTCGGCAAGGATGCCCTTGCCGTTGCCGGCGTTGCTGCCGATGCTCGCACTCACCAGCGAGGTGCCCGTGGTGCCCGCCGCGCTGGCGGCACCGGAAATCAGGCCGCCGCTGCCGGCGAAGGTGCTGGCGAGATTGCTGTCGTTGCCGTTGGCGGTCACCGCCAGCTTGCCCATCATCTGCAACGGGTCGGCCTGGGTATTGGCATGCGTGCCACGGATGCGATCGCCAACAGCGGCGATGGTCTGGGTGTTGGAACTGGCATTGGCCACCGCCGCACCCAGCGCCAATCCGCCAATGGTAATGCCGGTGGCCTGCGCATCCTGGCGCGTGCTGCTGTCAGCAGCCACGGTGAAGTCACCGCGGCTGCCAATGACAACATCGTTGCCAACCAATGCCTTGGTCACACTGTTGTCGCCCGCATTGGCGACTGCGGCGTTGGCGGCGAAGTAAATCCCGCCCGCGCCCGCAGTGGCTTCCGCATACACGCCAGCGCCTGTACCCAGCGCCGCTCCCCGCGTCGCCTTGATATTGACGTTGCCGTCGCCGCTCACATTGACCTTGTTACCCAGTGCAGCCAGCACATCGGTCTTTGCCTGCGCATCCACCACCACGGCACCCACCGCCGCGCCGGCCGATACGGTCACACCCAAACCTGTAGCACGCACGGTGGCATCGGAGCTGGCGGTCACCTGCAGCGACGATCCATCGCCCACCGCTGGGCCGGCAACGCCGGTGCCCTTGGTGATGATGCTTGCATCCTCACCCACCACCGAACTCACGCTGCTGGAATCCCTGGCCAGTACCACCACCGCATTGGCCGCGCCAGCCAGCCCGGCAACCGCGCCGGTGCCGCTGGCACTCACTGAACCCGAATGCAGGGCATTGAGCGCGACCTGGTTGAAGCCGGACAGCTTGGCATTATTGCCAACCGAGGCCGTTACCGTGGCATCGCGCGAGGCATGCGCGATCACCGCACCTGCCGCCAACGCGCCCACCGCTGCGCCGGTCGCATCGACCTTGGCGCTGTTGCCATCGCTGGCAAGTACGCTCAACGCGCCGCCCGGTCTGGTCGCATTGACATTGCCGGACACCGAGGCCGTCGTGGTCTGGGCAAAGTCATTCCATGCCACTGCCGCACCGATGCCGACCAGTCCAGCACTACCTGCCACCGCCTTCACCGTGGACGAGGGCTGGTTGCTGGCGCTGCCGCTGGTTGCCGATACCTGCACATTGCCGGCATTGACCTGCCCATTCTCGATCGCTGCCGAGGTCTGCCCGTACATTCCGCTGTAAGCCACCGCACCACCGGCGCCCAGCCCGCCTGCCGCCACCACACCGGCAATATTGCTTGCAGTCAGCAGGTTGCTGGCAGTGACTCCCACGCTGCCTGCATCGACCGAGGCGCCCTTGATGGTAGCGAGCACCTGGTCCTGCTTGCCGCCCAGCGACAGCAAGCCCGGGCTGCTCGAACCGTTGAGCTGGGCCAGATGACTGTTGTCGAGCTTGCCTGCCAGCGCAGCGTCACCGGTGACGCTGGCATCGAGCTTGGGCCCCGAGGCAAGATCGTCCAATGCGGCCTTGGTGCCGCCCACTTCACCCAGCACGCTGCCGATATCGCCAACGCCTGACAGCAGCACCGATGCCGCGCCGCCGATACCGGTGCTCAGGCCGATGCCGGCGGTCGCGGTGATCATGCTGATGTTGCGCAGGGCGCTGGCGGTGACGTCGACCGCGCCGCCGCTGCGGATGCTGCCGCCGCTGATACCCGCCGCCACCTTGCTGCCCAGCAGCGTGATGTTTGCCGCCGCGCCTACACCCTGCCCCAGCGACGCCGCTGCCACACCGCTGGTTGCGTTGACAGCGAGCTCCTCCCTTGCCGAAACCCCCACACGCCCTGCGACAACGGTCGCATCAACGATGTCAGCCTGGGTGGTATTGGCGATCTGCTGGAACTGTGCCATTCCGGCCACGGCGCCCCCACCGGCCAATGCACCACTGACCACGGTGCTGTCGAATTGCGCGGCGGTACGCGCCGACACATCCAACTTGCCCTGCACGTCGACATTGGTCGCCACACCGGCACGGCCCAGATGGGCACCGGTCTGCGTCTGCGCCATGTTCACCACCAGCACGCCCGCGCCAGCAGCCGCAGCGCCGAATGCCCCCGCACCGGCGACGATGCTGCTGTCTACCTGGTTGTCCGCGGTGATGCTCAGGCTGCCGCCCTCGGTACGCCCGCCAGACAACGATGCTTCGGTGTTGCTGGAAAACACATTGACCACACCAGTGCCGGCACCGCCGACGAGGCCGCCTGCGATCCCCATCACGGTGGTCTGCGCGGACTGCCTGCCGCGTGCATCAACGAGGATGTCACCGTTGCTGGCGAGGTTCGCATCGCGCACCGTCGCCTTGGTCGCTGTCTGCAGCACCATGCTCGACGCCGCACCCGACGCGCTGCCACCTGCGCCAGCGGCTGCGCCCAATATCCAGGTGTTGGCCTGCACGTCACTGCTGGCCTTTACCTTGACGCTTTGCGTGTCATCAGCCAATGCGGTGGCGCTGTAGAAGTTGCCGCCTTCCTCGAAATCTGCGGGCTGTCCGCCACCAGCGCCCGGTACCACCGTCTGTTGCGGCAGCCACTTGCCGACCCACCCACTCAGGTCGTGCTGGTTGATCGAAACTGAGGTGATGCTGGCCTCGGTACTGCCACCGATCACATCGACCCCGGCCATCACCGACAGCGTCTGTCCGCTGATCGGCGCGAAGCTGACCGCCTGGCTCACACCCAGGGTGTTGACCACCTGGCGGGTAGCCGCATCCACCAGCACGCCGCTGGCGCCATTCCATCCCAATGCACTGACCTTGGTGCCGGCACCGTCAATCTGTGCCAGCGTCTTGCCGGTCATCAGGTTGACCACCGTGCCCAGGCCGATACCTGCGGCGGTACCGCCCACCGCCACGCTGCCGGTCAACACGTCGATGCCCTGCTGCTGTGTCGCACGCACGGTCACGTCGCCATCGGCCACCACATCGGCGCCATCGGCGATACGCGCCGACACCTGCCCTTCCATCAGGTTCACCGCGACCGAGGCCGCACCGCCCACTGCCCCGCCGCCGCCAAGGCCGGCGGCAATGGTGCGGATGTTGGCGCCATTGTTGCCGGCAGCATTGGTCGCCTGCGCCGACACCTCGACATTCTTCGCATGCAGCTGGTAGCCGTTGCTGCCACCGACAAGACTGGCCGAGGTGCTGCCGCCGATCTGGTTGAACGCAATCGCCGCGCCCACGCCCACGCTGCCTGCTACCGCCGCGGCACCTGCCAGCGAATCGATGCTGCGGCCGTCCTTGGCATGCACGCGTACACCGGCGACATTGCTGTCCAGACGGGTGTCCTGCAACTGTGCGGAGGTGTTGGAAGTGATGATGTTGGTGGTGACGCTGCCACCCACCGCCACGCTGCCGGCACCGGCGCCGGATACGGCGGCGGTGCGGACCAGATTGCTCGACCCTGCCTCGACCGCCAGTCCGCTCGCATTGTCCAGCTGCGAACCGCGAACGCTTGCAGTGGTATCGCCACCGATGATGTTGACGCTGCTGGCCGCCCCTACCGCGACGCTGCCGGCACCGGCCAGCGCGCCGGCCAATGAGTAGGCCGCGCCGGTCGTCTGCGCGTTGACCGTCACGTCGCCAACAACACCTGCGTTCCTGCGCTGCAGGCCCTTGATGCTCGCATCGGTGGTGTTGTCGATCAGGTTGCTGCTATTGCTTGCCGAGATGGCCGCGGTACCGGCAGCGGCACCGGCAATGGCCAAGGTCTTGATGGTGGAATCGGCAACCGACTTCACGTCCAGCTTGCCGGTACTGACTGCGGTACCGTCCACGCCGGCATGGGTGGTGTCGGCGATGCTGCCGACATTGATGGCCGCGCCCACCGCGGCGGTGCCCGCACCCGCTACGGCACCGGACAGGGTGTGCATCTTCGAACTGTTGCTGGCGCCCACCGCGATGTTGGCCGCATCCACGCTGCCACCGATGAGGTCGGCACTGGCGTTGTTGCCGATCGTGCTCCAGGCCACCGAACCCTGCACGGCGACATTGCCCGCGGCACCGGCGGCGATGGCACCGGACAGGATCTTGGCCTGGTTCTGCGCATCCAGCGTCACGTCGCCGCTGGCGGTCAGCTGTGCGCCACGCGCGGTTGCCTTGGTCTTGCTGGCGATCTCGTTGATGGTCAGCGCCGCGCCCACCGCAACCTTGGAACCCACGGTGACGGCACCCGACAGCGAGGCGATGTAGGCCGCATCACTGGCATCCAGGGTGATCGACTTGCCGTCCAGCGCAGTCGCGGCGGCAAGCCCTGCCGCATCTATCCCGACCAGCGCTGCGGTGGTGTTGTTGATCTGGTTGTAGGACGCACTGCCCACGCCGGCGAACTTGCCGGTACTCACACCCAGCCCGGCGCTGACTGCGAGGATGTCGGCATGATCTTCGGCAGTGATTGCGATATCGCCGCCGCTGGCGCCGCTCGTCCTGCTGATGTTGGCGCCGGCAACCGACGCCACATGGCTGTTGTTGATGCTGTTGTAGCCGAACGCCACGCCGGCATTGCTGTCGCTGACCTGTGCCATGCCGGCCACGGCGATGATCGAGCTGCGCGCCTGGTTGCGCTGTATCGCGCTGACCTGGGTATCGCTGCTGGACCCGGAATCCGCATTGGCATCCGCGGTGACCGCACCCACAGCCGTGCCGCAATAGTCCATGCCCATGGCGGACGAACAGCCGTCATCGGTGGCACGTACATCGGCAATGCGCGCGGTGCCGGCATATACATCCAACGCACCTGCGAACGCGATATCCGCGCCGCCATTGATCGTCGCGGTGGTCTGGTTGGCGATCTGGTTGATCACCACCGAGCCGGCCAGGCCGACGCTGTTGGCTTCCTTCGATACACCACCGGCTGCGGCCGCGGCGATGATGCGCGAAGCATCGGCCGCGATCATCTGCACATCGTCGGCCTTGCTGATGCTGCCGCCGCTGATGGATGCGGTGGTTTTGTCGGCGATGTCCGCATAGGTCACGGCAATGCCCATACCCGCCTTGCCGCCGACGTACAGTGCGCCGCCGCCGTTACCGATCTTCGACTCGTTGACCGCCTTCACCGCCACGTCATAGCTGCCCGTGCTGTTGCCCAGCGTCGACCCGGCCAGACTGGCGGTGGTGTTGCTCTTGGACATTGCGACCGTGGCCGATACCGCCGCAGCAACTGCCGTGCTCTGGTCGCTGGAAGCGTTGACGCCAACCCCCAACCCCACATTGACCTGCTCGTTCTCGTTGCGCGCGGTGATGGACACATCGCCGGCCCTGTCCAGCGTGCTGCCGACCAGGCCGGCATGGGTGTCATTGGCGATATCGCTGTACGCGACACCACCGGCAATGGCCGCACTGCCGTTGCTGTTGTCCGAGTTCGCCTTGGTGATCGAGATGGCCCCGCTGATGCTTACCAGCAAGGTCTTGTTGATGGCGGCGATGTCCAGCTTGCTGGCGGTATCCAGACCATGCACGGTCGCCGAGGTGATATCGGCCTTGGTGTTCTGGCGGATGCGGTTGACGGTGACGCTGCCCGATACCGCCACCCCGAACGAGGGCTGGTTGATCGGGCCGGAGTCGCTCTGCGGTGCATCCTTGCTGCCGAGCAATCCCTTGGCCTTGTCGAAGTAGCCGGAAACCTTGTCACCGCCAAGCTTCTTCAGGCCGCCGGCCATCGATTCCAGCCCGGCAACCTTGTCGCTGGCGCGCGACTTGAGGCTGTCGAAGAAGGCGGGGTTTTCACCGTTCTGCTTGTCAGCCAGGGCCTGCTGGGCTTTCTGGTCTTCTTCCTTCTGCGACTTGCTGCTGACCATGGCACCAGCGGCGGCAACCGCGCCGGACAGGCCTTCGCTGGTCGCATTCACCGCCAGCGCATTGGTGGAAATGCTGCCCGCGCCAGCGGCCGAGCTCCCCTGCTGGTACCCGGCCGGTATCGCGCCGATGAAAGCGCGCGTGTCGGTATCCATCTGCTGGTAGGCCACGCTGGCGCCGACCGACAGGCTGTCGGTCATCGTCACGGCACCGGCAACCGACCAGACAAACAGGTCCTCATTGGCCTTCACGTCCACGCTTTTCGCGGTGACCGTGGCCTTGTTGCTCACACCCGCCAGAGTATGGCTGTCCAGGTCCAGCGCAGATGCGGTGCCACTGACGCCGATGCTGCCACCCTGGCCCGACTGCAACGCCAGCGAGACGATGGTTTCCTTGTTCTCTGCCGCTACTTCCAATGCATGGCTGTTGATCACCGCGCCGTCATTGATCAATGCGGTGGCGGAATTGTCGTAGTCCATGTAACCGACACTTCCCCCCACTGCGGTGCCGCCGTCCCCCGTCGATACCCGCTTCAGGGTCAGGCCAAGATCACCGGCGGCGTGGATCGCGGTGATCTCGGTGCTGGCCCGCACCACCGCGTCCTTGTCGAAGCTGCGCGTGATCTGCTTGCCCGTTTGGTCCCGGGCATCCAGCGCGGCCGTCCATGGGTTGCCATCGACAGCCGTGGTGGTGATGCGCGCGTCGCTGGCCAGGCTGGTGCTGGCCACGTTCTTCGCCTTGAAATAGCTGATCACACCGCCCAGGGCAACCGAATCCGCCGAGCCCTTGGCCGAACCGTACGAGGTGAACAGGTCCGAGGGATCGCTGATGAGCTTCTTGGCGTTGGTGATGGAATCCTTGAATTCGTCAAAGCTGCCGAACTTCGGCTGTGCCGACAGCAAGGCGCTGAAGTCGCGCGGCAAGCTGACATTGGAACCCAAGCCGACGTGCGCCCCCTTCAACGCAGCCCCGCTGTCGACCAGCGTGGATGCCTCATGTTCGAGATCGGCAATGGTGATCGCGCCGGACAAGGTGAACGCCGACCCGTCGTTGCTCTTGCCCTTGCCCTGGATGTTGCTCAGCGCGTGGTTGGCGATCTGCGCGTCGATCACCTGGCTGTCCACAACGACGTTGCCACCAGCGTTTATCCTGGTGCCGGCAGCGACCGTGGCAGCGGCAGTGTGACTGCCACCCACATAGCTGATCGCGCCGCCCAGGCGAAACGGCGAAGGTGGCGGGCTGCCGCCGCCGCTGTTGCCGCTGTTGCCGCTGTCACCATCGAGCTTCTTCTTGGCCGCGGCGATGCCCTTGCCGGCGAAGGACTGCACCATCTCCATCAGCTTGTCGCCGCTGGAACCGGCATCCTCCGCCTTGTCCTCATCCTTGTCCTTGCCCTTCTCCTTCGGCGGCGCGGTGACCAGCGAGGTGGTGCTGTTCTTGCTGGTAACAGTGGCTGCCTGCACGGTGACATTGCCAGCGGCATCCACATCACGGGCCAGCGTGGCGGTGGCATCAAGGTCCTGCAGGCTGACCGCACCGGCAAGACCGACCTTGCCGGTGGCGTCTGCATACGCGGTCGCGGCGGTGTCCAGCGATGCGGTGTTGACCGCCGAGACATTGACGCTGCCCACCGACAGCTTGTTCGCGGACTGCTCCACCATCGCCGTGGTAGCAACGTTGACGTTGCTGATCGCGGCAGTGAAGCCGGTAATCGTGTTGTTGGTCGCGAACGACTGCGCGGCCAGCTTCAACTGGGTATCGGCATCGGCTTTGACCGATAGCGCGCCATCGGTGCGGATGCCGGCGCCCGAACGGATGATGGCCTCGGTGGTTGCATTGATCTGCGCATAGGCCGCACCCAGGCTGACCCAATGCCGCTCATAGGCCGGGCTGCCATCGGCATTGGTGACCGGGCCATTGGCGTCGGTCTTCTGCTTCAGCTCGTACTGCTTGCCCGCCGCGGAATTGTCGATGGCCTGCACGGTGGAGGCATGCAGATCGATGCCTCCGCTAGTGGCGGCAAGATCTGCGTTGCCCTTCACTTCCACGCGCGCGGTGGTATTGGCGCGCAGGAACGATATCTGCCCTGACAGCGCCTTCTCCGCGCCCAACGCGGCGGCGGTCTGCAGCAGGTCACCTGCCTGGCTGATGTCGGTCAAGCTGTCGCGGATGCCCGCGGCCACGCCAGCGGCGGTATTGTCGGGATTCTTGTAACTGGAATCGGCCTTCGCCAGCGCGCTCAGTTCGATGCGTCCGCCCGAAAGCGCGGCGCGATCACCCACCACGCAGCCACTGCTGGTGGCATCGCAACCAATGGTGACCGTTGCCGTCGCATCCTTGCTGAGCGCCAGCCCGGTATCGACCACCGCTGCCGCACGCAGCTGGATCTGGCCGTTGCCATCATCCACCAGCACGATCCTGCTATCGTCACCGCCGGTATTCACCGCGACGTCGTCACGTTGCAGGTTGAAGGCGCCGTTCAAGGTCTCGCCGGCCGGAACTTCGACCAGGATGGTGCCGGTCACATCGATCGCACGTGCCTGCACGCGCACGCCGTTGCGGGCATTGATCCGGCCGCCGATGCTGACCTCGCCATCGGCGCTGATCTGCTCCGGGGTCAAGGTGCCGGCCATCAGCCGATTCAACGAGCCACCACCGGCAAGAATGTCGTCCATCACCTTGCTGGTCGGCGTCGCTACCGTCAGCGAGCTGACGTTCAATACGCCGCTCTTGCCGACCACCATGCCCATCGGGTCGACGAAGAAAACGCGGCCACCCACCTTGCCGGTGCTCTCCAGCAAGCTGTTCAAGGTGCCATCGATGTAGATCTTCGAATCCCAGACCAGGTTGACCAGGTTGTTCACCTGCTTGGACGGATTCGCCCCAGGCAACACCAGGTTCACCACCTCGTTCTGGGCAACGTTGAAATCCTTGAACGAGTTGAATGCCACGCCGTTCTTCACTGTCGCTGTCGTCACCGTGATCGCACCGCCGGCAACAGAGCTCACCGTCGTGTCGGTTCTTTTTCCGGCGTCGTCCTGCACGTTGATGACGGAATTCGCCGCCATGGTCGCGCCGTTAGGCATCGCCAGCCCCAGCACCGAGCTGATCGCTACCGCCAGGCCTGCCGGACGCAGGCGGCTGTCGCTTGCCAACGTGGTCTTCAGGGGTGATGCGGACTTGGTCAGTGCGTCAATGCGGTTCATGGCAGCTCCAGGGTGCGCCGCTGCCAGGCGGCAGCACTCAGATAGGCGGATACGCGACCGCTGATGCGGCCGCGCATGGATCAATCGATCAGGGGTAAAACCAGTGTCAGTGAGTGGCAGCAGGCGCTGCCTGCTTGTCCAGCACCTTGCTCAGCAGTTCGACATTGGCCAGCGACAGCAGATGGGCATAGATCCAGCCCAGGTCGCCGGACTTGGCCAGGTCCTGCAAGGCCTTGCCCTTGAGTTCGCGCAATTTCTGCTCGTCAACCACGAAGAAGCCATCCAGCGAGAAGGTCTCCCCTGCCGCGGTCTGCACGTTGACCTGCTTGGACACCAGCAGGTCATGCGCGACCAGGGCCGCCGTCAGGCTGCGGGTGCGGGCCAGATGCACCTGGTACTCCTGCAGGAACTCCAGCGCATTGGACAACAGGGCACTGTCATTGCCCTCCTCGTCGAACAAGGCCGCGCCCTCTTCGCCGCCTTCGCGCAGCCCCTCGAATGCCGCATCCAGGCAGACGGTGAAATCACTCCCCTGCGCTTCGTTTTCGGCCAGCACGAACGGATAACGCCGCAGGAACGCCGGTACATAAGCGCCTTCGGCCCAGCGCCCCTCGGCATCCACCATCAGGTTCTGGCCGCTGCGCAGGCCCAGCAGCGCGGCAGGCACCACGCTGTCGGCGCTGTTGCCGGCAAACACGATCGGGTAGTCGCGTACGGCACGCGCGAACTCCACACAGGCCAGCGGCACGGAATTGAGACTTGAGGCGAATCGGAAATCGCCGTCGTTGGCGACCACCCGATGGTTGCGGTGTGCAACGCGGTTCAACTGAACCGGACGGTCGTAGATCAGCAACTGCTTCATGGCGCTCCCCTGTAATGAAAAAGTAACCCTCACTAGAAGAAACCGGGAAAAGCGTCCGCGACCAATCACAAAATCCCAAAAAAGTGAGATTTCCGTCACCAACGCCAATTCAGCTTTGTGCAACCCCCCGAATCCAGACGCTGCCAGCCCGCACCGGCTCAGCACCCCACTCCTGATATTGACCGACCCCTTTGCCGCCCGCTCCTTCCCAGGCAGGCGGTCTCTGCCCTTGCACAACCACGTCGAAAACCAACGTCCTGTGGCTACCCGAGCTTGATCTGCCGGGTGGTCGCGGCCTTGTCCGGGTGCCGCCGGCCCAGCGAACCGACGCATCGCCCCGCCTCGGGCAAGCCTGCTTCACTGCACGCAAAGCACCCGGGAGCTGTGCGCATAGGGCGCCAGCTTTTTGACCTTATACACCTCAGCGCACACCGCAAAGCGCTCTTACGTTTCCATGTGCAGGCAATCGCCTCATCCCCGCCACGGCCCGTGCGCGCCACCGGCAAACTGGCACTGCAACCATCAACCCGCGCCGTGGCTAGGGTGCGCTCACATTCCGCGCGGCCAGCAGGAGCAGCCCGTCCAGTTTTCGTCTATCCGGCGAGCCGGCGACCTGCAGGCGCCCCATCAGCGGCAACACCCGCTGCAGCTCCTCCTCGGCCAGGCGCGCATGCCCCAATTGCAGCAATGATTCGGCCAGCGCCAGCCGCGTCTCCATGACGGCCGCGCTGCCTTCGCCCTGCTTGCTGCCGGCAAACTCCACCGCCGTCCTGCGCAGGGCCAGTGCCCGTTCGCCTTCGCCCAGCCGTACCGCCAGATCAGCCTGGATACCCAGCAACCGCAGCTGCAGCTCTTCGGCTACCGGCAAGTCCATTCGCTCAAGCAGCTGCCGCGCCTGTGCCAGCTGACCGCTGCGCACATGCCAGTCAATCCGGTTCAAGTGCGCCTGCACGCGCCCGGGGGCATCGGCGGGCAAGCTCAGGCTCAAGCCCTTGTCGGCGTGCATCAGCATCGGGCCCGCCTCGCCCGCGCGCCCATCCCGCATCAGCAGGCGCGCCAACTCGCTTTCGGCACGCAGGCTGGTAGGCGAGTCATCGCCCAGTTTGTTTTTGCGGATCAACCAGGCCTGCCGGTACAGAACTTCGGCCGCGGCCAACTCGCCGCGCAACTCTTTCAACGAGCCGTAATTGAACAAGCCCATCGAGTACTCGACCGAATCCTGCCCATCCAGACGAGCGCTCAAGGCGTTCCGCTTCTGGTAGTGCAGTTCCGCGGCCGCGTAATCGCCCGAATCCCGATACAGATCCGCCAGGCCGTCGTACTGCATGCGGACAAAGCTGCTCTCCGCACCGTACAGCTCCAATGCGTACTGCATCCCTGATTGCAGCAGCGGCAATGCCTGTTCGTACTTGCCCTGTTCGCGCAGTATCTGCGCCAGGCGCATCTCCGCCGCCAAGGCCAGGGTGGTGCGCCTGCCGTGCAGGCTGCCCAGCATCTGCCGGAACTCGCGCTCCGCCGACGCCTGCCTGCCCCAGCGCAGGTACATCAGGCCCTTGTTGTAGGCCAGTTCGCTGACCTCGGCCGCCACATCCATGCCTGCCGCATCCTTGTACAACGCCATCGCCGTATCGAAGGCCGCTTCGCCGAGATCGAAGTACTGCTGGTTCACCAGGGCCAGGCCCTTGGCGCTGTACAGCCGTGCCTGCACCACCGCCGGGCCTTTGCGGCCGATCAGATCCAGTCCCTGGCCCGCCAACTGCCGGCCCAGTTCGCCGTCGCCATCAAGCGTCTTCTGCACGGAAAGATCGGCCAGCACATTGGCCGCATCCAGCGGCCGCGCCACCCGCGGGTCCATGAAGCCGGCATAGGCCTGTTGCAGCAGCGTGTCGGCCTGATGCGAGGCGCCTGCGTTCTGATAGGCAACGCCCAGCACCGCACGCATCCGCGCCAACTGCGCCGGGGCATCCGCCAGATCACGTGCAACCTGCAACGAGGCCTTGTCGAGCAGCTGTCGCGAGCTCAACTCCTCGGCTCCCCGCCCGGTGCGCAGGAACGGATCGGCGGACTCGAACATGCCAACCATGAAGTTGCTGACCTGCTGCGCTACAACCGCCTCTTCCTGTGCCTGCCGCCGCGTCTCCCACAAACCGAACACGAATACCGCCAGCAGCGCACTTCCCCCCGCAGCGATGGTGGCACCCTGCCAGTTCCGGCGCAGCGCCTTGCCCGCGCGATACAGGCGGCCGCCCTCGCGGGCAAGCACCGGCTGCATCTCCAGATAGCGGCGCAGGTCGGCCATCAAGGCTTCAACCGAACGGTAGCGCAGGGCGACGTCACTGGCGCAGGCACGCGCAACGATGGCGTCAAGGTCACCACGCAGGCGGCGCCGCCACGGCAGATCAGCCGGTGCATTCGCACTGGGCGAAGTCACCGCCTCACCGGTGCTCGGCGCCTCGCGCGTCGACATCTGCGTGGACAACAGCTCGAGCAGCATCACACCAAGACTGTAGACATCGCTGGGCGCGCCGACGGTTTGCCCTGCGATCAGCTCCGGGCTGGCATAGCCCGGGGTGCAGTAACCGGAGTCGCGCTTGTCACGCGCCTCGTTGAGCAGACGCGCCAATCCAAAGTCCAACAGCACCGGCTGACCATTGGCCTGGACCAGAACGTTGGGAGGTTTGAGATCGCAATGCAGCACCAGTTGTTCGTGTGCCGACTGCACGATGGCGCAGATTTTCAGGAACAGCGTAAGCCGTTGCGGCAAACCCAACGCCTGCTCGGCGCACCAGCCATCCAGCGGTACACCGTCGACGTATTCCATCACCAGATATGGATGCCCGTCCGGTGTGGTGCCGCCATCATAGAGACGCGCCACATTGGACAACTGCAGATCGGCCAGCACCTGCCGCTCCGTGCCGAGCAGCTCCACTTCGGTGGCGCCGGGCATGCCGTGCAGCAGCTTGATAGCCACGGTGCGCTGGTAGAGACCGTCGGCACGTTCGGCCTTGAACACGGTGCCCATGCCGCCATGCGCGATACGCGCGGTCAGCCGCCACGGCCCAAGCCGCTCGCCCACGCCCAGTTCCGGCGCCAATGCGCGTGCCAATGCCGTGTCCAGGCGGTTGCTGACCCGGCTCAGGCCCACGGTCTGCGAACGCAGCAGCTGCAGTACTTCTTCGCGCACGATCGGATCGGCAGTGCCGGCAGTGATGGCGTGCGGCCACTGCTCGCGCGGCAACTCGCAGACCGCGTCGAACAATTCACGCACCTGCCGCCAACGTTCGCCGCCCACTACCGCGCCCTCGCTATCGCTCAGCGCAGCTGCCGGTTCAACCAGGCCCGCGCAAAACGCAGGTCACGGTCGACCGTGGGTGCGGACACATCCAATACCAGGGCGATCTCATCGCGGCTCATGCCGCCGAAATAGGTCAACTCGATCGTGCTTGCCGCACGTGGCTCCAACTCTGCCAGTTGGTTGAGGGCCTGGTGCAGGGCCAGCACGTCATAGCCGATGCCGTTTTCGTCGGGTACCTGGTCGGCGTGCGACAGGGTCAACTGCTCGGCATTGCCGCCGCGTTTGCCGGCGGCCCGCGCGCGCAGGTGGTCCACCAGCACCGACCGCATCTTCAATGCGGCGATCGCGACAAAGTGGGTGCGGTCCTTGTAGCCGGCATCGGAACCGAGCAGGCGCATCAGCGATTCGTTGACCAGCGCGGCCGGCTGCAAGGTGCCATTGGTCTGCTGCGACAGGCGATTGCGCGCAATCAGCATCAGATCCGAGTACAGGGCTTCAAACAGATGCTCACGCGCATCCATGTCGCCCTGTTGCCAGCGATGCAGTAGTTGAGTGATCTGCTTGCTCAAACCTGTCCCCAGTGCCTGGATGCCCACCGGGCAACCGACGATGCATCCTTCATCTTAGGACCTACCCCCATCAGTTCCAACCACACCAGGGTGCCGCGCCCTGTTCCCGCGGCAGCTGTCATGCGCCTCCACGCCCCCATGTTGTATCCGCCCTCCACCTGCAAACAGGGGTCTGCGTCACACTGAAAGCCTTGCCCCGTGGTGCTGCAAGCCCTCCGGCGCGGCCGGTTCTTTCATGGCCCCTGCGCTACCGACGCAGGCGCCAGCCAGCGCAGAACGATCCGCTGGCTCGGCATCGACCACCATTGACAAGCACCTCGACGGCGATGGAATCTGCGCGACTTCGCGCCAACCAGGCGCTTATTCGGCGGAGCATATGCAGCACGGAATGATGCAGGGGATGTGGGGTCGAGGCGTGTTGACCGGCAGCATGTTGGCGCTGGCGATGCTGGCGCAGACGGCGCAGGCACAACGCTTTGATCCAGGTGCGCACAAAGGGCCGCAGCACGGCGTGCAGAACGAAGTCGCGGTACTCGGCACCCTGCATCTGGCCAGCCTGCCGGAAACATTCGACCCCGCCTCACTCGCCCCGCTGATCGACCGTTTGGCAGCATGGCAGCCGAGGGCCATTGCCATCGAGGTGGTATCCGGGCAGCAATGCGACACCTTGCGCCGCTACCCCGCACGGTACGCACTGACGGTGAACGATTACTGCCCGGACGTGTCCGCAGCGGCAAAGGCAACCGGGCTCGATGTGGCAGCAGCCAATGCCGCAGCGGACAAGTTGCTGGCGGCATGGCCGGCGCAACCAACGCCAGCGCAGCGCCGGGACCTGGCCGCCAAATTCCTGGCCGGCGGAGAACGCGAATCGGCACTGGTGCAATGGCTGCACCTGCCCGCTGCGGAACGCCATACGGACGCCAGCCTGAACCAGGAATTGGTGGCCATCCTGGAAGAACAGCGCAGCAGCCGCAACGAAACCACGCTGATCGCCGCACCGCTGGCGGTACGCCTGGGGCATCAACGGCTATGGCCGACCGACGATCACAGTGCCGATCGCTACGGTCCCAATCCCAAGGCGTATGTCGCGGCGATCCGAAAGGCATGGGACAACCCGGCATCCAAGCAGCGGTCGGCAATGTACAGCGGACTGGCGGCACAGCTGGACACGCCAGAGAAGGTGTTGGCGACGTATCGCCGTGACAACGGTCCGGATGTGGCCCCGGCCGCTTTCGCAAGCGACTACGGCGCCACGTTGGAGGAACCCTCGCCGCAGGGTTACGGACGCATGTATGTCACCGGCTGGGAAACCCGCAACCTGCGCATGGCCGCGAACATCCGCGATCTGATGGGCCCAAGCCCCGGCATGCGCACGCTGGTGCTGGTCGGTGCCTCGCACAAAGCCTATCTGGACGCCTATCTGGACCAGATGCACGACGTGCGCATCGTCGATGTCCAGCAGACCTTGCTGAAGTAGCGCACAAAGGCCGCGGCCAGAGCCGCGGCCTTGTCCTAGCCCGGGTAAGCGCAGCGCACCCGGGAGGCAGGAATGATCATGAGGTCCGGCGATATTGCGCCGACAACCCCGGCTGCGCTTACCCGGGCTGCACAGCTGGCCCGTCAGCGCTGCAGCAGTGCAGCCCGCGTGGATGCGCTACCGCAACGGCAAAGGCCGGCGCAAAAAAAAAGCACCCAGCTCGCGCTAAGTGCCTGTTTTGGTGGGCCGTGATGGATTCGAACCATCGACCAAAAGATTAAAAGTCTTCTGCTCTACCAACTGAGCTAACGGCCCAAACAAAGACCCGGCCGTAGCCGGGGTGCGTATTCTAACGCAATAAACGCAAAAACAACATCAGGCGTAATGGGTCGGATCGGCCATGCCGGCGGCGGCAAAGCCATCGGCGCGCAGCTGGCAGGCATCGCAATGGCCACAGGCCTTGCCGTCCATGTCGGCCTGGTAGCAGGACACCGTCAAACCGAAGTCCACGCCCAGGCGCTGCCCCTCCAATGCGATCTGCGCCTTGCTCAGGTACTGCAGGGGCGCATGCACGCGGATGCCCGCGCCTTCGACGCCGGCCTTGGTGGCCAGGTTGGCCAGCGCCTGGAACGCGGCGATGAATTCCGGGCGGCAGTCCGGGTAACCGGAATAGTCCACCGCGTTGACGCCGCAGAAGATGTCATTGGCACCCAGCACTTCGGCCCAGCCCAGTGCCAGTGACAGCATGATGGTGTTACGGGCCGGCACGTAGGTGACCGGAATGGCGTCACCCGTGCCCGCATCGGGCACGCTGATGTCGTCGGTCAGCGCCGAGCCGCCGATGCTGCGCAGGTCGACCGCGACCACCTTGTGCCCGGCCACGCCAAGGGCGCTGGCCACGCGGGCGGCGGCCTCCAGCTCGGAGGTGTGGCGCTGGCCATAGCGCACGCTCATGGCATGCACTTCAAAACCCTGTTCCTGGGCAATGGCGACGACGGCGGCTGAGTCCATGCCGCCGGAAAGAAGCACGACTGCTTTCTTCTTCATGGTGATTATCCGGTTGGGAGAGCAAAGCCAGCACGCTGTCCCGCGCCGGGGTAAACGATTGAAGGGTACGCCGCCGGCTCAATAACCCGGCGCGTCGTCCCACAGCAATTTGTGCAGCTGCATCTGGAAGCGCACCGGCAGGCGGTCCGCCACGATCCAGTCGGCCAGCTCGCGCGGCTTGAGCTGCGACTTGCTCGGCGAGAACAACACCATGCAGCGCTCGGCCAGGCGATGCTCAGCGAGCATGGACTTGGCCCATTCGTAGTCGCCACGGCTGCAGATCACGAACTTGAGCTGGTCGCGCGCGGTCAGCAGCGGAATGTTTTCCAGCCGGTTGCGCGGCATTTCGCGCGAATCCGGGGTCTTCAGGTCCACCACGCGCGACACGCGCGGGTCGACCGCGGCGATATCCAGCGCGCCGGAGGTTTCCAGCGACACGTCTAGGCCGGCATCGCACAGCTTCTGCAGCAGGATCAGGCAACGCTTCTGTGCCAGCGGCTCGCCGCCGGTCACACAGACGTGGCGCACGCCCTGCTTGAGTACTTCGGCGACGATGTCGTCGATGTCCCACCAGTCGCCGCCATGGAAGGCATATTCGGTATCGCAGTACTGGCAGCGCAGCGGGCAGCCGGTAAGCCGCACGAACACCGTGGGCCAGCCAACGGTATCGGCTTCGCCCTGCAGGGACAGGAAAATTTCAGTGATCTTCAATCGCGGCAAGGGCGACTGCACGATCTCGCTGGGAACAGCGGCGCTGGGAGAGTTCATAGTCATTGGCCGCACCGTGGGTGCGGCACCACATCAACGCAGTTGCTGGCCGAGCCGGATCGACTGCAGTCGATCCTGGGCGGTACGGGCCGCATCACTGCCGGGAAAACGGGAGATAACCTGTTCCAGGGTCTGCTGCGCCTGGGCGCTGTTGCCTTCACCAAACTGCGACAGGCCAAGCTTCAGCAAACCGCCGGCAGCCTTGTCGTGGGTGGGATAGCGGGCAACCAGATCGCTGAACTGTGCCTCGGCCATCTTGAAATTACGCGTCGCGTAAAAGCTCTCACCCAGCCAATACAGGGCATTGGGGGTGTAAGCGGCATTCGGGTACAACTCAAGGAAGCTCTGGAACAACTGCGCCGCGTCGGCATAGTTGCCAGCCTTCAAGGCGTCAAAGGCGACATTGTAGGCAGCACGCTCGTCACCGGCCGAAGCCAGCGTACCAGCGTCACCACGAACCGTCGGCGGACGCTCGACAGCAGCCGCTGCCGGCGTTACCGCCGCAGCGGCGGGCGTCACCGCACCAGGGGCCTGGCCCGCCGGAGCACCGCTACCGCCTTCAAGGCGATTGAGGCGACCGTCCAGGTCAAGGTACTGATCGCGATTACGCTGCTTCAGCTGTTCGTTCTCATGCTGAAGCTGCTCGATCGTGCCCTGCAACGCCTGCAACTCGGTGCGCAGCTGCTGCAGTTGATTGAGCATGTCGGTATTGGCCTGGCTGTTGTTGACCTGCGTTTCCAGCACGCCAACCCGGTCAGCCAAACTTGCCCGCTGTGCGTACGCGGGCGCGGCAGCCCCCAGGGCTGCCGCGACCACGAGCATCAATGTGATGCCGATACGCATCGATTACTGCGCGGTGTAGACGATTTCGACGCGACGGTTCTGCGACCAGCAGGACTCGTTCGAATCGGTGCACACCGGACGCTCTTCACCGTAGGACACGACGGTCAGCTGCGAAGCCGAGCCACCGTTGGCCTGCAGAGCGGAGTTCACGCCGTTGCCACGACGCTCGCCCAGGGCCTGGTTGTAAGCGCGGCTGCCGCGTTCGTCGGTGTTGCCCTGCAGGGTGATGCGCGAGGACGGACGGTCACGCAGGTACTTGGCGTGGCAAGCCATGATGGCCTGGAATTCCGGCTTGACCGAATCCTGGTCCAGATCGAAGTAGACAACGCGCTGACGCAGGCAGGCGTCGGTATCCAGGTCGCCCGGGCCGTACAGGCCGGAGGTGGACGGTGCGGTCGGCTGGGTGGTCGAACCGGTATCAACCGGCGGCTGCGCCGGCTGTTCCTTGACCTTCTTCGAGCAGCCAGCGAGCGCGGCTACCGACAGCAGCGAAACGAGCAAAACACGAGTTGACTTGTTCATGGCTATACCTAGTGGCTCCTGGCCAATGTTGGGATTAATGCGTGCAGAGATTAACATTTTATCAACGCGCAGTGCGGTACGGACCCCATGCCGGTTCGCGCACGTCGCCATCGGCCAGGACCAGACGCTGGCGCACCCGGCCGTCAGCGGACACTTCATACAACACACCACGCCCACCTTCACGAGCGGCGTACAGCACCATGCTCGCATTGGGCGCAAAACTCGGCGATTCGTCCAGCGAACCGGGCGACAGCGTGCTCCAGCGCGCCGAACCCAGGCTGCTGTCCATCATCGCGATCTTGTAGCTGCTGCCGGCACCCTGGGCAACGGCGATCTTCTTGCCGTCGAAGGATACGCTGGCCTTGGCGTTGTAATTGCCCTGGAAGGTCACCCGGCTGGCGCTGCCACCGCTGGAAGATACCTGATAGATCTGCGGGCGGCCGCCACGGTCGGAGGTGAAGTAGACCGAGCTGCCATCGGCCGACCAGGTCGGCTCGGTGTCGATGCCGAAATGGTTGGTCAGCTGGGTCAGCTGCTTGCTGCCCAGGTCCATCACGTAGATTTCCGGGTTGCCGCTGCGCGACAGGGCCAGCGCCAGGCGGCGGCCGTCGGGCGAGAACGAGGGCGCGCTGTTGATGCCGCGGAAGCTGGTCAACAGCTCACGGCCACCGGTGGCGATGTCCTGCACATAGATGGAGGAGTTGCCGCGCTCGAAGCTGACATAGGCCAGCTTGCGGCCGTCCGGGCTCCAGCTCGGCGACAGCAGCGGCTCGGCCGAGCGCACGATGGTCTGCGGGCTGTAGCCATCGGAATCGGCCACCATCAGCGCATAACGCATGTTGGCGCCACTGCCGCTGGCGGTGATGTACGCAATGCGGGTCCAGAATGCGCCGCGTACGCCGGTGATCTTTTCATAGATGGCATCGGCCATCTGGTGGGCGACGTCACGCATGGCGCTGGAACGGGCGGTCATTGCCAGGCCGAGCATGCGCTCACCCTTGGCCACGTCGAACAGCTCGTATTCCACGCGGTAGGCGCCGGCACCGGCGTCCTGCACCCGGCCCACCACCAGATAGTCCTGTTTGAGCGCGCGCCAGGTGGGGTACTGCACCTCGCTGCCACGGCTGGGGCGCTCGACGATCTGCGCTTCAGGCAGGTTGCGGAACTGGCCGGAACGGTCCAGGTCGGCACGCACCACGGCGGCGACGTCGGTCTGCGGGGCACCGGCCGAGCCTTGGTAGGCCATCGGCACAACGGCGATCGGCGTGGCCGATGCGTTGCCACCGGTGATTTCAATTTCCAACGCCCCCTGCTGTGCCGCGGCCGCGAACGGCAGCAACAGAACAGTGAGGGCGACCAGCCAGCGTGACAAATTCTTCATGAGGCGCTCAGCAGTACGAGTGAAGATGAAAGAGGGATAGCAGCAGACAGATGAACATTTTCGCAATCGTGAACGAAAGCCATGTGAAATCTGCCTGCCATCCGTCCGAATATTAGATTTCCAATGAAACCAGTTGGATGCCCGGGAGAGCACCCAACACTCAGTTCTGGGCAGTGAAGGTAAACATCAGTTCACGCCGGAACACAGTTTCGTAGCCGCGGAACGGAAGCGGCTGGGCCCGGAGCACGGCACGCTCGATCGAATCCTGCGCGGCGGCATCCATCGCGCAACCCGGCTGCACCTCGGCACTCATCACTTCGCCCCCCGGCAGCTGCTTGATCAGGATCCTGCAGCGGGTGCCATTGGCGACGTTGTCCGGCCGGTTCCACTGGGCAACAACGGCCTGCTGGATCGCGGCGGCGTATTTGGCGGTCAGGTCGTTGCTGATACCACCCTGCCCCGGCGATGGCGTGCTCGGCCCACTGCTGCCACTGCTGGTCGAGGTGGCCTGTGCGCGGGCGCGGGCATCGGCCACCTGGCGCAGGCGCTGCTCGGCCAGCTTGGCCTCACGCTCGGCCTGCTCGCGCTTGCGGCGGATCTCGGCGATCTTCTGCTGGCGCTCCTGCTCGGCCTGGTTCTCGTTGGCCTGGCGCTGCTGGTCGGCGAGCTTCTTGCGGTCGGCCTCTTCCTGCTGCTTGGCCAGGCGCAGCTTCTGCTCGGCCTCTTCCACCCGCTTGCGCTCGGTCAGGTCGATCTGTTCCTGGCGGCGTTTGGCTTCCTGTTCCTGCTTGGCCTTTTCCTGCGAGATGGCCAGCGCGCTGACACGCTCCTGGTCCACAGTGTCCGGTTGGGCAATGCGTTCTTGGGCATTGTGCTGCTGCGGGGTGGGCGCATCCTGCGGCTTGGGCTCGGGGATGGGCTGCGGCGGCGGCACGGTGTCTTCCGGCACCGGATCGGGCTGCACGTCTTCCGGCGGAGGCTCGGGCAGGTCCGGCAGCTTTTCCGAGGCCCGCAGGGCCTGGCGGGCGGCCGAGGCTTCGGCGGCGGACAACTGCATGTTGGCTTCCAGCGCCGGATCACCAGCGGCAGCCTCGGTATTGCGCGAGGGCGACCACAGCCAGGCAAAAATGAAGATAGCCGCCACCAACAGGTGCACCAGCAGGGCCAGTACGACCGGCAGGCCCCACTCGTTGCGGTTGTCGTGCGGCGGTGGCAGTGCGTCAGCGTGCATCGGTCGCCAGACCCACCTTTTCGATCTTCGCGGCCTTGATCACGTCCATGGCGTCCATGACCTTTTCATAGGCCACGCTCTTGTCGGCGGCCACGATCACCCGCAGCTCCTTGTCCTGCGAGGCCAGCGCGCCCAGCTGCGCCTGCAGCGCAGCGGCGTCCATTGCCTGCGGATCCTTGGCTTCGGGCAGTTTCAGGCTCATCTGGCCATCGGCGCGCACCGAGACCACGATCGGGTCCTGCTTGCTCTCCAGCGCCTTGGCGGTGGAACTGGGCAGGTCGACTTCAAAACTGAGGGTCAGCAGCGGCGCGGTCACCATGAAGATGATCAGCAGCACGAGCATCACGTCGATATACGGCACGACGTTGATCTCGGACTTGAGCTTACGGCGCTTGCGGCGGGGAATGGCGGCGGTCATGGGTTGGCTCCTGCGGTCAGAGGAAGGCGCTGGTGCACTTACTCGTCACTGCCGCTCTGCTGGCGCTGCAGGATGGAGCTGAACTCCTCGGCGAAGGTTTCATAGCGCACCGACAGCCGCTCGACGCGGGTGGTGAAGCGGTTGTAGGCCCATACCGCCGGAATCGCCACGAACAAACCAATCGCGGTAGCGAACAGCGCTTCGGAAATACCCGGCGCCACCGAGGCGATACCGGCCTGCTCGCCGCTGCTGATCATGTCGTGCATGGTCACCATGATGCCGAACACGGTACCGACCAGACCCACGTACGGGGCGGTGGAGCCGATATTGGCCAACAGTTCCAGGTTGCGCTCCAGCCCGTCCACTTCGCGCGCATAGGTGGTGCGCATGGCACGCTGCGCGCCTTCCAGCTGGGTGCGGCCATCAAAGGCGCGACGGCCCTGCAGGCGCGAATATTCGCGGAAACCGGCCTCGAAGATGGCTTCCAGGCCATCCACCTGGCGGTTGCGGTCGGTGGCCGAGGCGTACAGCTTGCCCAGGTCGGCACCGGACCAGAAACGGTTCTCAAAATCGCTGGCCTCGTTGTCGGCGGCCTTGAACACCCGCGCCTTGCGGAAAATGATCACCCAGCTGATGAACGAGCCGGCCAACAGCAGCAGCACGATCAGCTTGACCGGGATACTGGCCTTGATCATCAGGTCCAGGTAATTGATGCCGCCGCCATGGCTGGCCTGCGCCAGGGTCTGCGCGGCTGCGGCGCTGACATCGGCCGGCAGGGCCTCGGTCACGGTGGCCTGCAGGGCCAGAAGCAAAGCGATCATCCGATCTTCCTCAGTGTTGCTTAAGCGTGTTGTGTTTGAAGGGGTTTAAGCACTGCGTACAGCGTGTCATCGATGGGTTGCGGACGGAAATCCGCGGCCCCGACGGCGGCAAGCCGGACCTGCGCGCTGACCAGTACCTGGTCATCGCGCAGCACCGCCTGCGCCATCAACAAGCTGGCCCGCCGGCATTGCACCAGTTCCACCGTGGTGGTCAGTACATCGTCGAGCTTGGCCGGCTTGAAGAAATCCAGCGTCATCGCCCGGACCACGAACATCTGCCCATCGCCTTCGCGCAGGGACGCCTGTCCGTAACCCAGGGCCCGCATCCATTCGGTTCGTGCCCTCTCCATGAAGGCCACGTAGCGGGCGTGGTACACCACGCCGCCAGCGTCGGTATCTTCCCAGTAAATGCGTGTCGGCCAACTGAACCGAGACTCATTCGTCATCGCGCTGCTCCGCAAACAGGTCCACCGGCGCCGGTGTGGCCTTGGGTTTGAGGCCAAGATGGCGGTAGGCCTTGTTGGTGGCCATGCGCCCGCGTGCGGTGCGCACCAGGAAGCCCTGCTGGATCAGGAAGGGCTCGACCACGTCTTCCAGGGTGCCGCGCTCCTCGGAAAGCGCCGCGGCCATCGACTCGACCCCGACCGGGCCGCCGTCGAAATATTCCACCAAGGTGCGCAGCATGCGCCGGTCCAGCTCGTCGAAGCCTTCCGGATCGACCTTGAGCATCTGCATGGCGGCCTGCGCCACGTCCTGGTCGATATGCCCGGCCGCCTTGACCTGCGCGTAATCGCGCACGCGCCGCAGCAGTCGGTTGGCGATACGCGGCGTGCCGCGCGAACGCCGCGCGATCTCGCCGGCACCCTCGGCACTGCAATCGATGCCGAGGATGGCCGCCGAACGCCGCACGATGCGGGTCAGTTCATCGGCCGAATAGAACTCCAACCGCTGCACGATGCCGAAACGGTCGCGCAGCGGCGCGGTCAGCAGGCCGGCGCGGGTGGTGGCGCCGATCAGGGTGAACGGTGGCAGGTCGAGCTTGATCGAACGCGCGGCCGGGCCGTCGCCGATCATGATGTCGATCTGGAAATCCTCCATCGCCGGGTACAGCACTTCCTCGACCACGGGCGAGAGGCGGTGGATTTCGTCGATGAACAACACATCATGCGGCTGCAGATTGGTCAGCAGCGCGGCCAGATCACCGGCTTTTTCGATCACCGGGCCGGAGGTGACGCGCAGCGCAACCCCCAGCTCGTTGGCGATGACATGGCTGAGCGTGGTCTTGCCCAGCCCGGGCGGGCCGAAGATCAGCACATGATCCAGCGCCTCGTGGCGTGCCTTGGCGGCCTGGATGTAGATATCCATCTGCTCGCGCACCGGCGCCTGGCCGAGGTAATCGGCAAGGCTGCGCGGGCGGATGCTGGCGTCGGCGGCGTCATCCTCACGGGTGGCGCCGGCGCCGATGATGCGGTCGTCAGTCATTTCGCAATTATGCGCCAAGCACGGCGCATGGGATCAGATTTCAACCTGCGCACCCAGCTCGACAAGCCGGTTGCCCGGAATCCGGAAGAAACCGGTGGCTGGCGCCGCGTTGCGATGCATGAAGGCGAACAGTTTGTCGCGCCAGATCGGCATGCCACGGTTCGCGCTGGCCACGATGGTCTCGCGGCTGGCGAAGAAAGTGGTGTCCATCGGGTCGAAATAGATGCCGCCGTGGTCGCACGAACGCATCAGCGCCAGCGGGATGTCCGGCGTCTCCATGAAGCCGTAGCGCACATAGACACGGTAGAACTCATCGCCGACCGAATCGATGCGCAGGCGCTGGCCATCGGCCGCATATGGCATCGGCAGGGTTTCCACGTGCAGGAACACGTTGCGCTCGTGCAGCACCTTGTTGTGCTTGAGGTTGTGCATCAGCGCATGCGGGACCACGGTCGGGTCAGCGGTCAGGAACACGGCCGTGCCCGGCACCCGCACCGGCGGTGCCAGCATCAAACCGGGCAAAAACGTGTCCAGGCGGATACCGTCCTTGCGGATCTCGTCACGCAGCAGCTCGCGGCCACGCCGCCAGGTGCGCATCATCGTGAACAGCACCAGCCCAAGCACCAGCGGGAACCAGGCGCCCTGCAGCAGCTTGGCGCCGTTGGCGATCACGAAGCCCAGGTCGATGAACAGGAACACCACGCACAAGGCGACGATCGCGTGGCGCGCACGCGGCCACAGCACCCGCGCCACCAGCGCCAGCAACAGGGTATCGATCAGCATCGTGCCCGATACGGAAATACCGTAGGCCACGGCCAGGTTGCTGGAGCTGCGGAACGCCAGCACCAGCCCGAACACCATCACCGCCAGGCCCCAGTTGATGCCAGGAATATAGATCTGGCCGATGGTGTCGTGCGAGGTATGCAGAATGCGCATGCGCGGGATGTAACCCAGCTGCATGGCCTGGCGCGACACCGAAAACGCGCCGGTGATCACCGACTGGCTGGCGATCACCGCCGCCATCGTTGCCAGCAGGATCATCGGGATCAGCGCCCACTCCGGCACCGCCTCGAAGAACGGATTGGCCACTGCGTCCGGGCGCTGCAGCACCAGCGCGCCCTGGCCCAGGTAGTTCAGCACCAGGCACGGCAGCACGAAGAAGTACCAGGCATGGCGGATCGGCGGCGCACCGAAGTGGCCCATGTCCGCATACAGCGCCTCGCCACCGGTCACCGCCAGCACCACCGCGCCGAGGATGAAGATGCCGTGCCAGCCGTGTTCCATGAAGAACCGCGCTGCCCACATCGGATTGAAGGCCTTGAGCACTTCCGGTGCGGCGATGACGTTCCAGATGCCGATCGCAGCCAGTGACAGGAACCAGATGGTCATCACCGGGCCGAACACCTTGCCCACCTTCTCGGTGCCAAAGCGCTGCGCGGCGAATACCGCAGCCAATACCACCAGGGTGATCGGCACCACGAAGTGGCCCAGGCCCGGCGCAGCCACTTCCAGGCCCTCGACCGCGCCCAGCACCGAGATGGCCGGGGTGATCACGCCGTCGCCGAAGAACAGTGAGGCGCCGAAGATGCCGAGGATGCCCACCACATAGGCCGAGCGCGACCCATTGCGCAGCGTGCGCTGGGCCAGCGCCATCAAGGCCATGATGCCGCCCTCGCCGTCGTTGTCGGCGCGCATGATGATGGTCACGTACTTGAGCGTGACCACCATGTTCAAGGCCCAGAACGCCAGCGACAGCACGCCCAGCACGGTGTCATGGTCGCTGTTGAGCCCGTAATGCGGCGAGAACGCTTCCTTCAAGGTGTACAGCGGGCTGGTGCCGATGTCACCGAACACCACGCCGATGGCACCGACGACCAGCGCCATACCGCCGGCGGCACCGCCGTGACCGTGGCCATGGCCGTGGGTGGAAGATTCAGGAGTGGAAGAAGCGTGGGACATGGCGATCTCAGGTTGGCGTCATGCTGCCGAAAGGGTTAACGCAGCGCCGCTTGCAGCGCTTTACGGATGACCGTGGCGACATCATCGCCCTCGGCACCGGCATCGCGCGCCATCTTGGCGGCCTCCGCCGGCTTATAGCCCAGTTGCTGCAACGCCACTGTCGCCTCGGACACCGCATCGGTGCCCAGCTGGCCGGCAATGGGCGCGCCGCCACCGGTGAAATTGGCCGCGCGGTCACGCAGTTCCACCACCATACGCTCGGCGGTCTTCTTGCCTATACCGGGGATGCGGGTCAGCGCGGTGACATCGCCGGTCTGGATCAGCCGTGCGAACTCATCGACGCTGGCACCGGACAGCACCGCCAGCGCGATCTTGGCGCCGATGCCGGACACCTTCTGCACATCGCGGAACAGCCGCCGCTCGCCCTCGCGCAGGAAGCCATACAGCGAGACGCTGTCCTCCTTCTGCGCGTAATGGGTGAACAGGATCACCTCGCGGCCCACATCGGGCAGGTCGTAGAAGGTGCTCATCGGCGCTTCCAGCTCATAGCCCACGCCATTGACATCGATCACCAGCCACGGGGGTGCCTTGTGGGCGAGGATGCCGCGCAGACGACCGATCATTCGAAAAACCTCATTTGCGACTCCAAGCCTGGCGCACATCCACCCCCAGCCGGTTGGCCGTGGCGCGGACATGTGCATGCGTGATGGCCACCGCCAGTGCATCGGCGGCGTCAGCCTGTAATTTGCCCTGCAGGTTCAACATCAACCCCACCATGTGCTGCACCTGCTGCTTCTCCGCGCCGCCGCGGCCAACCACGGCCAGCTTGATCTCGGTGGCGGCGTATTCGCTGACCGGCAGGTCGCGCATCACCACCGCACACACCGCCGCGCCACGTGCCTGCCCCAGCTTCAGGGCCGAATCGGCATTCTTGGCCATGAACACCCGTTCGATCGCCACTTCCTGCGGCTGGAATTCCTCGATCAGGGCGTGCAGGCCATGCGCCAGCAAGCGCAACCGCTGCGGGAAGTCGGCCGCCCCCAGCAACACCAGCGGCGCGTGATGGACGTGACGGGCACGTCCGTTGGCGTCGATGTCGATGATGCCGACGCCAGTGCGCTGTGAGCCGGGGTCTATGCCAAGGATGCGGGTCATGAAGTCTCCAGCAGTAAAAAACGGCGCCCAGCATGGCCGGACGCCGTCTCACCCGGTGGGACCGGGCGGGTCGTCAGACCCGCTCCAGGCCTGCCTGGTCGACGTTGGAATACACGTCCTGCACGTCGTCCAGGTCCTCGAGCATGTCCAGCAGCTTCTTTACCTGCACCGCGGTGTCGGCATCGACGGCAACGTCATTGTCGGCACGGAAGGTGATTTCGCTGTGATCCGGCACCAGCTTGGCCGCCGCCATCGCATCCTTCACCGACTGGAAGGCATCCGGGGCGGTGATGACGTCGATGGAACCATCTTCCGGATAGACCACGATGTCGTCGGCACCGGCCTCGATCGCCGCCTCGGTGATGGCTTCCTCATCCGCGCCGGGGGCAAAGCTCAGCACGCCGAGGCGCTTGAACATGAACGACACCGAGCCTTCGGTGCCCATGTTGCCGCCGCACTTGCTGAAGGCATGGCGCACATCGGCCACGGTACGCACGCGGTTGTCGGTCAGGCAGTCGACGATCACGGCAATGCCGCCCGGGGCGTAGCCCTCGTAGCGCACTTCCTCGTATTCGACGCCTTCCAGCTCACCGGTGGCCTTCTTGATCGCGCGCTCGATGACATCCTTGGTCATGTTCGCGCTCAGGCCCTTGTCCATCGCCACGCGCAGACGCGGGTTGTTGTTTGGGTCGCCTCCACCACCGCGGGCAGCAACGCTGATCTCCCGGATGATCTTCGTGAAAATCTTGCCGCGCTTCGCGTCATTCGCGTTTTTGCGACCTTCGATGGAAGGACCTCGACCCATGGGAATACCGTACATCTGTCAGGAACAGGACGGTAATTCTACCTGATCCCCCGCCACCGCCCCGTCATTGCCCGCTGACGGCCGCAACCTGTGGAAAGCGGCCCTGGCGCAGGAAGCCGGCGGTCAGCGTGGCCACCTCCGGCGACAGCACCAGCCCACTATGGCTGACCGGCACCACGCAATGGTCGGCCAGCCCCGGCAGGCGGGTTTCGGCCAGGCCCACGGTGCCATCGGATTCGCCGTCCAGCGCGCCCATCATCGCCCCCAGGCCATGCGCCACGGAACCGGCGATCAGCCCTACTTCGGCCTGGCCCTGCCAGTCCGGCAGGCCGTGCAGCAGCAGCTCGCCACTGCGACCCAGCGCCGCCGACCAGCCGTGCTCGGCCATGGAGCGGGCGGTGCCACTGCCACACAGCGGCGAACCCAGGCAGACCACGCGCGGCACCTGCAGCGCCGGCGAATGGCGCAGCGCCTCCAGGGCCACCAGCCCGCCCAGGCTGTGCCCGACCAGCGACACCGGCCCCAGCTGCTGCAACCGTTGCACCAGCTGCGGCACGGCCACCTCCGGGCCACCGAACACGCTGGCATAGCCGAACGTGTCCACCACGAAACCCTGGGTACGCAGCCGCCACGCCAGCGGCAACAACCACGAACGGGTATTCCAGATGCCGTGCAGGATCAGCACACGGGGACGCGGGGAGTTCTGCTGGGGCATGCGCGCAGTTTCCGTCATCGGCCCGGCCCACCACAACGGGCCGGCGCCGCGTCTTCAGTCGAAGTTGTAATCCAGCTGCAGCGCCACCTGCCGCCCCACCGCGCTGTAGATATCGTCATGGAAGTACGGGAACTCGGTATTGCTGCTGTCGCGTGGCGGCGGCGTGTTGAACATATTGGTGATGAACAAGGTCACCGCCGCCTGCTCGCTGATGCGCCGGCCGATATTCGCATTCCACAGCCACAGCGGCGGCAGCCGCCCCTTGCCGTCTACCCGCGGCAGGCTGCCATAGCGGATGCCAAACAGGTTGGCCGACCAGCCGCTCTCGCCCTGCCACCCCAGACTACTGCTGAAGTTGCTGCGGAAAGCCCGGTTTTCGCCGGATTGCCACGGCACCGGCCGCCACTGCGGATACAGCGTGTCCGGTGCGCGCACACGCCGGCTGGCATGCAGCAGGCGTGACCATGCGGTGTGCGCGGCGAACTGACCGATGGCGGTATGCATGCGCGCATCCAGCACCGCATCGATGCCGCGCACGCGTTCATCGGACTGGTTGGCCGCCATCGATTCGACCATGACCACCCGGCCGGTGCGCTGTTCTCCGCTGCGCACCACGCGTGCACGCGCCTTGCGGCATTCCCATGCGCGCAGGTCGGCCGCCGTGGGCGTACCGTCCAGCTTCAGCCCGGTGGTACATTCGGCCTCGTCGCGCAGCAGCAGGCCTGGCGCGATGCGACCAATGCCCCGGTTGCTGCGCACATCCCAGTAGTCCAGGCTCATCGACAGCGCTTCGGCCGCGTCCCAGACCACACCCAGCGTGCTGGACACCCCGGATTCGGCCTTCAGCTCGGGGTTTCGCATGGTCCGGGTCAGGAAATGGGAGGCATACGCACCGCACTCGGGGTTTGCCCCGGCCTGCATGCAGCGCAGTACATCCACCGCCGTGCCAAAGCTGCCGCCACCGTCGGTATGCGCCCAGTGCATGTCCGGGACCTTGAAGCTGGTGGCGTGGCTGGCGCGCAGCAGCAGCCCGGCCGTCGGCCGCCACTCCAGGCCAGTGCTCCAAGTGGGTGCAACACCGCGGGATGCACGGTCGTCGTAATGGTCCAGACGGGCAGCAACACTGGCCTTGAGCGCAGCCGCCAACGGGATGCGCGCCTCACCACCAAACGCATACCGGTTGCGGACGCCTGCGCCGACGCTGCCTGCCAGATCGTAAAGCTCCAGCTGCAAGGGCAACACCGATGGCCGGTTGCGCAGCGCATAGCGCTGTCTACCGGCCTCCAGCACCAGCGCCACACCCAATTTCCCGCCGGGCAATTCGGCAACGTCACCGGTCAGCACGTAACTGGCGGTATCCACCTGGCTGCGTGCGCGGTAATGCACGTCGGTGGACAGTGCCCGGAATTCCTGCGGCGTGATCGGGCGGTACCAGTGGTCCAGGTTGAGCGGCTGGATGGGCACGCCGTCGGCAGTGAAGCCCTGCGCCGGGCCGAAGAAGAATGCATTGACCTGTGCCCCCAGCAAGCGGCGCAAATCGCGCTGCACCTGGTAGTCCGAATGGCCGGCGATAAAACTCCATTCCATTGCCTGGCCGAAATTCCCGCGCACGCCCACCGCCAGATCGGCCATCCGTTCGGCATAACGGTCATTCATTGCCGCCAGGCCGCCCATCTCCTGCGGGGTCAGCAAGCGCAGTGGCGACACCCGTCCCAGAAGCGGGTCCTGGACCTCGTTGACCCTGCCGGTGCGGGCATTGTGCGGCCCGGTGATGGTCTCCGGCACGGCCGCCGTTTCACTACGCGCGTGCCACAGCTGCACCGCCGCCCACATCTGCATGCCGGCGGGCAGGTCGCGTTCTGCGCGCAGGCGCGCGGAGACCTCCCGCACCCCGTCGCTGAGTGAGGCATAGCCGGGCGTGCTCCAGCTGCCGCAGCCCGGGCCCTGCGGCTGGCCGCTGGCCGCAGCGTAGTTCCAGTCAACGAAGGCCGGGGCCCAACGCTCGCACACGCCGGCCGGCAGCGGCAGCAGCGCGCCACCCGGCGCCTGCATGCCCAAGCCGAGCGCGGGCTGTGCCCGGGCAGTGGGTTGCGCCGGCAACTGGATGCCGCGCTGGTAGCCGCGCAGCAGTTCGCTCTGCGCATACTGCAGCACGTAGTCCGCGCGCCAATCCTGGCCGCTGAAACCGCCCGACCATTGCAGATCAAACCGGTCGGCGCCGCCTTCGGTGCTGGTGCCGGTGCGCAGCTTCACCTGCTGACCGTCGGCTGGCTGCTTGAGCACGATGTTGATCACGCCGGCGATCGCATCGGCGCCGTACACCGCCGATGCCCCGCCGGTCATTATTTCCACCCTGTCCACACCGGCCAGCGGAATGCTGCCCAGGCTCTGGAAATTGCTGCGGCCATTGGAAGGGAACGGATAGTCCGGCACACGCCGGCCATCGACCAGGATCAAGGCGCGTCCTGCGCCCAGGCCGCGCAGGTTCACCGGCTGGGCGTTGGCGGAAAAGCGACCGCCGCCGCTCTGCGACTCGGCGCCGTACACACTCTGGCCATTGACGGCCAACACCTCGGCCAGCGAGAACCTACCGTCACGTTCCATCTGCTCGGCAGTAATGACCGTCAGCGGTGCAGCACCTTCGAATTCACTACGGCGGATGCGCGAACCGGTGACCTGCAGCGGGGTCAACGAGGTGGCTACCTGCGCCAGCAGCGGCGGCGGCGCCTGGCTGGTGGCGGCAGGGGCCGGCGCCGGGCGCGGCGCGGCGACGATGGTAACCACGCCACTGTCGGTCAGCCGGTAACTCAGCCCGCTGCCGGCAAGCAGCCGCTGCAAGGCCTGGGCGGTGCTGTAACGCCCGTCCAAGGCCGGCGCGGTCTTGTCGCGCAGCATCTGCGGGGCCATCAGGATCTGCACGCCCGATAGCGACGCCAGCTCGGCCAGTGCCTGTTCCAGTGGCTGCTGCGGCATCCTGTAGGCCTGCAGCGGCGCCGGCGTCTGTGCCCATGCCGGGACGCAGAACAACAACAGGCACAGCAGCGCCAGGGGCAGTCCGTCGCACCTGCTGTACCTCGATCTTCCCAGGCCCTGCGCAGCGGCGATCATCCCTCTCCCAGTAGCAAACCGGCTGGCATGGCACTGCCAGGCCCTGTGTACAGACGCAGCAACAGCGAAACACCTCATCTGGCAGAATCGCTGGCACTAGCCCAAGCTGCGCGTGCCGATTCAGACTGTCAACGCCCGCCAATGACCGCTGCCCTGCCGCCCGTCCAGCCGCCTCCCGATACCGTCCGGGACACGGGCACCATGGCCCAGCAGTACCGCCCACGCTTGATGCGTTACTTCAGGAATCATCTGGGCTCGGTTGAAGACGCGGAAGATCTCACCCAGGAAACCCTGGTGCGGATGATGCGGGATCCCCAGGCCGACAGGGTCAACAATGTCGAAGCCTATCTGATGACTATCGCTGGCAACCTGCTGCGCGACCGCTACCGGCGCGACCGTACCCGTCACACAGGCCAGCATGTGCCCCTGGACGAGACAACCGAGGACTGGCCCACCGAAACGGTGAGTGGCGAGCGCGTCTACCAGGACCGCGAACGCCTGCGGAACTTCCTCAAGGTATTGGATGATCTGCCGCCGCGTTGCCAGCAGGTGTTCCTGCTGCACCGCTATGAAGGCCTGACCTATCGCGCAATTGCCAGCCAGCTTGGCATCAGCGTCAGCGCCGTCGAAAAACAAATGATGCGTGCCCTGCTCCACTTCGGCACGCGGCTGGAGCAACCATGAAACCGAACCCATTGCGTGTTGTTGAAGACGCCGATCCGGTCCGCACCGAAGCGGCTGCCAGGTTCGCGCGCCTGCATGGCGACGAGCTGAGCGAGGCCGACCTGGCAGCGCATGAGGCTTGGCTGGCAGCGGATCCGTCGCACCGGCTGGCTTTTGAACGGGTCGAACGCACCTAGCTGATGCTCAGCGATTTTGCCGCAGCGCCGGAAATCAGCCAGCGGCTTGCGGCAATTCCGGCAGCCGCGCCACCGGCCAATGCCACGCGCCAACACAGGCCACGCCGGCTGCGCTGGCTGGCAGCGTGCGCGGCAGCAATGACCGCCGTGGTCATCGGCTGGCGGCTGCTTGTGCCTGCACCGCCAGCGGAGCAGAACTACGCCAGTGCGGTCGGCGAACAACGCAGCATCACCTTGGAGGACGGCACCCAGCTGGAGCTGGACACCGGCACCCGCGTACGGGTGCGCTACAGCAGCCAGCAGCGCCGCATCACCCTTGAGCAGGGCCGCGCCTTCTTCAAGGTGGCACGCGACAGCGCGCGTCCACTGACCGTGGAGACCGCGCAGGGCAGCGTGCGCGCCGTCGGCACCCAGTTCGAGGTCTACCGCCGCGCCGACGCGCTCGATGTCACCCTGTTCGAAGGCAAGGTACAGCTGCGCCCGGCCGCGGCCGATGACAACAGCGCCGCGCTGGCCACTCTGCTTCCGGGCCAGCGCGCGCATATGGCGGCTGGGCAGCGGCTGCAGCTGCAGTCGTTCCAGGGCGGCACGGCGCCGGCATGGCTGCAGGGCCAACTGGTATTCACCGACCTGCCGTTGCGCGCGGCGGTGGAGGAATTCAACCGCTATGGCGGCACGCCGCTGCGGGTGAGTGACGCGGCGCTGGGCGACCTGCGCGTCTCCGGGGTTTTCCGCAGCAATGACAGCACCGGCTTCATTGAAGCGTTGGGAGCGCTGCATGGCATCTCGGCGCATGCCAACGCCGCCGGCGAAACCGAACTGCGCCGCTGAGGCGGGTTGCATCAGCCTGCACCTGTCCGTTGCCACCCGCGGCGACTCAGAACGCCTGACGCAATGCCTGTTTGATCCGCTCACGCTCCTGCAGCTGTGCCGCCAACAGCGCCCTGAGCCGCCGGTTTTCATCCTCCAGCCGGTGCAGCCTGCGTAACCGCGGGGATCGTATGGCACCGCAGGTACGCTGCAGCAAGGCCTGCGCGGCGGCATTGAAACCATGCTGCCTGCACAGCGCGCGCAGGCTTACCGCGGCATCCACTTCACGCAGGAATTCGATTACCTGTCCCTGGTCAAAACGTTTTTTCATGCGTACTTCCTTGCCGGCGGCCGCGTTCATCAACCGCCTGGCCGTCCGCTGCACTCACTGGAAAATCCGCACCTGCAGCGCATCGATATAGCCGCGTTGCCAGGTCCGCCCTGCAGGAATCCGGCTTGCGTGCACCATCGCACCGCGGCTCCTTTCCAGATCTAGACGCGGCAGGCAGCGCGGACCCTCAGCGACGCAGCGCACACTTTGGCATATGCGCGCACAACCTGGCGTCGCCCCGCTGCGGCGCGGGGGCGGCGTGTCAGCAGGAAACCATCACACCGGCGGGCACCGGGACGGCGCAACGCACTCAATCAGCCGCGCGACGCAGGATGAACTCCTTGTCGCGGGTATTTCCAACCGGAAATTCGTACTCGCCGGCCTTGTCGAAACCATGGCGGGCATAGAAGCGCTGCGCGCCGAAGTTCTCCGACCACACGCCGATCCACAACGTGCGCCCCGGCGACTGCAGCCAGTGCAGTGCCGCGTCGAACAGCTGGCTGCCACGGCCGCCGCCTTGATGCGCGCGCAACACATACAGGCGCTTCAATTCACCATCGGCTGCGGTCGCCTCCGGATGCGGCAGCCCGCAGGGGCCGGCAAAGGCAAACCCCATCGCCTCGCCCTGCACTTCCAACAGCCACGCCGCATAGTCACCGGACTGCAGCTGCTGCCGCTGCAACGCCACTGGATACGCCGTGGCCAGGTAGCCGGCCAGGTCTTCAGGCGGATACAGATGGCCGAACGTCTCCACGAAGGTACGTTCGGCCAGCGCGCACAGCAGCGCGGCGTCGTCAGCGGTGGCGCGGCGGATAGTCATAAGGCCAGGAACCAGAGTTGAGGAACCAGCAACGTAGCGGCGAGCCGGACGCCGGAACACTGTTCCGGACTGAAAAACCAGGAACCAAAAGAAGGCCTCACGCCCTCTCTGGTTCCTGGTTCCTATCCACTGGTTACTGGCTCTTGGGCCGAACCTGCACGTGGAGTTCTGCCAGCTGCGCATCGGCGATCGGCGACGGGGCGTCGGTCATCAGGCACTGCGCGCCGGTGGTCTTCGGGAACGGGATCACGTCACGGATGGACTCGGTGCCGGCCATCAGCGCGGCGATGCGGTCGATACCGAAGGCGATGCCGCCGTGCGGCGGGGCGCCGAAGTTCAGCGCATCCAGCAGGAAGCCGAACTTGGCGCGGGCTTCTTCGGCACCGATGCCGAGCAGCTCGAACACCGCGCTCTGCATTTCCGGGCGGTGGATACGGATGGAACCGCCACCGATCTCGTTGCCGTTGAGCACCATGTCGTAACCACGCGATACCGCGGTCTTGGCGTGCGCGCGCAGCTCGGCCACGTCATCCACCGCCGGCGCGGTGAAGGGATGATGCAGGGCGACGTAGCGCTGCTCTTCCTCGTCCCACTCGAACATCGGGAAGTCGGTGACCCACAGCGGCGCCCAGGTATCGGCAACCAGGCCGAAGTCCTTGCCGGCCTTCAGGCGCAGCGCGCCCATGAAGTCGGAAACCTTGTTGTAGCCGCCGGCACCGAAGAACACGATGTCGCCATTGCCGGCACCAACGTGCTTGAGCAGCGCGGCGAAGGCATCTTCGGCGAAGAACTTCTGGATCGGCGAGCTGACCTCGCCGTTCTCGGCGATCTTGATGTAAGCCAGACCCTTGGCGCCGTACTTGGCGGCATGGGCGGCGTATTCGTCGATCTGCTTGCGGCTGAGGGTGGCGCCGCCGGGGATGCGCAGCGCGGCCACGCGGCCATCGGCATCATTGGCAGCGGCCGTGAACACCGGGAACTCGCTGGCCTTGACCAGCTCGGCCACGTCCACCAGCTCCAGCGCGATGCGCAGGTCCGGCTTGTCCGAACCAAAACGACGCATCGCTTCGGCCCAGGTCATGCGCGGGAACTCGGTCGCCAACTGCACGTCCACCACTTCCTTGAAAATGGCGCGGATCATGTTTTCGACGAAATCCTGGATGTCGCGCTCGCGGACGAAGGCGAATTCCATGTCCAGCTGGGTGAACTCCAGCTGGCGGTCGGCGCGCAGGGCTTCATCGCGGAAGCAGCGGGCCACCTGGTAGTAACGGTCGAAGCCGGCCACCATCAGGATCTGCTTGAACAGCTGCGGGCTCTGCGGCAGGGCGTAGAACTCGCCCGGGTGCATGCGCGCCGGCACCAGGAAGTCGCGGGCGCCTTCCGGGGTGGCCTTGGTCAGGATCGGGGTTTCGATGTCCTGGAAGCCACGCTCGTCCAGATGGCGGCGCAGCGCCTGCACCAGCTTGATGCGGGTGCGCTGCATGCGCTGCATTTCCGGGCGACGCAGGTCCAGGTAACGGTACTTCAGGCGGGTTTCTTCGCCCGGGTTCTCGTGCGCATGGAACGGCAGCGGCGCGGCCTTGTTGAGGATGGTGATGCGGGTGGCGATCACTTCCACCTTGCCGCTGCGGATCTTGTCGTTCACCGCATGACGCGCGCGCACCACGCCCTCGACCTGCAGCACGTCCTCGTAACCGAGGCTGGCGGCGACGGCGAACACCTCCGCGTTGTCCGGCTCGACCGTGACCTGGACGATGCCTTCGTGATCACGCAGATCGATGAAACAGACGCCGCCGAGGTTGCGGGCAACGTCGGTCCAGCCGGCGAGGGTCACGGATTGGCCGATCAGGGTCTCGTCGACCAGGCCGCAGAAATGGGTACGCATGGAAAGCTCCGCAGGGGCCCGGCACGAAACGGTGCCGGGTAGCCCCGTATTTTGGCGCTCAGCGGGGGTTGGAGCAAATCTGCCGCTCAGTCACGCCGCCTTAAGTGAGATTCGCCCTATAGTTCGGCCACCAAACCTGAACAGGGAAGCCGCCATGAACCACTCTCTCCTGCTCGCCGGCCTGGCAGCCTTGCTGGGTCTGGCCATGACCCCTGCCCCCGCCGCCGCCCAAGCCGGCTACCCGGGCAGCCAGAACGGCACCATCCGCTGTGACAGCAACAGCAACCGCCAGCAGGTCTGCAATACCGGCTGGCGCAGCGCCGTGCTGGTGCGCCAGGTCTCCGATACGCGCTGTACCGAAGGCCGCAACTGGGGCAGCAACAACGGCAGCGTCTGGGTCAGCGGCGGCTGCCGCGCCGAGTTCGCCGAAGCCCGCGGCAACTGGGGTGGCAACGGCCATGGCGGCTGGAATGGCAATGGCAATGGCAACCGCACCATCCGCTGTGACAGCAACGGCAACCGCCAGCAGGTCTGCAACACCGGCTGGCGCAGTGCCGTACTGGTACGCCAGGTGTCCGATACGCGCTGCACCGAAGGCCGCAACTGGGGCAGCAACAACGGCAGCGTCTGGGTCAGCGGCGGCTGCCGCGCCGAGTTTGCCGAAGGCCGTGGCGGCTGGGGCGGCGGGCCGGGTAATGGCAACGGCAACGGCAACGGCACCATCCGCTGTGACAGCAACAGCAACCGCCAGGTGGTCTGCAACACCGGCTGGCGCAGTGCGGTGCTGGTGCGCCAGATCTCCGATACGCGCTGCGTGGAAGGCCGCAACTGGGGCAGCGGCAACGGTACGGTCTGGGTCAACGGCGGTTGCCGTGGCGAGTTCGGCGAAGGCCGCGGTGGCGGCAGCGGCTGGAACAACGGCGGCAACAACAACTACCTGGTCGAATGCGCCAGCAGCAGCAACCGGCCCAACACCTGCGCCTGGGATCGCCGTCAGGGCCGCCCGGTGATCACCCAGCAGCTGTCCGATACGCGCTGCGTGGAAGGCCGCAACTGGGGTTACAACGGCAACAGCATCTGGGTAAACGGTGGCTGCCGCGCGCGTTTCAGCGGCCGCTGAGCTGCCGACTCAAGCAGACCAGAGGGCGCCGGCAACGGCGCCCTCCATCTTTCAGGCTTCACTGCCCCACGGTGCCGGCGGCAGTTGCACCGGGGTGCTCAGGTCGAACTCCACCTGGAACAAGCGCCCGTCCGGCCGCGCCAGTTCATAGACAAAACGCTGGCCGGGAACCAGCTCCATCGCCCAGGTATTGCGCAGCGAGGCAGTCATGCCCTGCGCGCTGAACATCGCCACGGAGGCCGCATCGACCGGAAACTCCTGCCGCCCGGCGCTGCCGGCCTGCGCGGTGTCACCGCCATACATCGTCACCGCATCCGGGCTGCCGTCGGCATGGCGGTGGTCGTGCTTCAAGCGCAGGCCGGTGTCGGTACGGCTGATCACCCAGGTCCGCGAATGGTCATCGCCGACATGGAAAGGCACCCGCAGTTCCTGTTGCGGGCTGTCGCAGCCACGCACATGCATCACCAGGGTTTTGCCGTCGAACGGGTCCGGCGCACTGGACTGCGGCTGGTTGGCGATGATGCGCCCGGCGAAGGCCTGGCCGCAGTACTGCGCCAGCCCGGCGAGAAATTGATCGGCAGGCTCGTTGGCCGGCGTGGGCGCCGCAGCGGTGCCGGCAGCCATCACCGGAGCAACTGAAGCGACGCCTCCGGCCAAGGCCAGGACGCAGAGAAACGCAGAGGAAGGTGGGATTTTCATGCCCCGATCCTCGCCTACCCGTCAGCTCAAGGCAACGCGCCGCTTGTCTGTGCATTGTTTTCTGCCGCCTGCAGGGCGCCGCGCCATTGCACGGTCACTGCCGATTGCGTGCCAAACAACGGCTCCGCCGCCGCAACCGCGCGCTGCCACTGCTGCACCGCTGCGCTGCGATTGCCGTGCGCTTCGGCCAGGCGTGCACGCAGCACCTGTTGCTGCACCTTGGCGTAGGGGCTGTGTTCTAGCAGCGGCTCCAGTGCAGCCAACGCCTGCTCGGCTTCGACCAGCCGCCGTTTGCCCAGCAACCATTCGGCCCAGCCCTGCTGCAGGCGTATGCCGTTGGCACTGCTGGCAGGGATTCGCGGCAACCACAACGCATGCGCCCGCTGCACCAGGGCATCGCCTGCGTCCTTGCCTTGGGCAGCCAGCAGCAGGCCCAGCTGCAGTTCCAGATCCAGGCTGTCCGGGTGGTCCCTGCCAATGGCCGCGGCGCGTATTGCCAGCGCCTGCCGATAACCGGTTTCGGCAGCGGCCAGATCGCCCTGCACCTGCGCCAGCTGCGCGGCGGTTTCGGTGACCACCGAATAGTTGTAGCTGTCCTTGCCCAGCACTTCCGCCGACAGGCGCAGCGCAGTTTCAACATACGGCCGCGCGCGGGCGTAGTCGCCCTTGCGTATCAGCGCCAGCGCCAGCCGGTTGTTCTCGCTGACCACGTAGATGCTGCGTGGCCCGAAGATCTTCGGCGCACGTGCCAGGTTTGCCTCGAACGCGGCGATGGCCTGGTCCAGATCACCGCGGTCCATCAGCATCAACGTGCGCTCGGTGTTGCTGGTCCAGTAGTCGTAGGACATCTCGCCCAGGGTGCGCAGGAACATCGGCGTGGATTGATCGAACGCTGCCGCCGAGGCGACCAGATCGCCTTTGCGCCGGTACATCATGCCGAGGTTGTCCAGGGTTACCCCGATGTACTGCTCGCGCTTGCCGGCCTGGTGGCGCTGCAGCGCATTCTTGAACGCCGCTTCGGCATCGTCGTAGCGCTGCTCCGACAGCAAGGCCAGGCCCAGCGAATTGTAGGACTGGGCGACGCGGAAGCTGTCCGCTGGCTGCTTGCCCAGCAACGCCAGCGCGCGCCGCGCCATGGCAACGCCTGCCACGCCGTTGCGGTTGTTGGCATAACTGCCTGCGAGCAGGTTGAACAGCCGCGCGGCTTCGTCCAGGTTGTTGGCGCCACCTGCCGCCGCCAGCGCTTCGGCCGCCTGCAGCATCATCGGGTTGGCGCGACGCAGATCGCCGGTATTGCGATAAGCCAGGCCAATCACGCCCTTCAGACGCGCCTGCACGTCCGCCGAGGCGTCCAGGTCCTCGTCTATCCGCGCGGCAGCACGGTCCAGCACCTCGCGGGCACTGATGTCCTCGCCACCGCGCACGCCTTTCTCGCGCGGGTCGGCTGCCTGGAACATTTCCACCAGAAAGCCACTGACCTGCGCGGCGATTTTCGCTTCGCGCTCGGCGGCGGCACGCTCGGCAGCCAGCCGCCACACAAACCAGGCCGCCAGCAGCAAGACCAGCAGCAGCAATCCGGCGCCCTTCCAGTTGCGCCGCAACCAACGCCCCGCGCGGTAGCCGCGTCCGCCGTTGCGCGCCTGCACCGGACGATGCTGCAAGTAACGCTGCACATCAGCTGCCAGCGCTTCCACCGACGGATAACGCTGCTCCGGCGGCAAGGCACCGGCGCGCACCACGATGGCGTCCAGATCCCCGTGCAGCGCCCGCATCCAACGGCAATCGGCCTGCGCCGTGCCACTGGGCGCGGCCACCGCCACGCCGCCCGCGTCCGCACCGCGCCGGCCGCCCTTGCCGGCCAGCAGCTCGCTCAATACCGCGGCCAGACTGAAAACGTCACTGCTCACACCTGCCGGTTGCCCCGATTGCAGCTCCGGTGCGGCATAGGCCGGGGTGAAGAACTGCGCCTGCGATTCGCTGGACGCGTCACCCAGCAAGCGCGATACGCCGAAGTCCAGCAGCACCGGTTCGCCACCCTCACGGACCAGGATGTTGGAGGGCTTCAGGTCACAATGCAGCACCAGCCGCGCATGTGCAGCCTGCACCGCGCTGCATACCTGCAGGAACAGCTGCAGGCGCTGGCGAAGATCCAGCTGCCGGCGTGCGCAGTACACATCCAGCGGCTCGCCGCGCACGTATTCCATCACCAGGTAGGGGTGCCCTGCCGGCGTGGTGCCCCCGTCGTACAGGCGCGCGATGTTGGGGTGCTGAAGGCCGGCCAGGATGCGCCGCTCGGCGGCCAGGCGCTCGGCAACGCGCGCGCTGGGCATGCCCTGCAGGAACTTGATGGCTACCTCCTGCGCATACAGGCCGTCGGCGCGCTCGGCACGGAACACGATGCCCATGCCGCCACTGGCCAGCCGTTCGCACAGGCGCCATGGGCCGATGCGATCGCCTTCGCCCAGTTCCGACGGGACTGCGGCGGCAAACAGCTGCGCCATGGGTTCGCGCGCCCGGCCAAGGTCGCAGGTCTGCGCCTGCAGCAGTTCCAGGGTTTCGGCAATGATTGTCGAATCGGCGCTCAGGCGCGCGAGCTCGATGGGCCATTGCGACGGCTCCATCTCACATACCGCGTCGAACAGCGCGCGCACCTGCTGCCAGTTTTCTCTATCCACCTGCATCCCCTTTGCCGCGCACCCACTTGTCAACAAGGCCGTGCCGGTTCGGGGATGATAAGCGCCGCTCAGCGCGGCGGTACGTAAGAGCCTGACACGGAGGATGACGCCGGCGCTGGAGCCTCGGCGGCATCTTCATCTCTTACGACCGCAGGATCGGTGGGCGGCGTCGTTTCGTTGCTCAGCGGGTCAACGTCCAGCGGCCGGCGGAACACCAGCGACGGCAGCAGCGTGGTCAAGGCCGCATACAGCAACAGTGCGCCGAACAGCACCGGCGAGATCGCAAAGCGTTCGCGCATGATCGCCGCCAGCACCAGGGTGAAGATCAAGGTCGGCGACAGCGCCAAGGCCACCCGCAGGCTGGTGCGGAAGCTCTCGCCGAACAGCAGGCGGCGTTGCAGCCAGATCACCGCGATGCGCAGCGGCAGCACTACCAGGGTGATCAACAGGCCCAAGCCCAGCGCTTCAAAACTCAAGGCTTCGGCCGGCACCTTGGTGCCTGCGTTGAAGAAGTAGAACGGCACGAAGAACGAGGCGAACAGACGCAGCGCATGCAGGTTTTCATGCGAGGCCAGCAAGGGCATGCGCTGCTGCAGCAAGCGTGCCACCAGGCCGGCAATGAACGCGCCGACCAGGTAATAGACCCCCAGCGCATAGGTGATATAGGCGGCCAGCATGCCCACCATCACCAGCAACGAGAACTCCGAGCCGGGCGCGTGCGGTGCCACCCAGCGGCCCAGTCCAATGAACAACAGCGGCAGGCCCACCATCATCGCCACCAGCGTCAGGCTCGACAGCGCCATGTGCACCGGGTCGCCGGCCTGCAACACCACGAACAGCGCCGCCAGTGCCAACAGCTCGCCGGCAATGGCCTTGCTGCTTACCCAGAAGCGCTCGGCATCATCGAGCCCGAGCTGGGACAGCGAATCCATGATGAAACCGGTGGACGGCGTCAGCAGTGCCAAGGCCAGCAAGGCCGCTGCCTGCCACGGCATGCCGGTGTAGTGCCAGGCCAACCAGGCCACACCGGTGAGGGTAGCGCTGCGGATCAGCAGGTGGGTCAGCAACGGCCACATGCCCTTGCGCAGGTCGGCCATGTCCACTTCCAGGCCGGCAAACAGGAACAGCGAGGAAATGCCCAAGGTGGCGAGCAGGTTGACCACCGGGTCGTGCGAGCCATCGCCCAGCCACAGCATCGCGCCGATGCCGAACACCAGGCAGGTCAGTGGCGCGGGAATGCTGAAGCGCTGCAGCGCGCGCGGGATCACCAGCAACGCGAAAATCAACAGCAGATAGATCACTTCCCTGGTCATGGCGCGGGTGCCCTCTGGATCGGATGCGCGGGGTCTCGCATGCCGATGGCAGCCGCGCCAACAGCAGCGCCGTCAGCCCAGCCGGGCGCCGGCCAGCTCCCCAACCTGGCGCAGGATGCCATCCCTGCCGTCATCGTCCAGTGCAGAGCCCTGCAGATAGCAACTCAGCAACCAAGGCGCGCCACCGGCCAAGGGCCACAGCGCGGCGATATCGTTGCTGGTGTCCTGGCCATTGCTGCCGGTCTTGTCACCCACCCGCCAACCCTGCGGCAGGCCGGCGCGCAGGCGCGCGTCGCCGGTCTGGTTGTCGATCAGCCAATCGGCCAGCTGCTGCCGCGAAGCCGGGCTGAGCACGTCACCGAGCAGGAAGCGCTGCAGGTTGCCCGCCATCGCCGCCGGGCTGGTGGTATCGCGCGGATCGCCCGGCGCAAAGTGGTTGAGTTCGGGCTCGTTGCGCGCGCTCACGGTGATGCGGTCGCCCTGCGCCTGCAGGAAGGCAGTGAGCCCTGCAGGTCCGTCGATCAGCGGCAACAGCAGATTGGCGGCAGCGTTGTCACTGATGATCAGCGTCGCACGGCACAGATCGCGCACGGTCATGTCCTTGCCGACATGCCGCTCGGTAAACGGCGAGTGGCTGATGATGTCGCCTTGCCGAACCGCCACGCGCTGGTCCAGCGACAACTTGCCAGCATCGACGCGGTGCAGGATGGCGGCGGCCAACGGGAATTTGACCGTGCTGCACATCGGGAAGCGCTCGTCCATGCGATGGCCATAGCGCGCGCCGCTGGCCGGGTGCCACAGGCACACCCCGAGACGGCCGCCACTGGTCTTTTCCAACGTGGCGAAGTCGGCATCGCTGACTGCCGCTGGCGCAGCCGCCTGTGCGGTTTTCGCCAGCGCCGCCGGCACCAGCGTACTGGCCAGCGCGGCACCACCGAGCATGAGGAACTGACGGCGAGCAAGCATGGGATCTCCTTGGGCGTAGCGTCGCTGCATGGGCGTTCCGGCTGATCTTGGCGCCTGCGGGCGCTGGCGACCATCACAAAGATTCATCGGCAGCCATTAGATCTATTTGTAGCAAAGCCGACAATTCCCGCCCGCTTGCAGAAATAATGCGGAAGGCCATCAACTTTCGTCATGACTTCGCCATGATCCGCCCCCAGCTACCGCTCAACGCACTGCGCGCTTTCGAAGCCGCCGCCCGCCACCTCAACTTCACCCGCGCGGCGCTGGAGCTGTGCGTCAGCCAGGCGGCCTTGAGCCATCAGATCCGCGGGCTGGAGGACAGGCTGCAGGTCAGCCTGTTCCATCGGCTGCCGCGCGGCGTGGCCCTTACCGACGAGGGTGCGGCGCTGTATCCGGTGCTGACCGAGAGCTTCGACCGTATGGCTATCGCGCTGGACCGTTTTACCGGTGGCCGCTTCCGCGAAGTGCTCACCGTGGGCGTGGTCGGCACCTTTGCCACCGGCTGGCTGCTGCCGCGGCTGGCCGCCTTCGAGGCCGCGCATCCGGATATCGAACTGCGCGTGCAGACCCACAACAACCGCATCGATCTGGCCGGCGAAGGCCTGGACCTGGCAATCCGCTTTGGCGATGGCGACTGGCAGGGCCAGGACTGCGTGCCGATCGTGGACACACCGTTCGCACCGTTGTGTGCACCGGCCGTGGCACGGCGGCTGCGGCAGCCGCGCGATCTGGGCAACGTGCCGCTGCTGCGTTCCTATCGCAATGACGAGTGGCCGCGTTGGCTGGAATTGGCCGGGGTCAGTGGCGTGGAAGCGCGCGGAGCGGTGTTCGATTCCTCACTGACCTTGGCCACTGCGGCCGCGACCGGTGCCGGCGTGGCCCTGCTGCCGCTGCGCATGTTCGAGCAGGATCTGGCCGAAGGACGGCTGCTGCAGCCATTCGCGCAGACGCTGTCATTGGGCCGGTATTGGCTGACGCGCCTGCGCTCGCGCCAGGAGCGCGAGGCCTTGAAGCGGTTCCGGCTGTGGCTGCAGGCGCAAGGAGGCCTGGATCTGTAGTGCCGAGCCATGCTCGGCAGGGGCTTCACCGGTAACACCTCAGCCGAGCATGGCTCGGCTCTACCTCGGGGATTGCGGCGTTGTCGGCTTCGCGGCTTACGCCGCTCCTACAAACAAGACCGAGCGGGGCTCAGTCCTCCAACATCTCCATCCACGCTGCCTCGGCCTGCTCCAGCTGCTGTGCCAGCACTTCGCGCTCGCTGCCGAGCTTGGCCATCTTGGCTGCGTCTGCGTAATTGCCCGAATCGGCCAGCTGCGCATCCACGTCTGCCAGCGACGCCCCGAGCTGTTCCACCTTCTTTTCGGCCGCTTCCAGCTTGTGCGGATTGACCGGCTTCTTGTTCGAGGCCGGCTTGGCAGGGGCCACCTGCGCCACCGGTGCAGCGACCGGCTTCTCCTGGCGGTCGCTCTTGGTGCGTGCACCCTGCGCACTGGCGCGAGTGCGCAACCACTGCGCGTATTCGTCCAGGTCACCGGCAAACGGCTCGACCACGCCATCGGCCACGCGCCAGAAGGTGTCGCAGACCAGACCGATCAGATGGCGGTCATGCGAGACCATCACAATCGCGCCTTCAAACAGCGACAGCGCTTCGGCCAGGGCCTCACGCATCTCAAGATCAAGGTGGTTGGTCGGTTCGTCGAGCAGCAGCACATTCGGCTGCTGCCAGGCGATCAATGCCAGCGCCAGACGCGCGCGCTCGCCACCAGAGAAACCATCCACGGTCTCGAACGCGCGGTCACCCGGGAAATTCCACTTGCCGAGGAAATCGCGGAACGACTGGTTCACACCATCCGGGGCGATCTCGCGGAAGTGATCCATCGGCGTCATGCCGGCATGCAACGATTCCACCGTGTGCTGGGCGAAGTAGCCGATCTGCAGGTCCGGGTGCGCCATGCGGTCACCGGCCAACAGCGGCAGATCGCCCACCAGCGATTTCACCAACGTGGTCTTGCCGGCGCCGTTCGGGCCGAGCAGGCCGACACGCTGCCCGGCTTCCAGGCCAAAGCCGACGTTATCCAGGATCACCGCATCCGGGCCATAGCCGGCAGTCACATCGTTCAGGCGGATCAGCGAGAACGGCAGCTTGGCCGGCGGCGAGAACTCGATGCGGAACTCGCGCTCGGCCCGCACCGCTTCGGTACCGGCCATCTTGGCCAGGCGCTTCATCCGGCTCTGCGCCTGGGTGGCCTTGCTGGCCTGCGCCTTGAATCGGTCGATGAAGCTCTGCAGATGCGCGCGCTCGGCCTGTTCCTTCTCGTGGGTGATCTGCTGCTGGCGCAGATGCTCGGCACGCTGGCGCTCGAAGTCGGTATAGCCACCCACATACAATTTGGCGGTGCCGCTATGCAGGTGCAGCGTGTGGGTGGCCACGTTGTCGAGGAACTCGCGGTCATGCGAGATCAGCAGCAGCGTGCCCGGGTACTTGAGCAGCCACTGTTCCAGCCAGTACACCGCGTCCAGATCCAAGTGGTTGGTCGGTTCGTCGAGCAGCAGCAGGTCGCTGGGCATCATCAGCGCGCGGGCCAGGTTCAAGCGTGCGCGCCAGCCACCGGAGAACGCAGCAACCGGACGTTCATGGGTGTCGGCCGGGAAACCCAGACCATGCAGCAGCTTGCCGGCGCGCGCTTCGGCGTCATAGGCATTGAGCTCGGCCATCTTCTGGTGCGCGTTGGCGACCGCTTCCCAGTCCTCGCGCGCAGCGGCAGCAGCTTCTTCCTGCAGCACGGCGGCGACAACGTCGTCACCACCGAGCACATAGTCGATGGCGCGGTCGGCCAACGCCGGGGTTTCCTGGGCCACATCGGCGATGCGGATCTTGCCGGGCAGCGACACATCGCCCTTGTCGGCTTCCAGTTCACCGCGCACGGCGGCAAACAGGCTGGATTTACCTGCGCCATTGCGGCCCACCACGCCTACGCGATAGCCGGCATGCAGGGTGAGGTCTACGTTGGACAACAGCAGGCGCTCGCCCCGGCGAAGGGCGAAATTACGAAGGGAAATCATGAATGGGTCCGTTATAACGAAAAGGAATGAGCATGTGAGCAGCATTCCTGCGACGCAATTCTAACGTTAACCAATACTTGACTCACCTCCTGTAATCGCACGCGCCTGAACGGGCATGCCTGACAAGAAGCAAGTACCTGAATTGCCAAATCGCCTTGTTGAATTGAAAAAAGCTTTCGAAAGCAACAATTTAGCCTAACCATCCGGTTTGACACGAGGTAAAAATTCCATTAATTCGTAATGGCGCACCGCACCAGTCGCGATCCCTTCGTGCCATCGATGCCGCCACTCAACACCGGAGCTGCAACCTGATGAACCGCAAGTCCAGCACTCTCGCCGTCGCCATTGCCATCGCCCTTGGCGCCCCGGCCCTTCCCGCCCTGGCCCAGTCCAGCGCCAACACCCTGGATACGGTGATCGTCACCGGTACCCGCGTGGCCGACCGCACCGTGGCCGAGTCGCAGTCGCCGATCGACATCATCACCCCCGAAGCCCTGCAGTCCACCGGCACCACCGAGCTGGCCACCGCACTGGCGCGCGCCCTGCCCTCACTGAACTTTCCGCGCCCGGCCCTGACCGACGGCACCAGCGGCATCCGCCCGGCGCAGCTGCGCGGGCTGTCGCCGGACCAGGTGCTGGTGCTGGTCAACGGCAAGCGCCGCCATACCTCGGCGATGATCAACGTCAATGGCAGCATCGGCCGTGGTTCGTCCGCGGTGGACATCAACGCCATTCCGATCGCCGCCATCGAGCGCGTGGAAGTGCTGCGTGATGGCGCCTCGGCCCAGTACGGTTCCGACGCCATCGCCGGTGTGGTCAACATCGTGCTCAAGGGCAGCGGCAAGGGCGGCAGCCTGGCCGTGGACTACGGCCAGTATTCGGCCGGCGACGGCAACAAGTACCAGCTCTCCGGCGATACCGGCGTCAGCTTTGGCGATGGCCGCGGCAGCGTGCATTTTGCTGGCCAGATCAGCCAGCAGGATGAAAGCAACCGCGCTGGGCCGTATCAGGGCACCACCCCCAACACCGGCAACTTCCCGTCCATCGGCGAGAAGACCTTCGTCGTCGGCGACCCGCGCGTGGATGCCACCGCCGCCTCGGTCAATGCCAGCTTCAACTTCAGCGACAGCATCAGCGCCTATGCCAGCGCGCTGCTGAGCAACCGCGACATCACCTCGTTCGCGTTCTACCGCTCGCCCAACCACAGCGGCCAGACCGCGCTGCTGGCGCAGACCTACCCGGACGGCTACGTGCCGCAGATCAACCAGTATTCCAAGGACCGCTCGCTGGTGGCCGGCGTCAAGGGCAATACCGAAAGCGGCTGGACCTGGGACGTCAGCGTCAACCACGGTGAAAACACCCTGGATTTCCACACCCGCAACAGCATCAACTACAGCCTGGGCGTCAACAGCCCGACCTCGTTCTACGACGGCACGCTGAAGTACCAGCAGGACATCTTCAACGCCGACATCACCAAGTCGCTGGATTGGGGCCTGGCCTACCCGGTCACGCTGTCCTTCGGCGGCGAGTATCGCCGTGAGAAGTGGGAACAGAACGCCGGTGAACTGAACTCCTATACCGGCAGCGGTGCGCAGGGCTTCGGCGGCTTCACTCCGACCAACGAAGTGCATAACGATCGCCACAACTACGCGCTCTACGCCGGCCTCGAAGCCGACCTGACCGAAAAGTTCTCCGCCGGCCTGACCGGCCGTTACGAGGACTATTCGGACTTCGGCGACAAGTTCTCCGGCAAGCTGTCGGCACGCTATGCCTTCACCGACAAGGTGGCGTTGCGTGCCACTGCCTCCAGCGGTTTCCGCGCACCGTCGCTGGCCCAGCAGAGCTACCAGGCGGTGACCAGCACCATCATCAACGGCGTGTTCGTTGACCGTGGCACCTTCCCCACCACCAGCGCTGCCGCACAGGCGCTGGGCGCCAGCCCGCTCAAGGCCGAAAGCTCCACGTCCTACAGCGTCGGCCTGGTGCTGCAGCCGGTGGACCGCCTGTACCTGACCGTCGATGCCTACCAGATCGATATCGACGACCGCATCGTGCTGTCCACCAATATCACCACCAACGCCGCGGCCAATGCGCTGCTGGCCGGCCTGGGGCTGCCGCAGGTCACCGCGTTCTCCTACTTCACCAATGGCGTGGACACCCGCACCCGCGGTGTCGACGCGGTGTCCAGCTACACCATCCCGTTTGCCGCCAGCAACCTGGAACTGACCGCTGCCTACAGCTACAACGAAACCGAGGTGAAGAAGTTCATCGCTTCACCGGCGGTGTTCGGCAGCCTGGGCATCACCCAGTCGCTGATCGGCCGCGATGAGATCGGCCGCATCGAAGACAGCTTCCCGCGCGACAAGGCCATCGTCAGCGGCACCTGGCGCTCGGATCGTTGGGAGCTGGGCCTGTCGGCCACCCGTTACGGCAGCTTCACCGTGCGCAACTCGGCCACCGCCAGCCGCGACCAGACCTACGATCCGAAGTGGGTGCTGGATGCCTCGGCCAGCTTCAAGGCCAGCGAGAACTGGAAGCTGACCCTGGGCGCCGACAACCTGCTGGACGAGTACCCGGACCGCACCGCCGACCTGCAGAACTCCACCTGGGGCATGCTGCCGTACAGCAACTACTCGCCGTTCGGCTTCAACGGCGCTTACGTCTACGGCCGCATCAGCTACACCTGGTAAGACCGGTTTGATGTCGTGAAAGGAAGGTGCCCCGGGAAACCGGGGCATTTTCTTTGGCGGCCCGCGTGCGCTGCGAGAACCTTTGGCAGCGGCCGCTGGCTGCCGACACGGTCGCGCAATGCTGGGGGATCACACTGGCCGTCGGCGAAGCGACCTGCGGCTGCTCCCCGGCACTACCTGCGCCGTCGCTCGAATCGCGTGCGACACGGCGCTGCAAGACGCGCAGATACGCACTGTTTCGTAAAAATGTCAGATTTTTCCGACATTTCCGCACTGGTGTACCGGTAGCACCTTTAGAATCGAGACCTCCCCCATCCGACCCATCGAGCCCTGATGCACCATGACACCGCCCTGATCAACATGATTGCCATTGGTTTGGGGCTGGCCTTCGTGCTTGGCGCCCTGGCCAACAAACTGCGGCTGTCGCCGCTGGTGGGCTATCTGCTGGCCGGTGTCATCGTCGGGCCGTTCACGCCGGGCTTTGTCGCCGACCAGGCGTTGGCCAACCAGTTGGCCGAGATCGGGGTGATGCTGCTGATGTTCGGCGTCGGCCTGCACTTCTCGTTGAAGGACCTGATGGCGGTCAAGGCCATCGCCATTCCCGGTGCCATCGGCCAGATCCTGGTCGCCACCCTGCTCGGTTGGGGCGTGGCCACGCTGATGGGCTGGCCGGTGCTGCACGGTGTCATCTTCGGTTTCTCGCTGGCCACCGCCTCCACCGTGGTGCTGCTGCGGGCGATGGAAGAGCGCCGCCTGCTGGAAACCACTCGCGGCAAGATCGCGGTGGGCTGGTTGATCGTCGAGGACCTGGCCTGTGTGCTGGCACTGGTGATGATGCCGGTGATCGCCGAGGTGTTCGGCCCGGATGCAAGTGGCAAGGAACTGTCGATCGGCGGGCTGCTGGCCTCGATCGGCTGGACCTTCGTGCAGTTGGGCCTGTTCGTGGCGGTGATGCTGGTGGTCGGCCGGCGGGTGATTCCGTGGGTGCTTGAGCGCGTTGCCGGCACCGGTTCGCGCGAGCTGTTCACGCTGTGCGTGCTGGCCATTGCGCTGGGCGTGGCATTTGGCGCGGCCGAGTTGTTCGGCGTGTCGTTCGCGCTGGGCGCGTTCTTCGCCGGCATGATGCTCAACGAGTCCGAACTCAGCCACAAGGCCGCACACGATTCGCTGCCGCTGCGCGACGCATTCGCGGTGCTGTTCTTCGTCTCGGTGGGCATGCTGTTCAACCCGATGATCATCGTCGAGCACCCCTGGCAGGTGCTGGCGACGGTGATGATCATCATGTTCGGCAAGTCGGCTGCGGCCTTCTTCATCGTGCGCGCGTTCGGCCATTCCAAGAGCACCGCACTGACCATTTCCGCCTCGCTGGCGCAGATCGGCGAGTTCGCCTTCATCATTGCCGGGCTGGGCGTGGCGCTGAAGATCCTGCCACCGACCGGGCAGTCATTGGTGCTGGCCGGCGCGCTGGTGTCGATCATGCTCAACCCGGTGGTGTTCGGCCTGCTTGACCGCTGGCAGGCGCGCCACAAGGAAATCGCGCCGGTCGCGGAAGTACCGGATATTCCGCCGGGCCCGTCGCTGGACCTGCAGGATCACGCCATCGTGGTCGGCTATGGCCGCGTCGGCAGCGAGCTGGCGCAGGTATTGCGCGACCGCGGCGTGCCGGTGCTGGTGATCGACGACAACCGCGAACACGTGGAGCGCGCGCACGCGGCCGGCATTCCCGGCATCCGCGGCAGCGCCGCCTCGGACAAGGTGCTGGCCGAAGCCCATCCCGAACGCGCCACCATCGCCGTACTGGCCATCCCGCAACCGCTGGAATCCGGCGAAGTGCTGGCCAAGCTGCGCGCCATCAACCCCAACCTGACCCTGCTGGCCCGCGCCCACAGCGATGCCGAAGTGAAGCACCTGCTGGCCCACGGCGCCGATGGCACGGTGATGGCCGAGCGCGAGCTGGCGTATTCACTGGCGGAGATGATCATGTCCACCCCGCCCTACCGCAGCCTGCGCCCGGGCATGCCTCAGCCGGCGGCCAGCGGCACGTAGATATCCGCACGCAGGATGGCCTCGGGTACGTCTTCGGGGTCGTCCAGGAAGTGATAGTGCAGCGGCGCATCACGCAGGGCGTGGCCGCTGCCGGGCAACCAGTCGCGCAGCAACTGATCGGTAGCCTCTTCCAGCAGCCCATAACTGCCGACGTGGCGCAGCCGCACCATGCGGCCGCCCCCCAGCACCAAGCGCTGCAGCGGGGCCGGCACTGCCGGCAATTCGGCATCGAATACCAAAGCGCAGTCAAACAGCAGTTCGTCGGCCGGCAGCTCGCGGTGATCGCCCAGCGGCATGCCGATCAGCTGCTGCAGCTGTTCGACCAGGCCCTGCTCGGCCGCCCAGCCGAACAGCTCGCCGAACACAGCGTCCAGATCATCGAAGGCGCCCTGCGCCCGCAGTGCCACCACTTCGAACGGTTCCAGGGTGATGACTTCCACGCTCAACGGCGCCGTCTCCTCGGCCAACGGCAGCGGCCGTGACAGCTGCTCGATACTGTTGGCCATGCGCTGCGGATCCATCCGCAATTGGCTGGCGCTGGCATCCACGGTGTCGCGCAGTACCCGCGCCAACGCCTGTGGCGTGTCGTAGCCGGCCAGCAAGGCGATCTCGGTGACACTGGCATTGCTGTGCGCCAGACGCTGCAAGGCCTTGACCACGCGCAGACGCTGCACGGTACGGCCGATGGTTTCGCCGGTCAGCGCGCGATAGACGCGATGGAAATGGAACGGCGAGTAATGCGCGATGGCGGCCAGTGCATCCAGGTCCGGCAAGGGCCCACCGGCGTCGATGCTTTGCTGCAGACAGCTGATGACCCGGTCCAGACGTGGCAACTGCGCGACATTGGCTTTCATTGCGGCATCTCCATGGGAAGTGAGGCTATTACAGCGCTCGTGCTCAGCGCTGGCGTTTCCGATCTTGCGCAGCCTCAGCCTCGGCACCGGGCAGACGTGCCAGGTGATCCTGCAACAATACGATGGCCTGACGCACCTTGGCCGGCTGCGTCTGCCGGTGCGGGGTAACCGCCCAAACCGGCAGTGCCGGCACCTCCCATTCCGGCAACAGCCGCTGCAGGCTGCCGGCCTCCAGCAGCGGCGCGGCATCCAGGCTGGTCAATACCGCCACGCCCAAACCCGCCTCGCACAGACGCAGCACCGCCGGCTGGTTCTGGCTGGCGATGCGCGGGTGTGCAGGCACCAGACGTTCCTGGCCGCTTTCCTGCTGGCGCCAGACCAGGCCCGGCACCTGCGGCATGCCCAGCCATTCGGCGGCCGGCACCTGCAGGGGATCGCCGGGCACACCATGCTGCTGCAGCCATGCCGGCGCCGCGCACGGCCAACGTTGCAGGCTGCCCAGGCGCTGCGCCATCCAGTCACTGTCCGGCAGCTGGCCGAAGCGCAACGCCAGATCGATGCGGGCCTGCAGCAGGTCGGTCCAGCCATCGTCGAAGAACAGATGCAGGCGCAGTTGCGGGTTGTCCTGCAACCAGCCGCCCAGGGCCGGGCCAATATGCGCTGCCATGCCCAAAGGTGCGGACAAGCGCAGTTCGCCACTGGGCACTTGCCGCGCTGCCGACAACTCGGCCTGCGCCTCCCCTGCCGCGTCCAGCACACGCGCGCAGGCGGCGTAATAACGGCTGCCCACGTCGGTCAGCGCCAAGCGCCGGGTGGACCGATGCAGCAACGCAACCCCGGCCTCGTGTTCCAGCGCGCGCAGCTGCTGGCTCACCGCCGAGGTGCTCATGCCCATCGCCCGCGCTGCCGCACTCATCGAGCCGTGCTGCACCACCTGGGCAAACAAGGCCATCCGTTTGACGCTGTCCATGGCTCCACCTCCGTGCCACCATTGTGAAGCACAGCTTCAAGGTGATTGTGATTTTTTGCGACTGCCGGCGTGCCCTGCATCGGCGGACACTGGCGTCACTCCCCTTCCCAAGGATGTCCCCATGAAAGTTGCGCTGATCGGTGCCACCGGCTTTGTCGGCAAGGCCTTGCTTGAAGAACTGCTGGCCCGTGGCCATGAAGTGACCGCATTGGCACGTGACCCGGCCAAGCTGCAGCCCCGCCCCCATTTGCAGGTGGTCAAGGCCGATGTGCTCGATGCCGATGAAGTGCGCGCTGCCGTCGCCGGTGCCGACACCGTGATCAGCGCCTACAACGCCGGCTGGGCCAACCCGGATCTGTACAACGAATTCCTGCGTGGTACCCGCGCGATCGTGGCCGGCACCAAGGCTGCAGGCGTGAAGCGTTACATCGTCATTGGCGGTGCCGGCAGCCTGTATGCACCTGATGGCACCCAGCTGGTTGATTCGCCGAATTTCCCGCCAGCCATCTACCCCGGTGCCAGTGCGGCGCGTGATGCGCTGACCGAACTGCGCAACGAGACCTCGCTGGCCTGGACCCAGCTGAGCCCGCCGGTAGCCTTCCATCCGGGCAGCCCCACCGAGCGCACCGGCAAGTACCGGGTGGGCACCGATACTCCGCTGAGCACCGGTGAAGGCCCGGGCACGATCAGTGCCGCCGATCTGGCGGTGGCGGTGGTGGATGAGCTGGAGGCGCCGCAGCATATTGGCAAGCGGTTTACGGTTGCTTGGTAAAAGCTGAAAGCTGCCCTCACCCCAACCCCTCTCCCGCACGCGGGAGAGGGGCTCGGATCGCGTCGGCTGCCAGTGCACTAGCCCCTCTCCCGCGTGCGGGGTGAAAGGAGCAATTTGCGAACCACAGGTTCGCTGCTCCTTGAACGACCTTGCGCCAGCGCAAGGGCCGGGGCGCGGAGCGGGGGTTGGGGTGAGGGCAGCTCTTGATCTGCCTTTAAAGTTCTTGATCTGCTCCTCAAGCCCCAGCCAAGGCCTGCTCCAGATCCGCCAGCAAGTCATCGATATGCTCGATACCCACCGACAGACGCACGGTGTCCAGCGTCACCCCCGCCTTCTCCAATTCCGCCTCGTCCAACTGCCGATGGGTGGTGGAAGCCGGATGCGTCGCCAAGGATTTGGCATCACCCAGATTCACCAGACGGGTGAACAACTGCAGCGCATCCAGGAAACGTGCGCCGGCTTCGCGGCCACCGGGCAGACCAAAGGTCAGCACACCCGAGCCGTGCCCACGCAGATACTTCTGCACCAACGCGTGTTCCGGATGGTCCGGCAATGCGGCGTAGTTCACCCAGGCGACCTTCGCGTGCTTCTGCAGGAAGTTGGCCACCGCCAGCGTATTGCTGTTGATGCGGTCCATGCGCAGCGCCAGCGTCTCGATGCCCTGCAGGATCTGGAACGCGTTGAACGGTGAAATCGCAGCGCCCATGTTGCGCAGCGGCACCACCCGCGCACGGCCGATGAAGGCCGCCGGGCCCAGCGCTTCGGTATAGACCACACCGTGGTAACTCACGTCCGGCGTATTGAGGCGCGGGAAGCGCTGCTTGTGCTCGGCCCACGGGAAACGACCGGAATCAACGATGGCGCCGCCAAGGCTGGTGCCATGGCCGCCGAGATACTTGGTCAACGAATGCACCACGATATCGGCGCCAAAATCGAAGGAGCGCTGCAGATATGGCGTGGCCACGGTGTTGTCGACGATCACCGGCACGCCGTGGGCGTGGGCGATCTTGGCGATGGCTTCGATGTCGGTGATGTTGCCGCGCGGGTTGCCGATGGATTCGACGAAGACGGCCTTGGTGCGCTCGTCGATCAAGGCGGCAAAGGCCTGCGGATCACGATAGTCGGCGAAGCGGGTCTGGATGCCGAACTGTGGCAGCGTATGCGCGAACAGATTGTAGGTGCCGCCGTACAGCGCGCTTGAGGCAAGGATGTTGTCGCCGGCCTCGGCAATGGTCTGGATCGCATAGGTGATGGCCGCCTGGCCGGAGGCCAGCGCCAGCGCACCGATGCCGCCTTCCAATGCCGCGATGCGCTTTTCCAGCACATCGGTGGTGGGGTTCATGATGCGGGTATAGATATTGCCCTGCACCTTGAGGTCGAACAGATCGGCACCGTGCTGGGTGTCGTCGAAGGCGTAGGCAACGGTCTGGTAGATCGGCACCGCGACCGCACGCGTGGTCGGGTCGGGCGAATAGCCGCCGTGCACGGCGATGGTTTCAGGCTTCCACTGCGGATCAGTCATCGGAGCGCTCGCTAAGGAGTGACCGCTGACGATAGCCGAGGATTGATGGCAACCGGGCGACGGTTGCAAGGGTTACTTGTGAGGGGGCGTTATGAGCTGATGCATTTTTTTAAGCATGCATTTCCAGCTGGAAGCTTCCCCTCACCCCAACCCCTCTCCCGCATGCGGGAGAGGGGCTAATGCACTAGCCACCGACACGATCCGAGCCCCTCTCCCGCATGCGGGAGAGGGGTTGGGGTGAGGGCAGCTCTTGAAGCTTTGGCTTTGGCTTTGGCTTTGGCTTTGGCTTTGGCTCTCAGCCCTTGCCAAACTGCAACTGGCCACCGCCGCCGGCTTCCACCTTGATGGTGTCGCCGCTGACGAACTCGCCGGACAGGATCTTCTGCGCCAGCGGGTTTTCCAGCTGGGCCTGGATTGCACGCTTCAACGGGCGCGCGCCATACACCGGATCGAAGCCAACATTGCTGAGCACGTCGAAGGCCGAATCCGACACATCCAGGCGCAGGCCGCGCTCGCCAAGCCGCTTCTCCAGACCACGCATCTGGATGCGTGCGATCTGCTTGATCTGCTGCTTGTCCAGCGGGTGGAATACCACGATGTCGTCCAGCCGGTTGATGAACTCCGGACGGAAGTGCGCCTGCACCACGCCCATCACCGCGGCCTTCATCTGCATATAGGCTTCCGGGCTGTCGTCGCCGCTCATGTCCTGGATCTGGTGCGAGCCCAGGTTCGAGGTCATCACGATGACGGTGTTGCGGAAGTCCACGGTGCGGCCCTGGCCATCGGTCAGACGACCGTCATCCAGCACCTGCAGCAAGATGTTGAACACATCCGGATGCGCCTTCTCCACCTCGTCCAGCAGGATCACGCTGTACGGGCGGCGACGCACCGCCTCGGTCAGGTAGCCACCTTCTTCGTAGCCCACATAACCCGGGGGCGCACCGATCAGGCGCGACACGCTGTGCTTCTCCATGAACTCACTCATGTCGATGCGCACCATCGCGTCGGGCGAGTCGAACAGGAAGTCGGCCAGCGCCTTGGTCAGCTCGGTCTTGCCCACACCGGTCGGGCCGAGGAACAGGAACGAGCCACTCGGGCGGTTCGGGTCGGACAGGCCGGCACGCGAACGCCGCACCGCATCGGAGACCACGCGGATCGCTTCTTCCTGCCCAACCACGCGGTTGTGCAGCATGTCTTCCATGCGCAGCAGCTTGTCGCGCTCGCCTTCGAGCATCTTGCTGACCGGGATGCCGGTCCAGCGCGAGACGACCTCGGCGATTTCCTCGTCGGTCACCTTGTCCTGCACCAGCCGGAAGTCCTTGCGGTCCACTTCCTGCGCTGCAGCCAGCTGCTTCTCAAGATTCGGCAGCAGGCCGTACTGGATCTCGCTCATCTTGGCGAAATCCTGGCGGCGCTGTGCGGCCTCCAGGTCGAGCTTGGCCTTTTCCACCTGCTCCTTGATCTTGGTCGCGCCCTGCAGCGCAGCCTTCTCCGACTTCCATATTTCGTTGAGGTCGGAGAACTCACGCTCCAGCGTGTCGATATCGGCTTCCAGATCGGCCAGGCGCTTGCGCGAGGCGTCATCCTTCTCCTTCTTCAGCATCTCGCGCTGGATCTTGAGCTGGATCAGACGGCGTTCCAGACGATCAAGCTCCTCCGGCTTGGAGTCGATCTCCATGCGGATGCGCGAGGCCGCCTCGTCCATCAGGTCGATGGCCTTGTCCGGCAGCTGCCGGTCGGTGATGTAGCGGTTCGACAGGGTCGCCGCCGCAACCACCGCCGGGTCGGTGATTTCCACGCCATGGTGCACCGCGTAGCGCTCTTTCAAGCCACGCAGGATGGCGATGGTGTCCTCGACCGTCGGCTCACCGACGAACACCTTCTGGAAGCGGCGCTCCAGCGCGGCGTCCTTCTCGATGTACTGGCGGTATTCGTCCAGCGTGGTGGCACCGATGCAATGCAGCTCGCCGCGCGCAAGCGCCGGCTTGAGCATGTTGCCCGCATCCATCGCGCCATCTGCCTTGCCCGCGCCGACCATGGTGTGCAGCTCGTCGATGAACAGGATGATCTGGCCTTCGTTCTTGGACAGGTCATTGAGCACGGCCTTCAGCCGCTCCTCGAACTCGCCACGGAACTTGGCACCGGCAATCAACGCACCCATGTCCAGCGACAGCACGCGCTTGCCGCGCAGGCCTTCGGGCACTTCGTCGTTGATGATGCGCTGGGCCAGGCCTTCGACAATGGCGGTCTTGCCCACGCCGGGTTCACCGATCAGCACCGGGTTGTTCTTGGTACGGCGCTGCAGCACCTGGATGGTGCGACGGATTTCCTCGTCGCGGCCGATCACCGGATCGAGCTTGCCGCTCTCGGCACGCGCGGTCAGGTCGATGGTGTACTTCTCCAGCGCCTGGCGCTGCTCTTCGGCGTTTTCGCTTTGCACGGTTTCTCCGCCGCGCAGCTTGTCGATGGCGGCTTTCACTTTGTTCTTGTCGGCACCGGCAGCGCGCAGGGCCATACCGGCCGGGCCACCGTCGTCCACCGCCGCCAGCAGGAACCACTCGCTGGCGATGAACTGGTCATTGTGCTGCTGGGCCAGCTTGTCGGTGCTGTTGAGCAGGCGGTTGAGATCGTTGCCCATCGACAGGCTGCCGGCCTGGCCGGATACCTTGGGCAGCGCGTCCAGCGCTTCGCTCAGCCGCTCGCGCAGCACCGGCACGTTGACGCCGGCCTGGGCCAGCAAGGGCCGGCTGCTGCCACCGGGCTGATCAAGCAGCGCGGCAAGTACATGGACCGGTTCGATGATGTTGTTGTCGCGGCCGACTGCCAGGGACTGCGCGTCGGACAGCGCCTTCTGGAAGTTGGAGGTGAGCTTGTCCATCCGCATGGGTCTTCTTCCTCAAAGTTGGGAGGCCAGCATTGCTGGCGATACTGATTCAGATGCGGTTGCGGTGGCGTGATTCAAGGGCGATGAATGCCCTTGTTCAGCTGCAATCCGCGTCCTGCCAGTATCGCCCTTGCGGGCCTACCCTACCTTGATCCAACGCAAGCGCCGGCGGCTTTCAGCCGCGCGTGACCGCAGCACGCAACGCCCGCAGCTGCCGTTTCACGGCCTGCTGCTGGGCCAGATCCATGCGCAGCAGTGCTTTCTGGCCCACCGACAGCGATTGCAGGGCCGGGTCGACAAAGCGATAACGCCCCTTGCCATCGGCTTCCACCGCCAGCGGACGGGCCGGTTCGGGGGTTTGCAGCAGGTGGTCGATGACCACTACCAGGCGGTCATTGAAATGCCCGTCCGGGTGGCCGATCTGACGATATGCCTGCTGCACCAGCGGGTAGAAGCGGGAGTAGGCCTTGGCCATCGCGTCCACATCGGCGCGGCTGAAAGCATCCACGAAGGGGTCATAGCGCGCGGCATTGGCCGCCGCCAGCTGCTCGCCGCCCGCCGGGCCCGGCTCCACCTGCAAGGTGCCCGGCAGCGGCCGCAGCGCCATCGCTGCGCCCGGCAGGCTGGGCTGGGTCAGGTTGTCCACATGCACCACCAGCCGCTGGATCAGCTGCTCACGCAGCAGCACGGCCAGGCTCTGCGCGGGAAACAACTCCCCCAGCGCCTGCAACAGGCCCGCGTCGCTGTCAGCCAGTGCCGGCAAGGCCGGATCGGCGGCGGCGTCGAGGGGATACTTCGGTTCGGCGGGGAGTTGCGTCGCCGCCGGGGCCGCGATGGGCGCTGCTGCCACACCTTCCGCCGGCACCACCGCTGCCGGTGCGGCCTGACGCAGCTGCGCCACGTCATCACGGAACAGCCACCAACCAGCGCCGCCGACCGCGACGACGCCAACCACTACCCAGGGCCACACTGCTTTGCGCTTCTGCATCACTTGCACCTTTGTTGCATGTGATGGTGTGACCCCGCCAATTCCGGCAGGTTCCCCTGCCGGCTCAAGCCCGGTACAGCCAGCGCCTGTGCATCAACGCTGTTTCTGCAGCGACATCAGGCCGATCACCACCGCCAGCACCGCATAGGCGGCCGTCACCTGCAGGGTGATTGCCTGGCGCAGGCCTTCCAGCTGCCACGGCATATAGATGCCACCGCGCGGATCGGTGGAGTGAATCACGCCGAAGGCGCTCAGCGCCGCAGCCACAAACAACAGGCCCACCGCCACACCGGGGCGACGCTCGATCAAGGCCACCAGCGCCGCTGCCCACAGCATCGCGGTAATGATGAAGCCATTGCCCAGCAGCTGCAGCGTAGCCACGTCCGACAAGCCGTGGCCGTCGACAGCGGCATACAGCGCCGCCGCAGCATCCGGCGCCACCCAGGTACCGAACTTGATGTTGATCAGGTAGGCGATGGCCGGCAGGAAGGCCAGCGCCACCGCGATGGCATGCTCGCGCTTGGTCTGCTGGAAAGCCTGCACGGTGATGTCCAAGCCTACGAAAACGATGATCGGCGCCAGCACCGCCACCGGCAGCCACTGCACCAGCCCGGCAACCACGCCAAGCATGCCGCCGATGCCGATGAACAGACCGGTCAGCAGCGTGTAACCGGTGCGTGCGCCCAACCGCTTATAGGCCGGCTGGCCGATATACGGCGTGGTCTGTGCCACACCGCCGCAGACGCCAGCCACCAGCGTGGCAATGGCCTCGACCAGCAGGATGTCGCGGGTGCGGTAGTCATCGCCGGCAGCGCGTGCGCTTTCCGCCACATTGATGCCGCCGACGATCATCAGCAGGCCGAACGGCAACAGCAGCGACAGATACGGCACGGTCAGCGGCAGGCCTTCGACAAAGCCCAGCGTAGGCAGCGGCAACGCCACCGCAAAGGAAATCGCCGGCGGCCATTGGAAGCCGGTCAAGGCGCCGGCAGCGCCCAATCCGTAATACAGCGCCACGCCCACCAGCAGCGCGAACAGCACGCCCGGCAAGCGCAACGGCACCACACCGCGCGCGACCAGCACGTACAGCAGCACCCCCAACGTGACCAGGCCGACCAGCGGCTGGCGCATGCTTTCGATCAGCGGCAGGAAGCCCAGCAGGGTCAGCGCCGCGCCGCCGATGGAACCCAGCAGCGCCGCACGCGGCACGTGGCGGGTGACCGCATCGCCGACGAAGGACAGCACCAGTTTGAGCAGGCCCATCACCACCAGCGAGGCCATGCCCAGCTTCCAGGTGGCCATCGCCGCTGCCTGCGGGTCCATGCCCAGCTGCTTGAAGCCGACGAAGGCCGGGCCCAGCACCAGTAGCGCCATGCCGATGCTGGTCGGTGCGTCCAGGCCCAGCGGCATCGCGGTGACATCATCGCGGCCGCTGCGTGCAGCCAAGCGCCGCGCCATCACCGTATACATCAGGTTGCCGATCAACACGCCAAAGGCGGTGCCGGGAAACATGCGCCCAAACACCACCTCGGCCGGAAACTGGAAGATGCCGATCAAGGCCATCGCGATGAAGCCCAGGATCGACAGGTTGTCGACCACCAGACCGAAGAAGCCATTGAGATCGCCGGCAACGAACCAGCGCGGTTGTGAGGCTGAAGCGGAAGAATTCATGGGGGATATCGTCAGGAAAGCGGGGCGATGGTAACGCTGGTGCAGAACTTTCAGTTGGAACAAATCATTCGCTTGTCGGCAGTTTCACCCAGCCCAGCACCGGGCCATGGCGGGGATTCTGGTAGCGCAGCTGCAGCCAGCCATCGGCCTCGTCCAGCAGCTCGACGCGGTCGCCCTTGAGCAGGTAGCGCTTGGTCGAGGTGTCGCCGACCTTGCTGTATAGCGGTAGCTTGTCTGGTACTACCGAGGCACTGCGACCGGGCATCGGAGCATCTTCCCGCGGCGGGTCGAAGGCGTTCCACAGCGCGGTATCCAGGCGTTTCCCGCTCGCATCCCAGGTACTCCAGACCACCATCACTTCGTCCTCATCAGGCGCATCCACCGCCAGCACCTGCGACAACGCCCCGGTATCGATGTAGGCGCTGCGCATCGAACGGTAGAGATAGAGGTTTCCATCCTGGTAACGGTAGAAATCGGTGTACCACATCGGCCCACCGCGGCAGCTGCTGCTCAGGCTGTGCGTGGCAGGATCCGGCGTGAGCGACCAGAAGCCTTCGCAGCTGGCCGCCGCTCCGGTGGGCGCGGCCAAAGCCTGGAACTCTCCGCTGGCCGGCATATACAGATACACGGCATACGATTCATTGACCTGCCCCAGCGTCGCGCTGGAATACAGGTCCTGGTAGCCATCGAAGTTGAAATCGGCATGGCCGAGCCGCGAGCCGCCTTCTTCGTCGGTCCCGGCCTGCAACAGCTGGCGATGGGATGAGCGATTGGTGCCCACTTCGATCCTGCCATCCCCCTGCAGTCGTGCCTGCGCAGTTACACCGGGGCTGACCTCGAAACGGATCTCGCCGTTATCGGCCGCCACGGCGTTCGCCGCAAACACCGACAGCCCTGCGATCAGCAGGCCACAGGCGGTACGTCGCGGGCGGGACGTTGCTTTCACTGGTGTCATCGAGACCGTCATCTGCGTTCGGAAGCTGCGCGCAGCCTAGCCGATACCACGCTGCTCAGAACGACACCTCCACCGGCTGCCGCGACCACAGCACCGACTGGTGCTTGGTGGCCTGCTTCCACGCCAGGCGGATGGCCTCGATGTCGTTGCGGCGCTGCGGGCTGTCTTCATGCAGGATCACCAGCACCTTGGTGCGCAGCCGGTTCGGCTCGGGCGCGCCACGGAACAGCCACTGGCCGTAGGCGTCGAACACGGTCAGGCCATCGGGGAAGCGCGGCGTCACTTCCTTGTCGAGGAAGGCACGCCACTGCGCCTCGCTGATCACCTCGGTCTGTTCGCGCGCCGACGGGCCGCTCTCCTCACCCACCCCGAAATACAGCTCGCTGCGCACCCAGCCACCGGCTTCGGCCGGGCGCGCGGCGTCGCCGTGCAACTGCGCACTGGGCGCCGGTTCGGCGGCAGGCGGGACGGCGTGGGCGCTGGCGGCAACGGCAAACAGCAGGGGCAACAGGACAGCGTGCAACTTCATGGAAAACCTCCGGGCAAGGGCAACACGGTGGCATCCAAGGCACCGCAGGGGATATCGCGTTTGGTTATCAACCAATTGCCAGCAGGACTTGCATCGGCAGCGGTGTTAACGCGAAGATAATATATCGCTTCATCCGGATGGATGTAAGTGCAACTTTCTCCCCCATCTGTTCCGGAGCTTCCATGTCCCGCCCCACTTCGGCCCCGCTCGGCCTGGCCATCGCGCTTGTGCTGTCTTCCCCCGCCTTTGCCCAGGACGCCCCGCAGGCAACCAACCTGGACACGGTGATCGTTACCGGCACCCGCGCCGTCGACCGCACCGTGCTGGAATCCACCGCGCCGGTGGACGTGCTCAGCGCCGAGGACATCCGCAAGGCCGGCGTGGTCAACGGTGAGCTGGGCAGCGCGCTGCAGGCCTTGCTGCCCTCGTTCAACTTCCCGCGCCAGTCCAACTCCGGCGGCGCCGACCATGTGCGCGCCGCGCAGCTGCGCGGCCTGTCGCCTGACCAGGTGCTGGTGCTGATCAACGGCAAGCGCCGCCACAACAGCGCGCTGGTCAATACTGACAGCAAGATCGGCAAGGGCACCACGCCAGTCGATTTCAATGCCATCCCGGTCAGCGCGATCAAGCGCATCGAAGTGCTGCGCGACGGTGCCGGTGCGCTGTATGGCTCCGATGCAGTGGCCGGGGTGATCAACGTGATCCTCGACGATGCGCCGGAAGGCGGCGCCATCGAGGCCAGCTTTGGCGCGCACCACACCGACCTCAAGCCGATCGACCGCACCCTCACCGACGGCCAGACCAGCTACTTCAGCGCCAAGGTCGGCACCGCCCTGACCGATGACGGTGGTTTCCTGCGCGTGGGCCTGGAACTGAAGAACCGCGAGGCCACCAACCGCGCCGGCTTCGACCAGATCCCGCCGTGGGAAGCGCAGACCCCGGACAATCTGGCGCTGGCCGGCAAGCGCAATTACTCGCTGGGCGATGGCGCCAGCAAGGACCTCAACGCCTGGTTCAACGCCGAGATTCCGTTTGGTGCAACCTCCAAGGCCTATGCCTTCGGTACCTACAACCAGCGCGATACCGAAGGCGCCAACTACTTCCGCTACCCCGATGGCGAGGCCAACTGGAAGGCGCTGTATCCGAACGGTTACCGGCCCATCTCCGAGGGTGAAAACCTGGACGTGCAGCTGGTAGCCGGCGCGCGTGGCGAATGGGGCGACTGGAATTACGACGCCAGTCTGGACCACGGCCGCAACGAGTTCACCTACCGACTGCGCAATTCACTCAACGCCTCGCTCGGCCCGTCCAGTCCCACCCGCTTCAAGACCGGCGATTTCAGCTTCGCCCAGACCGTGGCCAACCTGGACGTCGGCCGCATCTTCGTGCGCGCCAACGACACCCACAGCCTGGGCTTTGGCATTGAAGGCCGCCATGAGCGCTACGAAACCGGTGCCGGCGATCAGGCCAGTTACGCTGCAGGGCCGTACACCGACCGCCCGACCGGTTCGCAGGCCGGCGGTGGCTTGACCCCGCAGGACGAGGCCGATCTGTCGCGCGATGTGGTCAGCGCGTACACCAGCCTGTCCTCGACCTTCGGCGAGAAATTCTCCACCGATATCGCCGCACGCTACGAGCACTACGAGGATTTCGGCGGCGAGCTGACCGGCAAGATCGGCGCGCGTTACGCGTTTGCGCCGGCGTTCGCCCTGCGCGGTTCGATCTCCAACAACTTCCACGCACCGTCGCTGAGCCAGATAGGCTACGAATCCACCTCCACCGGTTATACCGCTGGCGGCCAACTGGTGCAGGGCCGCCTGCTGTCGGTCAACAACCCGATCGCACGTGCGCTCGGCGCCACCGACCTGAAGCCGGAAAAGTCGATCAACTACAGCCTGGGCTTCACCAGCCAGATCGGCAGCCACTTCGATCTGTCGCTGGACCTGTTCCAGATTGATATCGATGACCGCATCGCCTTGTCGGAAAGCATCACCGGCGACGCGCTGACCGACTTCGTGCAGCAGCAGTTCGGCGTCAGCGGGCTGGAGAGCGCGCACTACTTCGTCAACGCTGCCGACACCCGCACCCGCGGCGCGGAATTCGTCGGCAACTGGCGGCAGTCGCTGGGCGATGGCGAACTGCTGCTGACCGGCACCTGGAGCTACGCCAAGACCGAGCTGAAGAACGTGCTGGCAACGCCGGCGCAGCTGCTGGCGCTGGACCCGGATTACGTGCTGTTCGGCGTGGAAGAGAGCAATACGCTGACCGATGCCGCACCGCGTACCCGCGCGCAGTTCGCCACCAGCTGGGCCAATGACAACTGGTCATTGAGCAGCCGCCTCAGCCGCCATGGCAGCGCCAAGCGCGTGTTCGATTTCGGTGATGGCTACGTGCCCACCCAGACCTACCAGGCCGAATGGCAGCTGGATGCGGAAGTCGAATACCGCATCACCCCGCAGTGGAGTGTTGCCGTCGGTGGCCAGAACCTGACCGACAACTACCCGGACAAGTCGAACGAGGACATCTACTACTTCGGCAACCTGCCTTATGACGTGCTGTCGCCGATTGGCAGCAACGGCGCGTATTGGTATGGGCGAGTGCGGTTTACGTTCTGACCTTATGTTTGGTTGGGGATTACTTGCTTGAAAGCTTGCCCTCACCCCAACCCCTCTCCCGTGAACGGGAGAGGGGCTCGCATCGCTCGCGCTGGTAGTGAATTAGCCCCTCTCCCGCCTGCGGGGTGAAAGGAGCAGCTTGCGAACCACAGGTTCGCTGCTCCTTGAACGGCCTTGCGCCAGCGCAAGGACCGGGGCGCGGAGCGGGGGTTGGGGTGAGGGCAAGCTCCTTGCTCGCAGACCCCCCAAAACCCCGAATTCATCCAGCTTTAACAGCGCTAGGCGCTCCTTACGCCTGCCGGCACATTCCAGCCCGGTTCATTCTTGCGGAGGCGTTTATGTTCGAGTCGTTGATACGCGAAGCGGCCACCCGCTTTCACCTCGGCGACAACGCTGGGCGCCTCGTGCGCCAGCTTGTCGATGTCATTTTCGACCCTGCCACCGGCGGCTTCGCCGGCCTGCAAAAACGTTTTGCCGATGCCGGACTCGACAGCCTGTTTTCTTCATGGATAGGCAGCACGCCCGGTGACAATGTCCTGCAACCCGATCAATTCAGCGCTGGTTTCGGGCAGAACCTCGCCGGCGGTATTGCCAGCAAACTCGGCATCCCGGCAGCAGCGGTCAACATGGCCGGCGCCTGGCTGTTGCCCAAGATCATCGGCCAGCTCACCCCCGGCGGCCGCATACCCACCTCACGCCCGGCCGACTACGAGCGTTGGTTCGGCACCACCACACCCACTGCCGGCTACAGCGGTGGCAGCACGGTGCCGGCCAAGGCCTCGGGCGGTTTCTGGAAATGGCTGATTCCGCTGATTCTGCTGCTGGCCGCGTTCCTGCTGTTCCGCAGCTGCAAGAAGGAGGAAGCCGCCGCGCCAGCGCCGATGCAACCGGCCCCCACCGCCCAACCGGCAGCACCGGTGGCCCAGGCAAACCCGCGCTTCGGGTTCGACAACACGGATGGCAAGATCACGGTCAGCGGTCAGCTCGCCACCGAGGCCGACAAGACCCGCTTGTGGGATGCGCTGAAAGCCAACTTCGGTGAAGGCAATCTGGCCGGAAACATCAGCGTGGATCCGGCAACCCTGCCAGCAGGGTGGATGGACAAGCTGATCGCGGCACTGCCGGAGCTGAAAGCCAAAGGCCTGAAGTTCGGCCTGGATGGCGACAAGCTCACCATCGACACCAGCGGCATGGCCGAAGCGGATCGTTTCAGCGTCAGTGACAAGTTGCGCAGCCTGTTCAGCGGTTTTGAAATCAGCGGCCTGTGGGATCGCGCCGCAGCGGCGATGTCTGGTCTCAAGGCCGGCTTCAGCGGCGATGATCTGGTCAAGGCGCTGAACCTGATGAACATCTACTTCGACACAGGCTCGGCCACCATCACCCGCGACAGCATGGAAACGCTGACCAGCGCCGCCAATGCGATCAAGCAGGCTCCTGCCGGCACCAAGATCGAAGTGGGCGGGCATACCGACAACACCGGCAATGCGGAGGCCAACGTCACCCTGAGCCAGCAACGCGCCGATGCGGTGGCAGCCAAGCTGGCGGAGCTGGGGGTTGCTGCCGATACGCTCAGCGCCAAGGGCTACGGCCAGACCAAGCCGCGTGCCAGCAATGACACCGACGAAGGCCGTGCGCAGAACCGTCGGATCGAGTTTGCGGTTGGCAAGTGATGTCGTGCATTGGGTGGGTACGCTTGTTTTCAGAGCGCCCTCACCCCAACCCCTCTCCCGCCTGCGGGAGAGGGGCTAGTGCACCACGAGCGCAAGCAATGCGAGCTCCTCTCCCGTTGCGGGGCGAGAGGGAGCGCTTGCGGACCATTGGTTCGCGCTCACTCGAGCGCCCTTGCGCCAGCGCAAGGGCCGGGGCGCGGAGCGGGGGTTGGGGTGAGGGCTGCTCTGAAGCACGTACAGCCAAAAACACATACACCCAAACGCTTCACACCAAATGACCTTCCTCTAACAAGCCCTGCGGCATAGTGACCGCATGCTTGATGACCTACAGCGACCGCCGCCTCCGGCGCTGGCAACTGACGACGCATTGTTTCTCGACGTTGATGGCACCCTGCTCGCCTTTGCCGACCATCCGGACAAGGTAGCGCCCGACCCGTCCCTGCTCACGCTGCTGGCCAGTGTGCAGCAACGTCTTGGCGGTGCGCTGGCACTGCTCAGTGGCCGCCCGGTAAGCCAACTGCAGGCGATGTTCGCGCCGCTGCGGTTACCCATGGCCGGGTTGCATGGCGCGCAGCTGCTGGCCACGGCCGACGCACAATCCACTACTTCCGATGCCGCCGCGTGGTTGCATGCCTTGCATGAGCGGGCAATGCATCTTGCGCATGCGCATCCCGGCGTGCTGATCGAGAACAAGGGCCAGGCGCTGGCCCTGCACTGGCGCAACGCGCCGGAAGCAGGCGACGCCGTAGTCGAGTTCGCCAACGCGCAGTTGCCGCAGCTCGCCGGCGTGCGCCTGCAACCGGGTAACCACGTCATCGAGTTCGTCGGCAGCGGCCACGACAAGGGCCGCGCCCTGCAGCAGTTGATGCAGAACGCACCTTTCAAAGGCCGCCGCCCGTTGTTCGTAGGCGACGACCTCACCGATGAGCACGGCTTCCGGGCCGCACGCCAACTCGGTGGCATCGGCGTACTGGTTGGCCAGCGCGAAGACAGCCAGGCCAGCTGTGCGCTGCGCGACATCGGCGCGGTACACGCGTGGCTGCGCGCAGCCATTACCTGACCCGTCCGGAGGAAACAGCGGCGCCAGTGGCGCCGCGCAACAGGAGAATGCAATGCAAGATGCCACCCTCGACCTAGGTGTAGTTGGCAATGGCAGTTTCGGCGCGCTTATCGACAAGCAGGCGCGCGTGGTCTGGAGCTGCCTGCCCAGCTTCGATGGCGACCCGGCGTTCTGCGCCCTGCTCGGCCCGATCCAGCACCCAGGCGGTGACTTCGGCATCGAACTGGAGGACTTCCTCGACAGCGAGCAGTCCTACCTGACCAATACCGCCATCCTGCGCACGGTGCTGCGCGACACCCATGGCGGCGCAGTGGAGGTCATCGATTTCGCACCGCGCTGGCGCCAGAACGATCGCTTCTATCGCCCGGTGAGCCTGATCCGCCAGGTGACCCCGCTGTCCGGAAACCCGCGCATCGTCGTGCGTGCGCGGCCGCTGGCCGAATGGGGCGCACGGCAGCCGGAAACCACCTGGGGCAGCAACCACATCCGTTGGCTGCTACCGGATCTGGTACTGCGCCTGACCACCGACGTGCCGGTGCGCTTCGTCCGCGATGGCCTGCCGTTCGTGCTCAACCACCGCGTGCATCTGGTGATGGGCGTGGATGAATCCCTCAACCGCTCGCTCAGCGGTTATGTGCAGGAAGCCATGCAACGCACGCGCGACTACTGGCGCGAATGGGTGCGTTACCTGTCCGTGCCGCTGGAGTGGCAGGAAGCGGTGATCCGCAGTGCCATCACCCTGAAGCTGTGCCAGTACGAGGACAGCGGCGCGATCATCGCGGCGATGACCACCTCCATTCCGGAGGCACCCGGCAGCAGTCGCAACTGGGATTACCGCTACTGCTGGCTGCGCGATGCGGCCTTCGTGGTGCGCGCGCTCAATCGCCTGGGTGCCACCCGCACGATGGAACAGTTCCTGGGTTACATCTTCAACCTGGCCACCAACGATGGCAGCCTGCAGCCGCTGTACGGCATCGGCTTTGAAGCCAAGCTGGACGAGGACGAAGTAACCACGCTGTCCGGCTACCGTGGCATGGGCCCGGTGCGACGCGGCAACCTGGCCTGGGTGCAGCGCCAGCACGATGTCTACGGCAGCGTGGTGCTGGCCTCCACCCAGCTGTTCTTCGACCAGCGCCTGCAGGACCCGGGCGATGCGCATACCTTCGCGCGGCTGGAACCACTGGGCGAACAGGCCTTCGCCCTGCATGACGTGCCCGATGCCGGCCTTTGGGAGTTCCGTGGCCGCACGGAGGTACACACCTATACCAGCGCGATGTGCTGGGCTGCCTGTGATCGGCTGTCCAAGATCGCAACCCGGTTGAAACTCGATGGCCGGGCCATGTACTGGCGCGAGCGCGCCAACCAGATCCACGCACGCATCATGCGCGAATCCTGGAGTGAACAACTCGGTCACTTCACCGACACCTTCGGCGGGCACCGGCTCGACGCCTCGTTGTTGCTGCTGGCCGACATCGGCCTCATCGACGCCAACGATGCGCGCTTCGTCGCCACTGTCGAGGCCATCGGCCGTGACCTGAAGCACGGCAATGCGCTGTACCGCTATGTCGCCCCGGATGACTTCGGCACGCCGGAAACCAGCTTCACTATCTGCACCTTCTGGTACATCGATGCGCTGGCCGCGATCGGGCGCATGGATGAAGCGCGGGAGATGTTTGAAATCCTGCTGCAGCAGCGCAACCACCTCGGCCTGCTGTCCGAGGACCTGACCTTCGACGGGCAGGCCTGGGGCAACTTTCCGCAGACCTACTCGCATGTGGGGCTGGTGATTGCCGCGATGCGCCTGTCGCGCAGTTGGCAGGAGGCCTCGTGAGCCGACTGGTTGTGGTGTCCAACCGGGTGGCACTGCCCGGCGAAACCCGCGCCGGCGGCTTGGCAACCGGCCTGCTGGCGGCATTGAGCGAGCGCGGCGGGCTGTGGTTCGGCTGGAGCGGGCGCAGCGTGAGCGGCGACAGTGGCACGCTGCACGAGGCACAGGACGGGCCCATCCGTTACCTGACCATGGATCTGTCCAAGACCGACCTGGACAACTACTACAACGGCTTCGCCAACCGTGCGCTGTGGCCGCTGCTGCATTTCCGCCTGGACCTGGTCGACTACGACCGGCGCAAACGCGAGGGCTACTGGAAGGTCAACCGCCTGTTCGCCGACACCCTGGCCCCGCTGTTACGCGACGACGACACCGTCTGGATCCACGACTATCACCTGATCCCGTTGGCGGCGATGCTGCGCGAGCGTGGCGTCGGCTGCCGGATAGGTTTCTTCCTGCATGTGCCGGTGCCTTCGGCCGACCTGATGCAGGCGCTGCCCGACCACCGGGAGCTGTTTTCGGCACTGTATTCCTACGATCTGCTCGGTTTCCAGACGCGTCGCGACGTGGACCGTTTCCAGTCCTACGTGCGCCTGTTTGGCGGCGGCCAATTGATCGACAGCGACTGGATCAGTGCACCGGACGGGCACCGCGTACGCACCTCCGCCTTCCCGATCGGCATCGATACCGAACACATCGCCCGCCAGGCCCGCAGCGCGGCAAGCAACAAGGCCGTGCGCGACCTGCGGCAAAGTCTGCAGCACCGCAAACTGGCCATCGGCGTGGACCGCCTGGATTATTCCAAAGGCTTGCCCGAGCGCTTCCATGGCTTCGAGCGCTACCTGCAGCGCTACCCTCGCGAAAAAGGCGACATGACCTTCCTGCAGATCGCTCCTGTCTCGCGTGGCAGCGTCAACGAATACCGCAAGCTGCGCGGCGAACTCGAGCGCCTGGCCGGGCATATCAACGGGGGCCATGCCGAGGCCGACTGGACCCCCTTGCGCTACGTCAACCAGAACTACGCACACAGCACGCTGACCGGGTTCTACCGGCAGGCTGCAGTGGGGCTGGTAACGCCGTTGCGCGACGGCATGAACCTGGTGGCCAAGGAATACATTGCTGCGCAGGACCCGGACAATCCCGGCGTGCTGGTGTTGTCGCTGCTGGCCGGCGCCGCCGATGAGTTGAAGCAGGCATTGCTGGTCAACCCGCATGATCTGGATGGTGTGGCCGATGCGATCGCAGCGGCCGCCAACATGCCGCTCGGGGAACGCATCGAGCGCTGGCAGGTGATGATGGAGCACCTGCGGCAATACGATATCCATCGCTGGCGGCGGGATTATCTGCTGGCGTTGGAGGGGAGGTAGAGCACCCTCTCCCCAACCCCTCTCCCGCAAGGGGAGAGGGGCTAAATCTGCAGTTGCTATTTATGCAGGAACTCGCAATGCACCGAGCCCCTCTCCCCTTGCGGGAGAGGGGTTGGGGAGAGGGGAGGCTTCTAACAAGCAAACCCCAAACCACCCCACTCAATCCAAAAACCGCCCGCGCTGCTCCGCCGTCGGCAGAAAACAGCTGTCATGCCGCCCGAACCAGCGGTAACGGTTCCGCGCCAGCCAGCGATAGGCCGGATCCCGCAGCGCTCCCGGCAGCACCCGTGCAAGCCCCGCCAGGCGCCACACCCCACCGAGCCCCGTCAGCACCCGCACAATCGCATCCGTGTCGGTATAGGCCACACCCTCGGCCACCAGCAGGAACGACAACGGGTCATCCGGGTCCAGCCCATGCGCCGCCAACAGCGCACGCCCCTGCCCGCCCTGCATCGCGGCGAAGCGGTAGCGCCCTACCCGATCAAAGCGCAACAGAAACCGCACCCAACGGCTGCACAGCGCGCAGACGCCATCAAACACGATCACCGCTGGCTCAGCCATGCGCCGGCTCCGGCAGCAGCCAGCCTTCGTAACGAATCAGCCGACCGATCAACGGCATCGACACGTCCACCAGAAATTCATAGCGGCCGGCATGTTCGCGCTCCCGGCAGTGCACCTGCGCGAACCAGCGCGCCGGCAACGGCAACACCCCAAACGCCCAGGCACGCTCCGCCCGCCACAGGATCTGCCCGCCCTCTTCGCGCAGGCCAAAGCGGAAACGCAGCGCGCCCAGTTGCTCGAACAGGCGCCCGTTGCGTTGCCACAGCCGCGACGCCATGCGTGCAGCACCGAACTGCCGGTTCCAGCGCTCGCCGCCCGCATCAGTGACGAACTCCACCGTCACCGGCACGCTTGAGCTCGGCGGCAGCCGCGCCAACCAGGCGCAGGGCGCTACCAGCCAATGGTTGCCGCGCAGCACTTCGCCCTGCCCGCTCCAACGTTGCCGCAGCGGGATCGAGTGCAACGCCCGGACCTGCGGGGCCAACTGTTCGAACGCGGCGCCAAGCACCTGCGCGAACAGCGGCGTGTTCAAGGCGCCATCCACACCAGGGTGGCAATGCGCCCGCTGCGGCGATCACGCCGGTGCGAGAACCAGCGCTGCGGATCGGCCATGGTGCACAGGTCGCCGCCGTGGATTGCCGCCGGCTGCATGCCAGCTGCCACCAGCCGCTGCCGGGCCAGCCCAGGCAGATCCACCTTCCAGTGACCGGGCCGGGTGGCGACGAAATGCTGCTCAGCGGCGCTGGAATGCGCCAGGAAGGCCTCGCGTACGTCTACGCCGACCTCGTACAGGGCCGGACCGGCCGCAGGGCCTATCCACGCTACCAGCGCCTCAGCGGGCGTGTGCATGGCAGCCAGCGTATTTTCCAGCATGCCGCGCGCGAGCCCGCCCCAGCCCGCATGTGCTGCGGCCACCTCGCTGCCGTCACGGGCAGCGAACACCACCGGCAGGCAATCGGCGGTGAGGATGGCCAGCACCACCCCCGGCACCGAGGTCACGGCCGCATCGGCGGTCAGCTCAGCCTCAAGCCCGTGGGCCTGCGGCGGCGCATCGAAGCGTACGACGTCGCTGCTGTGCACCTGGCGCAGCCAATGCGCGGCCGAAGGCAGGTTTGCCAGCCGCTGCAGTTCATCGCGGTTGCGCTGCACCTGGGCCGGATCGTCGCCATCGGCGGCGGTGCGGTTGCCCAGATTGAAACTGTCAAACGGGGGCTGCGAGCCGCCGGCGCCGTAGCGCAGGGTGGTGAAGGCCTGCACCCTTGGGGGCGCAGGCCAGTCGGCCAGCCACAGCGGACCCGCCTGCGCCATTACCAGCGGCCTCGTTCGCGCTCGGCGAAGGCCTTGGAGTCTTCACGCAGCGCCTTCATCAGCGCCAGCAGATCAGCCGGCACCGGCGCGGTGTTGCTGATGGTCTCGCCGGTGATCGGGTGCTGGAATTCCAGCGTTTCGGCGTGCAGCGCCTGGCGCTTGAAACCGCGCAACGCGGCGACCAGCTCATCGGTGGCGCCCTTGGGCAGCTTCAGCGAACCGCCGTACAGCGGATCCCCGACGATGGCGTGCTTCAGGTGCGCCATGTGCACGCGGATCTGGTGGGTACGGCCGGTTTCCAGGCGGCACTCCAGCGCGGTATGGGCGCGGAAACGCTCGCGCAGGCGGTAATGGGTGACCGCCTCCTTGCCGTCCTCGCGCACGCCCATCTTCAGGCGGTCGCGCGCATGGCGGTCGATCGGGGCGTCAGCCGTGCCACCGGCAACCAGCGCGCCCACCACCACGGCCAGGTACTGGCGGTGCACTTCACGTGCGGACAGCTGCTCGACCAGTGCGGTCTGCGCCTGCACCGTACGTGCCACCACCATCACCCCGCTGGTGTCCTTGTCCAGCCGGTGGACCACGCCGGCGCGCGGCACCTTGGCAATCTCCGGATCACGGAACAACAGCGCGTTGAGCAGGGTGCCGCTGGGGTTGCCGGCGCCCGGATGGACCACCAGGCCGGCCGGCTTGTCGATCACGAAAACGTGCTCGTCCTCGTACAGGACCGACAGCGGGATGTCCTCCGGCAGGGCGTGGACTTCAACTTCCAGCACCGCATTAAGGGTGGCGATCTCGCCGCCACGGACCGGGTCGCGGGGCCGTACCGGCTCGCCATCGAGCAGAACTGCGCCGGATTTGATCCATTCGGTCAGGCGTGAGCGGGAGAATTCGGGGAACAATTCGGCCAGGACCGCGTCGAAGCGACGACCGGCGGCGGAATCGGGAACCTGCGCGTGGCGCGGGCTGGAAGAGGTGTTCTCGGACATGGGCAAAGACCGGCTAAAGACGAAATTATGGGGTCCAAACGACAACAGTCAGTCGCAGGACAGGCCACTAGGCTATCATCGCCCCTTCGTATTCCTGCCGCGTCCTGCCCTGAACCCATGATCCGACGCTCCTCGCTGCTGTCCGCGCCCGTCCGCCTCACCGCCCTGTTGCTGGTTTTGGTCTTCGTCGCCACTGGCTGCCACCGCGGCGCCAAGAAGGACGCCGACGAAGGCGCGCCGGTCGAACAACTGTTCGAAAAGAGCCACAAGCTGATGGAGGGCGGCAACTGGTCCGGCGCCGAAACCAGCTTCAAGCGCCTGATCGCGCAGTACCCGTATGGCCCGTACACCGAGCAGGCGATGATCGAAAGCGCCTATGCCCAGTACAAGGCTGGCAAGAACGATGACGCGGTGTCGAGCATCGACCGCTTCATCCGCACCTATCCGACCCATCGCAACATCGCGTACCTGTACTACCTGCGCGGCCTGGCCAACGGCAACCGCGATACGGTTTTCCTGCGCCGCGTATGGTCGCTGGACCCGAGCCGCCGCGATCTGTCCACCCCGCGCCAGGCCTATGCCGATTTCAATATCGTCACCGAGCGCTACCCGAACAGCCGCTACGCCGCCGATGCGCGCCAGCGCATGATCGAACTGCGCGACATCTTCGCCCAGCACGAGCTGGACGATGCGCTGTACTACGCCCGCCGTGGCGCCTGGGTGTCCGTGGTGGGCCGCGCCAACTACCTGCTGGAAACCTACCCGCAGAGTGCCTTCCAGTACGACGCCGTGGCGCTGCTGGGCGAGGCCTATACCCATCTGGGCAACAAGACCCTGGCCGACGACGCCCGCCGCGTGCTGCAGCTGAACCAGCCGGAACACCCGTGGCTGGCCGGCAACTGGCCGAAGTACCCGTGGATGATCCGCAAGCTCAACCCGTTCGCCGGCGAGCGTTCGGTGGCCACCGGCCAGAGCAACGCCACGATGAACCGCAGCAAGTAAGCCGCTGCGGTATAGGTGGTGATCAGCAAGGGGCCTTCGGGCCCCTTTCTGTTTTCCGGCTCCGGGCTGCCCTTTTTGCGCTGCCCGGGGCGGCACGGTTGTGGCGCCGGGCCACCGCCGGCGCAGCCGTTACCTCCGCTGCGCAGGAACCTGGGACGCGGGGTGGCGATACAAAAATGCCACTGACGGAGCAGTGGCAAGGCAGAGAGTTGAACGGGTGTTTTCTTGTGGCCCCATCTTGCGCCCACGCCGTGTAATAAATTTGTGCAGAATCGTGAGCCGGGTTAGCCCAGCTGTCGGTGTGCCACCCGCCGCACAGGCACAGGCCCGGTTGATGCCGGCCTGAGGGCCTGAATGCCAGGAAAGAAGAAGGGGCCTTGCGGCCCCTTCCTGTCCTCCCACCACCGGCGCGATCCCCTTCAGCTGCGATAGCCGTTGGTGATCGGATAGCGCCGCTCGCGGCCAAATGCGCGCCGCGACACCTTGGGCCCCGGCGCCGCCTGGTGCCGCTTCCACTCACTGATGCGTACCAGCTTCAGCACCCGGTCCACTATTTCCGGGGCATAACCGGCGCCAACGATATCCTCGCGCGACTGCTCCTGATCGATGTAGCGGTACAGGATGCCGTCCAGCACGTCGTAGGCAGGCAGCGAGTCCTGGTCGGTCTGGTTGTCACGCAGCTCGGCCGAAGGCGCGCGCGCGATCACCGCCGGCGGAATCACCGGCGCCCCACCCACCGTATTGCGCCACTTGGACAGGCCATAGACCTCCGTCTTGTACAGGTCCTTCAACGGCGCATAGCCGCCGCACATGTCCCCGTAGATGGTGGCGTAGCCCACCGCATACTCGCTCTTGTTGCCGGTGGTCAGCAACAGCCCGCCGAACTTGTTGCTCAGCGCCATCAGGATCACACCACGGCTGCGCGACTGCAGGTTCTCCTCGGTGACATCAGCCGCCTGGCCTTCGAACATGGCCGACAGCGACTGCATCAGACCCTGGAAGGCAGGCTCGATCGGCACCGTTTCAAGCTTCACGCCCAGCGCGCGGCATTGCTCCACCGCCAGGTCGTTGGACAGATCAGCGGTGTAGCGCGAGGGCATGCTGACCGCGGTGACGTTGTCCGCGCCCAGCGCATCCACCGCCATCGCCAATACCAATGCCGAATCGATACCGCCGGACAGCCCCAGCCATACCTTGCTGAAGCCGTTCTTGCGGCAATAGTCCTGGATACCGCGGGTCACCGCGCGCCAGGCCAGTGCGTCCATGCTCTCATCGCCATCGTCGATCCAATGCAGCGGCATGAAGCTGCGCGCGGCGACGTTGTACTCGACCACCAGCATCTCTTCGCTGAAGGCCACCGCGGCCGGGTGCACCGTGCCATCGCCATCGGCCACCACCGACGCACCGTCAAACACCACCGCATCCTGGCCACCGACGGTATTGACGTAGGCGATGGCAACCCCGGTATCGCGGCTGCGCTCGGCCAGCAGCGCATCGCGCTGCGCGTGCTTGCCGCGTTCGTACGGCGATGCGTTGGGCACCAGCACCAGCTCGGCACCGGCCTTGGCGGTAGCCGCCAGCGGCTCCGGGAACCAGAGGTCCTCGCAGATCACCAGGCCCAGCTGCACGCCATTGACCTCGAATACGCAATTGCCGCCGTCCGGGTCCACGTCAAAGTAGCGACGCTCATCGAACACCGCGTAATTGGGCAGCTCGCGCTTGCGGTAGGTCTGGGCCACTGCGCCCTCGCGCAGCACGCTGGCAGCGTTGTAGACCACCGCCCCGGCGCTCTGCGGCCAGCCGACCACGGCGACGATGCCCTGCGCTTCGGCCGCAACCCGCGCCAGCGCCTGCTCGCAACTGCGGAGGAAACCCGGCCGCATCAGCAGGTCTTCCGGCGGATAGCCGCTGATGGCCAGTTCCGGAAACAGCACCACCTCGGCGCCGTATTCGTCACGCGCCTCGTGCATCAACTCGATGATGCGGCTGGCGTTGCCGTCCACGTCCCCGACCGGAAAATCGAACTGGGCCAGGGCGATGCGTAGCGATTGGGACATATCAACAACCTTCTGCTTGGCCCCGCACCCTGCGGGGGCTTGGTGTTACGCCCACCGCGCGCAGGATGCTTTCGCAGACCGCAGCCGTGTGGCTCAGGGCCTCATTATTCCAGAAGCGCAGCACACGGTAGCCGTTGCGGTGCAGGAAGGCTTCACGGCGCAGGTCATTGGGGTCGGTGGCGTGCTGGCTGCCGTCCAGTTCAATCACCAGCTTGTGCGCCAGACAGGCGAAATCCACGACATAGGGGCCGATGGGGTGTTGGCGGCGGAACTTGAATCCGACCAGGTGACGGCTCCTGAGGAAGTACCAGATCCGCCGCTCGGCTTCTGTCATGCGGCGGCGCAGGGCACGGGCACAGCCGGTTTTGCTGCCTTCACGCATGGGAGCCTCCTTGTCAGGAGACGATCGCCTGCAGCAGCCGCAGTTGGAATCGGGGAAGCAGGCGGATTGGATATCCATTTCTCTGCTTTCCGGGGCGGGGTAGCTTGGATGGCGGAGACAGAAGCAAATGCAAAAGCTTGCCCTCACCCCTACCCCTCTCCCGCAAGCGGGAGAGGGGAAATCAACTGCAACAGCGAGGAGCAAAGCCACAGCCACAGCCACAGCCAAAGTCCCAAAGCCCAAAGCCAAAGCCCAAGTCCAAAGTCCAAAGTCCAAAGCCCATGGCCCAAAGCCCAAAGCATCAAACTAGGGCACGCACAAAATTTCGAGTTGGGAATATCAATCAACGAGGGTTAGCGTTTTCTTTAGTTTTTGCCGCTAGCTTTGCTTTTGAGGTGACTCCGGTCTTTGGCCTTTGCCTCGCCTTTGCTTTTTGCTGTGGCTGTGGCTGGGGCTTTGGGCTTTGGGCTTTGGGCTTTGGGCTTTGGGCTTTGGGCTTTGGACTTTGGACTTGGGCTTTGGCTTTGGGCTCTGGCTCTGGCTTTGGCTTTGGCTTTGGCTTTGGCTTTGGGCTTTGGGCTTTGGGCTTTGGGCTTTGGGCTTTGGACTTTGGACTTTGGACTTTGGACTTGGGCTTTGGATTTGGCCTTGGCTATGGCTATGGCTATGGCTATGGCTCTGGCTGTGGCCTTGGGGCCGTTGTCTCGGCCTTGGGCCTTTGCTGTCCCCTCTCCCGCCTGCGGGAGAGGGGTAGGGGTGAGGGCAAGCTTCTGCTTCGGCCTTGGCTTTGCCTTCAGCATTCGCTCCCGCTCTTCCCCCCGTCCCCCAACAAAAAAGGCCACCCGAAGGTGGCCTTTCTCAAATCACGAAAGCGCAGTCTTACTTGACCAGCTTCGCAATTGCAGCGCCCAGGTCGCCCGGCGAGCGGACGGTGACAACGCCAGCAGCTTCCATCGCCGCGAACTTGCCTTCCGCCGTGCCCTTGCCGCCCGATGCAATCGCACCGGCGTGGCCCATGCGCTTGCCGGCCGGAGCCGAGGCGCCGGCGATGAAGCCAACAACCGGCTTCTTCACGAACTGCTTGATGTACTCGGCACCGGCTTCTTCAGCGTCGCCGCCGATTTCGCCAACCATGATGATACCTTCGGTCTGCGGGTCTTCGTTGAACAGCTTCAGGCAGTCGACGAAGTTCAGGCCGTTGATCGGGTCACCACCGATGCCGATGCAGGTGGACTGGCCCAGGCCGACTTCCGTGGTCTGCTTGACCGCTTCATAGGTCAGGGTGCCCGAACGCGACACGATGCCGATCTTGCCCGGCATGTGGATGTGGCCCGGCATGATGCCGATCTTGCACTCACCCGGGGTGATGACGCCCGGGCAGTTCGGCCCGATCAGCACGGTGTCCGGATGCGAACGGGTCAGCACGTTCTTGACGCGCAGCATGTCCAGCACCGGGATGCCTTCGGTGATGCAGACGATGACCTTGATGCCGGCAGCAGCGGCTTCCAGGATCGCGTCGGCCGCGTACGGCGGCGGCACGTAGATCACCGAGGCATTGGCGCCGGTGTTCTGCACGGCATCAGCCACGGTGTTGAACACCGGCAGGTCGATGTGGGTGGTGCCACCCTTGCCCGGGGTCACGCCGCCAACAACCTGGGTGCCGTACTCGATCATCTGAGTGGCGTGGAAGGTGCCCTGCTGGCCGGTAAAGCCCTGCACGATCACCTTGGTGTTCTTGTTAATCAAAACAGACATTGGATTTCCTTCGGTGTCGGATCAGGCGGCGTTCTTGACAGCTTCAACGATCTTCTTGGCGCCGTCGTTGATGTTGTCAGCCGGGATGATGGCCATGCCGCTGTCACGCAGCAGCTGCTTGCCTTCTTCCACGTTGGTGCCTTCCAGGCGCACCACGACCGGAACCTTGACGCCCACTTCCTTCACGGCGGCGATGATGCCTTCGGCAATCATGTCGCAGCGGACGATGCCGCCGAAGATGTTGACGAAGATGCCTTCGACCTTGTCCGAGGACAGGATCAGCTTGAAGGCTTCGATGACGCGCTGCTTGTTGGCACCGCCGCCCACGTCCAGGAAGTTCGCCGGCTCGCCGCCGTTGAGCTTGATGACGTCCATGGTGGCCATGGCCAGGCCTGCGCCGTTGACCATGCAGCCGATGTTGCCGTCCATGGTGACGTAGTTGATGTCCAGCTCCGAAGCGATCACTTCGGTCGGATCTTCCTGGGTCTTGTCGCGCATGGCGACCAGCGCCTTCTGGCGGAACGCGGCGTTGTCGTCGCTGTCGAACTTGCCGTCCAGCGCGTACAGGTTGCCGTCGTCGAGGATGGCCAGCGGGTTGATTTCAACCAGCGCCAGGTCCTTTTCGTTGAACAGGCGGTACAGGTTGACCATGATGCTGGCGAACTGGCCAGCCTGCTTGGCGGTCAGGCCCAGCTTGAAGCCGAAATCGCGGCCGTGGTAACCCTGCACGCCTTCAACGAAGTCGACGTTGAGCGAGTGGATCAGCTCCGGGGTTTCAGCAGCAACCTGCTCGATCTCCACGCCGCCTTCCGAAGAAGCGATGTAGGTGATGGTCTTGGTGCCACGGTCAACCAGCACCGACAGATACAGCTCCTTGACGATCTCACCGGCGGTGGTCACCAGCACCAGGTTGACCGGCAGCTCGACGCCGGCGGTCTGGTAGGTGGCCATCTTGGTGCCGAGCATCTTGGCCGCAGCGGCCTTGACGTCGTCGGTGGTCTTGCAGAACTTGACGCCGCCAGCCTTGCCGCGGCCGCCAGCGTGGATCTGCGCCTTGACCATCCAGGGGCCTTGTCCAAGCGACTGAGCGGCTGCTACAGCCTCGTCCGGGGTCGCAGCGACCTTGCCGGCCGGGACCGGGATGCCGTATTCGGCAAGCAGTTGTTTTGACTGGTACTCGTGAAAATTCATGCGTCACCGTGGGAATAGGAACGACCGCACGCAAGCCCACAGGGCCGAAAATGGCCAACTTGCAGGGCGGGCGGGCCCAACATTGTCGCCGACGGCGGCCCGGCACGCAAAGAAGTCTGTACAAAACGCCAAGAACGGCACGTCTTTACCAGCTAATTCAGCAACTTGCCGATGATTGCCGGGCAGCCGCCGGAGCCACCCGCAGCGTGCCCGGCGCACCTATACTGGCGTGATTAGGTTTGGATAGGAGATCCGGCTTGGCCCCCAGTCCGTCGATCATCGACCGCATCGAATCCATCCCAACGCGCGAGTTGTACTTTTTTGCGTTGTACCGGGTGCTGGTTGCCGCCCTGCTCAGCGCACTGGTGTTCGGGCCGTTGACCTCGATGGTGGGCGAGGCGCACCAGCCGCGGCTGGCGCAATCGGTCTCCATCGCCTACCTGCTGGTATCGGCAGCCCTGCTGATCTGGGGCCGCAATGAGCGCTGGCTGCAGCGCATCGTATTCGGCAGCGTGGTTATCGACATCATCGCCGCCACCCTGCTCAGCCATGCCCTGCCCGGCGCCAGCGCCGGCATCTCGATGTCGCTGCTGTTCAACATCGCCGCGGCCGGCCTGCTGCTGCCGCTGTCGCCCGCCCTGCTGCTTGCGCTGCTGGCCTGCGCGGCCAGCATTGCCGAATACGTCTGGCAGATGGTGGAGGGCAGCCAGAACACCCGCACCCTGGCCGAACTGGCAATGTTCGTCACCAGCTACCTGGCGCTGACCTTCATTGCCTACCAGATCGGCAGCCGCACCCGCCGCACCCAGCAGCTGGCCGATCGCCGTGGCGTGGAAGTGGCCAACCTGTTCGAAGTGAACGAGCTGATCATCCGCCGCATGCGTACCGGCGTGCTGGTGGTGGATGCCACTGGCCACATCACCCTGGCCAACGAGGCGGCCACCGCCCTGCTCGGCGACATGGAAGGCGCGCTGGCGGTCGACCGGGTGGCACTCAGCATCGCCTCCCCCGAACTGGCGCGGCGCCTGCAACGCTGGCGCAATGGCTGGCACGAAGACGAGCCACCGCTGCAGCTTGCTCCCGAGCAGGCCGAAGTACTGCCACGCTTCGCCCGCCTGCTGGCCGACAGCGACATGTCGCTGATCTTCCTGGATGACACCACGGTGGTGTCGCGCCGGGCCGAATCGCTGACGCTGTCCACCCTGGGCCGGTTCTCGGCGAGCCTGGCCCACGAAATCCGCAATCCGCTGGCGGCGATCAACTACGCCACCCAGCTGCTGGAGGAATCCGAGGACCTGGGTGAAGCGGACCGGCGCCTGCTGCAGATCATCCACCAGCAGTGCCAGCGCACCAACGGCATTGTCGAAAGCGTGCTGGCGCTGGCCCGGCGCGAACGCGCAAACCCGGAGAACCTCGACCTGGCCGCCTTCGTGCGGCGTTTCGTGCTTGAGTACCGGCAGACCCTGTCGCTTGAGAACGACAGCCTGGAAGCGGTGATCCGCGAGCCGTCGGTAGTGGCGATGATGGACCCCCGGCATCTGCACCAGGTACTGACGGCGCTGGTCCACAACGCCCTCAAATATGGCCGCATGGCCGACGAGCCAGCACGCATCCGCATCCGGGTCGCCTCGGCCGGGCGCAATGCGGTGATCGACGTGATGGACCGCGGCCCCGGCATCCCCGATGCCATCGCCAGCCAGCTGTTCCGGCCGTTCTACACCACCTCCGAACACGGCACCGGGCTGGGCCTGTATATCGCCCGCGAACTTTGCCGGGCCAACCAGGCCCAGCTGGACTACGTGTCCATTCCCGCTGGCGGCGCCTGCTTCCGGCTGACCCTGAGCACGCCGAAAACAGCGTTTACCCGCAGCGAACGCCAATGATCCATTTTTCGATGCAATCGTTTGTAGACATGCCTCTACCTCGGCTATCGTTCCATTCATGAACGCAACACACAGCGCCCTGATCGTCGACGACGAACGCGACATCCGCGAATTACTGGTCCTCACCCTCGGCCGGATGGGCCTGCGGATAAGCACCGCCGCCAACCTCGCCGAGGCGCGGGAACTGCTCGCAAGCAACCATTTCGACCTGTGCCTGACCGACATGCGCCTGCCTGACGGCAATGGCATCGAGCTGGTGACCGAGATCACCCGCGACCATCCGGCAACCCCGGTGGCGATGATCACCGCCTTCGGCAGCATGGACCTGGCGGTGGAGGCCCTGAAGGCCGGCGCCTTCGACTTCGTCAGCAAGCCGGTGGACATCAATGTGCTGCGCGGCCTGGTCCGCCACGCCATCGAACTGAACAACGCCGCCCGTCCCAGCACCCCACCGCCGCCGGAAAACGCCACCCGCCTGCTCGGCAGCTCGCCGGCAATGGATGAGTTGCGCGCCACCATCGGCAAGGTCGCGCGCAGCCAGGCACCGGTCTACATCCTGGGGGAATCGGGCGTCGGCAAGGAACTGGTTGCCCGTACCATCCACGACCAGGGCGCACGCGCGGCCGGCCCATTCATTCCGGTCAACTGCGGCGCCATTCCGGGCGAACTGATGGAAAGCGAGTTCTTCGGCCATCGCAAGGGCAGCTTCACCGGTGCCCACGCCGACAAGCCCGGCCTGTTCCAGGCGGCCAGTGGCGGCACCCTGTTTCTGGATGAAGTGGCTGAGCTGCCACTGCAGATGCAGGTCAAGCTGCTGCGGGCCATCCAGGAAAAATCGGTCCGCCCGGTAGGCGCGGCCACCGAAGTCACCGTGGATGTACGCATACTCTCGGCCACCCATAAAGACCTGGGCACGCTGGTGCAGGACGGGCGATTCCGCCATGACCTGTACTACCGCATCAACGTGATCGAACTGCGGGTACCGCCATTGCGCGAACGCCGCAGCGACCTGCCGCAACTGGCCGGCACCATCCTGCAGCGGCTGGCGCAATCGCAGGGCCAGAAGCCACCGCACCTAGCCGGTTCAGCATTGGAAGCGCTGGATGCCTATTCCTTTCCCGGCAACGTCCGCGAACTGGAAAACATCCTCGAGCGCTCGCTGGCACTGGCCGATGGCGACCGCATCGACGCCAACGACCTGCGCCTGCCGCAACCGCAGAGCGCGTTGCAACGTGCTGCTGCCGAAGGCGCTGCGACAGGCGCTGTTGCCGTCGTCCAGGAAGCCGTTGTCGACATCGACCCAGCCAACGCCGCCCTGCCCTCCTATATCGAGCAGATGGAGCGCACGGTCATCCAGAAGGCGCTGGAAGAGAACCGCTGGAACAAGACCAAGACCGCAGCCCAACTGGGCATCACCTTCCGCGCCCTGCGCTACAAGCTGAAAAAGCTAGGCATGGAGTAAGCAAGCGGCGGGAACTGGGGTAGAGCCGAGCCATGCTCGGCACCACCGTTCTAGCCCCCTCTCCCGTTTACGGGAGAGGGGTTGGGGTGAGGGCGCTTTTCGCGGGTAAAGCCACTTGCCGAGCATGGCTCGGCACTACCGCTTCAGCCCCTCTCCCGTTTACGGGAGAGGGGTTGGGGTGAGGGCGACTTTCGCAGGTAAAGCCTTTGCCGAGCATGGCTCGGCACTACGGGTGAGGCTTAGTCCTTGGTCACGCGGTTGATTTCAGCCAGGCTGGTGGTGCCCTGCGCCGCTTTGATCAGCGCTGACTGGCGCAGGTCATTGATGCCGATCTTCTGCGCAGCATCGGCAATATCCATCGCATTGCCGCCCTGCAGCACAATCGCAGCGATATCGTCGGTCATCGGCATCACCTGATAGATACCGGTACGGCCCTTGTAGCCTTCCGTGCATTCATCACAGCCCACCGGTTCAAACAGATTGATGCCCTTGGCAATCTGCTCGGCGGTATAGCCTTCGGCCAGCAATGCATTCTCCGGCAACTGGGTCGGACGCTTGCAGTTCGAGCACAGGCGTCGCGCCAGACGCTGGGCGATCACCAGGGTCACCGACGAGGTGATGTTGTACGGTGCGATACCCATGTTCATCAGACGCGCAATGGTCTGCGGCGCATCGTTGGTATGCAGCGTGGACAGCACCATGTGACCGGTCTGCGCAGCCTTGATCGCGATTTCCGCGGTCTCCAGGTCACGGATTTCGCCGACCATGATGATGTCCGGATCCTGTCGCAGGAACGAACGCAGCGCCGCTGCAAAGGTCATGCCGCGCTTGTTGTTCTGCTGCACCTGGTTCACGCCTGGCAGGCGGATTTCCACCGGGTCCTCGGCGGTAGAGATATTGCGGGTCTCGTCATTGAGGATGCCCAGCGCGGTATAGAGCGACACCGTCTTACCCGAACCAGTCGGCCCGGTTACCAACACCATGCCGTAAGGCTTGTGGATAGCATCCAGGAACAGCTTCTGCTGGTCCGGCTCATAGCCCAGCTTGTCGATACCCAACTTGGCCGCGCTGGCGTCAAGAATACGCAACACGATCTTTTCGCCGAACAGGGTCGGCAAGGTACTGACACGGAAGTCGATCTGCTTGCTCTTGGACAGATTAAGCTTGATGCGACCATCCTGTGGCACGCGCTTTTCCGCGATATCCAGCTGCGCCATCACCTTCAGGCGTGCAGCGATACGCTGGTTCAGCTTCACCGGCGCCTTGGCGACGCTCTTGAGCAGGCCATCGATACGGAAGCGCACCCGGTAGTCATCTTCGTAGGGCTCGAAGTGGATATCCGAAGCACCCTTGCGGATGGCATCGACCAAGGCTTTGTTGACGAACTTCACGACCGGGGTGTCATCGCCTTTGGCATCCACACCGGTGTCGCCACCGCCACCCATGTCCTCGTCACCGGCGGCGATGTCTAGATCGCCCATGCCGTCGTCATCTCCGCCGAGGCTATCGCCCAGCGAATCATTGCTGGCCAGCCACAGGTCCAGGGTGCGGCGGATCTGCTCCTCATCAACCAGGATCGGCTCAACCACCAGGTTGGTCTGGAACTTGATCTCATCCAGTTGCTGGGTCGGGTTGCTGGTGCCCACGAACAGCTTGCCGCCACGCTTGAACAGCGGCAGCACCTGATGCCGGCGCAGCAATTCCTCGCTGACCAGCTTCATCGCGCCCTGGTTGGCATCGAACACCGACACATCCATCAAAGGCATGCCGAATTCCATGGCGTTGGCAGCGGCCATATGAGCGGCGCTCACCAGCTTCTTGTCGGCCAGCCACTGTGCCAACGGCACCTTGGCGTCGGCAGCCTGGCTCATCGCGGTGCGGGCAACGGCTTCCTCCAGCGCTCCATCCTGGACCAGACGCCGAGCAATGCCGGTAATACCCACTAGGTTGGCGGATGTCAGTGTGTTCATCGGGATTCCCCTTCAATCAGACCGAAAAGATACCGCATCCCGTCGCCAGAGCGGCCATCAGACTGCCAGGACTACTCCCTCCCGCCTTCGACCCGCCGCGGCACGAAAGCGCTGCTCGGGGCCATCCCCTGCAGCTTTACAACAACTCGCGGCGCAGTCCCGCCGTCGAATGCGGCGACAGCACGTCCGACGCAAGGCTCGATGACCAGCCCCACGCCGCATTCAAGATTCCCCTAACCCCAATTCGGACGCGAATGGAATCACGGATTGTTGATTCCTGTTCCAGGAGTGCGAGGTGCGATGCTTCCGGCAAGAGGCCTGGCAACACCGCAGTACTCCATTATCCTGCAGCGTGCGACCCTAGGCAGCTTTCTGATGCCACGCCAAGCCCATTCCCTGCCATGCCTCGGAACTACGCCGCCGCACAACGAATGATTGCAGCCGACAAAGCACCCGCGAACCCCGCAATCCAGATACTGCGCCGATACCCACAATATCCCCTGGTATCACACGATGGTTTTCATCGTTGGCGTTGCCAAGGATCAGGTGGATCCATATCAACGCGCTCCGACTCAGTCTGGAGATGGAAATGGCCCAGCTCCCCAGCATGCTGCCAACGCCTCGGCGACACCGGCTGATAGAGCACGAACCCAGCCCAATGATGTGCTGCATTGGCGAATGCCAGGCCAGTCTATAGGCCAATAGCTAATGGCATTTCTGGACCCAAGGCCAGTTTTACCCGTGGCCCATTTACACAAAACAAGGGCGCGCCCTGAAGAAACCCCAAAAGAAAAGGCCCTTCTCAGGGCCTTTTCTCCGAATCCCCATTACAAATCAGGTGCAGCCGCCCGGGCGGTGCTTGGCAACCAAGCCAGTACCACCCGTTACGGTGCAAGCCCACGCGCCGGTAGCAGGTGTACGGGTCAACGTCACCACTGCACCGGTAACGATGTCGTTACCAAGCACGGTGCAGCTAAGAACAGTGGCGCTGGCACCATAGGCACTGCAACGCGGAGTCGGGGCGGTCTGCAAGCCCAGGTCCTGCGGGGTTGCCGGGACATACGCGCCATTTTCCTGCAGCGCCACTTCCAATGCCGTCTTGGCTGGATTGATTTCTGCCAGAGCAGCAGCCAGCTGCGACTTGGCAACATAATCACGGTACATCGGCAGCGCAATGGCGGCCAAAATGGCGATGATCGCAACCACGATCATCAGTTCGATCAGCGTGAAACCCTGCTGCTTCTTCATGGATACATCCCCTAGAGGTATTGGATTGAGTGAACAAGGATGAGCGCATATACCTGCCCACCCCATGCGGGGTATTACAAAGCAGGTTGCGTGCCAGTTTTCAGGCACACCCTCAGCTCCCCGGCGCCAATGATGGCAGCAAGCGCAAAGATTGGAAGCCCCTTGTAGAAGTAGTGCGATCTGGCCCTCAATGTGACGTAGTACGTCAGGTTGTGACAACAAGCGAAGCCATGTGGCAACGCCCCCCGGCACCATCCCCCCCCCCCCCCCGGCAAGAAACTTGTCGGAAAGGCATCCGCCAGACCGAGCCCCCTTCCGCAAACCAGTGATACCCCTGTCGTGCCGGGGCGACGCCCACAAGCGGCAGTGCCGGGAAGGCTCCAACAAGGCAGGTACTCCGGTCTATATGTGAAGACGCCAGGGCTAGGGCGTGACGGGATTCGCCTATTTCTGCAGATGGGATGCTGGGACGCGCCAATGCGGATACCATGCGGAGGTCGCCGGCCCGGGGAGGGCTGGCTGGGGAGCCCAGAGATATGTCCGTCACCCGTAGCGCCATCAAGAACCAGCCGGTTGCCCGCGGCACCAGCCAGATGTTGCCGTTTGTCTGGGAGGGAACCGACAAGCGTGGCATCAAGATGAAAGGCGAGCAACAGGCCAAGAGTTCCAACCTGCTGCGTGCCGAACTGCGCCGACAGGGGATCAACCCCACGGTGGTCAAGCCCAAGCCCAAGCCTCTGTTCGGCGCCGCTGGCTCGAAGATATCGGCCAAGGAAATCGCCTTCTTCAGTCGCCAGATGGCGACGATGATGAAGTCCGGCGTGCCTATCGTCGGCTCGCTGGAGATCATCGGCGAGGGCCACAAAAACGCTCGCATGAAAAAGATGGTGGGTGATATCCGCACCGACATCGAAGGTGGCTCCTCGCTGCACGAGGCCATCAGCAAGCACCCTGTGCAGTTTGACGAGCTATACCGCAACCTGGTGAGGGCCGGCGAAGGCGCAGGTGTACTTGAAACCGTGCTGGACACGGTTGCCAACTACAAAGAGAACATCGAAACCCTCAAGGGCAAGATCAAGAAAGCCCTGTTCTATCCCGCCGCAGTGGTAGCCGTTGCACTGATTGTCAGCTCGGTACTACTGGTGTGGGTGGTACCGCAGTTTGAAGAAGTCTTCAAGAGCTTCGGCGCCGACCTGCCTGCTTTCACTCAGTTGATTGTCGCTGCGTCACGATTCATGGTGTCCTGGTGGTGGATCATATTGCTGGCACTGGTTGGATCGATAGTTGGCTTTCTTTATGCCTATAAGCGCTCCCCGGCCATGCAGCACACGATGGACAAGCTGATCCTGAAGGTGCCTGTCATCGGCCAGATCATGCATAACAGCGCGATCGCGCGCTTCGCGCGCACGACTGGCGTGACCTTCAAGGCCGGCGTCCCCTTGGTCGAAGCGCTCGGCATCGTTGCTGGCGCCACCGGCAACAGCGTCTACGAAAAAGCGGTTCTGCGCATGCGCGACGACGTCGCCGTCGGCTACCCGGTCAACATGGCGATGAAACAGGTCAACCTGTTTCCGCACATGGTCATCCAGATGACTGCAATCGGTGAAGAAGCCGGCGCGCTGGATGCGATGCTGTTCAAGGTTGCCGAGTACTACGAGCAGGAAGTGAACAACGCGGTCGACGCGCTGAGCAGCCTGTTGGAACCGATGATCATGGTATTCATCGGTACCATCGTCGGCGGCATGGTCATCGGCATGTACCTGCCCATCTTCAAACTGGCATCTGTGGTTTAACACATGGCATTTCTCGACCAGCATCCCGGTCTCGGCTATCCCGCCGCGGCCGGACTGGGACTGCTGATCGGCAGCTTCCTCAACGTGGTGATCCTGCGCTTGCCCAAGCGCATGGAGTGGCAGTGGAAGCGCGATGCGCGCGAAATCCTCGAAGAGCCCGATATCTATGAGCCGCCGCCGCCGGGCATCGTGGTGGAGCCTTCGCACTGCCCGCACTGCAAGCACAAGCTGAGCTGGTACGAGAACATTCCGCTGTTCAGCTGGCTGTTCCTGCGTGGCAAGTGCCGCCATTGCCAAGCTTCGATCTCCATCCAGTACCCAATCGTGGAACTGGTCACCAGCCTGATGGTGCTGGCCAGCGTCTGGCAATTCGGCTTCGGCTGGCAGGGCTTTGGCGCCATCGTGCTGAGCTGCTTCCTGGTTGCGCTGTCCGGCATCGACCTGCGCACCCAGCTGCTGCCCGACCAGCTCACCCTGCCACTGATGTGGCTGGGCCTGATAGGCAGCATGGACAATCTCTACATGCCGGCCAAGCCGGCGCTGATTGGTGCCGCCGTCGGCTACCTGTCGCTATGGACGGTGTGGTGGCTGTTCAAGCAGATCACCGGCAAGGAAGGCATGGGCCACGGCGACTTCAAGTTGCTGGCCGCGTTGGGTGCTTGGTGCGGACTGAAGGGCATCCTGCCGATCATCCTGCTGTCCTCCCTGGTCGGCGCCATCATCGGCTCGATCTGGCTGTACTCGCGCGGGCGCGACCGCGCCACGCCGATTCCATTCGGTCCGTACCTGGCTATCGCCGGCTGGCTGGTCTTCATGTGGGGCGACCAGATGATAGGCGGCTACATGCGATTGGCAGGGCTACAGCAATAAACCATCACCAGCGACAATGGCCCTTCGAGGGCCATTGTTGTTTTGGAGTCATTGCATGAGCAATTTCATCGTCGGACTGACCGGCGGCATCGCCTCGGGCAAGAGTGAAGTCAGCCGGCGTTTCGAGGCCTTGGGCATTACCGTGGCCGATGCGGATATCGCAGCGCGCGAGGTTGTCGCGATTGGCAGCCCCGGTCTTGCGGCGATTGCCGAACTGTTCGGCGCCGAGGTTCTGCAACCCGATGGCAGCCTTGACCGAGCCTATTTGCGCCAGCGTGTATTCGCCAATCCCGATGAACGCCGCGCACTGGAAGCGATCACCCATCCGGCCATCCGTGCCAGGGTGCGTGGCATCTGCGAAGCCGCGAACAGCCCTTATGCGATCGCCGCGATTCCTCTGCTTACCGAAGCGGGTGGCCGCCCGACCTATCCCTGGTTGAACCGGATTCTGGTGGTGGATACACCGGAACAGGTGCAGCACGCGCGTCTGCTCAGCCGCGACAACATCGATGCGGCATTGGCCGAACGCATGATCCAGGCGCAGGCCAGCCGCGCGCAGCGCTTGGCGCTGGCTGATGATGTGATCGTCAATGACGGCCATACGGATGCGTTGCAGCTGCATGTCGAATTACTGGATGCGCGCTATCGGGAGCTGGCAGGGGCGGCGGCCTGACTGCTATTTTGATCGCAGCGCAGAGAGCGCCCTCACCCCAACCCCTCTCCCGATGGCGGGAGAGGGGCTAAAGGCAGGCGATCCGGCGCCATTTGACCCACGCGGCCACTTGGGCATCCATCATCCAGTCCAAGCGGGCCGGTCGAAGCGCTTGATTGCAACTCAAGGCTGCTCAGGCGCAAATGTCAGCGTCGCAACCACACCACGCTCCTTGCCCGGCCGGATGTCCACCTGCCAGCCGTATAGCGCGCACAGTCGACTGACGATCGACAAACCGATTCCCCCGCCCTGCGACTGGCCAGCGTGGGTGCCGCGATAGCCGCGCTGGAACAGGCTGGCAGCATCTTTCTCGCTCAGCCCCGGGCCGTTGTCGATCACTTCCACCGCATTTGCACCCACCCGCACCAGCACCCGACCTTCCTGCGAATACTTCACCGCATTTCCGATCAGGTTGCCCAGCGCCACCGACAGCGCTGACTCAGGCGCATCGATCACCAGCTCGCGCGATCCTTCCAGCACCAGTTCCAAGGGTTTGCCACCGAGCTGGGCGCGATGCGATTCAAGCAGCTGCTCGGCAACCCGGGCGACATTGCTGCTGCCCTGCGCGCGCTCATTGCGGGACAGCAACAACAACGAGCCGATCAAGTCACTGCACTGTTGTTCGGCGCGCTGTATGCGTTGCAGACGCTGCAACACTTTTTCATCCAGATTGGGGCGCGTCAGCAATAGTTCGGTAGCACCGCGGATCACCGCCAGCGGCGTGCGCAGCTCATGGCTGACGTCGGCATTGAACTCGCGGTCACGCTGGACCACTTCGGTCAGGCGCTCGGAATAATCATCCAGCGCCTCGGCCAACTGGCCAACCTCGTCGTCCGGGAAACGCGGCGCCAAGGGCTCGGGGTGCTTGGCACCACCACGGTAGGCACGCAGCCGGGATGCCAGGTCCGATACCGGCCGCATCACCCGCGAAGCGGACCACCAGCCCAATACCCAGGACAGCAGGCTGAAGATGATTACCGACAGGAACAGCGCGCGATTGAGTTGCTGCTCACCACGAAGCGCCTGGCCCATGTCATAAGCAATGAAAAACCAGGCATCCGGTGTTTTACGAACACCTACCTTGTAGGAGAAAGGTTTGCCTTCGGCATCCTCGCCGTTGATGGTGTGAATGCCGTCCTGCAGCCCCTCCCATTCGGGATAGTCACGACGCAGACCGTCGAGCTTGTCTGGCCGGAACAGGAAGGCCCGCATCTGCTGCACCGGCGCAACCACATCGGTACCGCCACTGCGCATATAGCTCTGCCAGGAAGCGTCGAGGTTGCGATTCATCACATCCTCAACCAGCTGGTTTTCCACGCGCATCCGCGCCCAATTGGTGGCAAAGGCGAACAGCGTGGTCAGGCAGAAACCCAACAACACGAAGGAAAGGATGATGCGGCTGCGCAGGCGCCGACGATAGCGTCCGCGCCGGCGCACGACCTCAGGCAGTACTGTTTCAGGCATCGGGTGCGGAGATACGGTAACCAATGCCGTGACGGGTCTGGATCATCGGCACTTCAAACGGCTTGTCCACCACCGCACGCAGGCCATGGATATGCACGCGCAGCGAGTCCGAATCTGGCAGTTCCTCGCCCCAGACGCGGGTTTCCAGCTCCTGCCGGGTAACGACTGCTGGCGACGCTTCCATCAGTGCCTGCAGGATCTTCAACGCGGTCGGATTGAGCTGCAGCAGCTTGCCCTGGCGGCGTACTTCCAGCGTATCCAGGTTGTACTCCAGGTCACCCACTTCCAGAACACGGGTATGTGCACCCTTGCCACGCCGTGACAATGCATTGAGCCGCACTTCCACTTCCTGCAGCGCGAACGGCTTGATCAGGTAGTCATCAGCACCGGAATCAAAACCGGCCAGCTTGTTGTCCAGCGAATCACGGGCAGTGAGCATCAGCACCGGCGTCTGCTTGCGCGCATCGTTGCGCAGCTTGCGACAGACTTCGATGCCATCCATGCCCGGCAGGTTCAGATCCAGCACGATCGCATCGAACTCATGCACCACCGCCAGATGCAGGCCGGTCACGCCATCAGCGGCGAAATCGACCGTATGCCCGCGATCCTCAAGGTAGTCACCAAGATTGGCGGCAATGTCACTGTTGTCTTCGATTACAAGAATGCGCACGTGTGCGATTACCTTCGTTTTATAGGAATAACAGGCGAGAGGCGCCAATGTATGCGCGGAATTACAGCATAGTTCGCGTTAACGTCCTGCGTCTTATCCACTCGAACATACACCTGACGCGGCCAATCAATTGTCCAAAGTGCTGCTTCGTGCGCCGCCTCCATGTCATTTTCAGCACTCTAACCCCAGCTCCCGCACTCAACAATACTCGCCAAAAACAAGGCCCTGACGAAAACCGCCAGGGCCTTAAAAGATTCCCGATCACCGGACCCACTGAGGAGGGCTGGGCACAGTGGAAACAGGCTAGGGCCAGCCGGATTAAAGGCTTGTTAAAACCATGCAAACAAATTGATGACCGGACCTCAACGCTTGAGGCTGGTCACGTATTCGATCATGCGCCCGGCAATATCGTCCCCGGACACCCCCTCGATGCCCTCCAGCCCGGGGGTCGAATTGACCTCCAGCACCAGCGGTCCCCGCTTGGAGCGGATGAGGTCGACGCCGGCTATCCCCAGCCCCAGCGCCTTGGCCGAGCGTATCGCCACCTGCTGCTCGGCCTTGCTGCACTGCACCCGTTCGGCAACGCCACCGGCGTGAAGATTGGAACGGAAGTCGCCATCCTGGGCCTGCCGGCGCATGGTCGCAACCACCTGGTCGCCCACCACCAGGCAGCGCAGGTCCGCACCCTGGGCCTCGGCAATGAACTCCTGCACCAGGAAGTTGGCGTACAGCCCGCGTAGGGCCTCGACAGTGCCCTTGGACGCGCTGAGCTTTTCGGTAAGGATCACCCCCCTGCCCTGGGTGCCTTCGCTGAGCTTCACCACATGCGGCGGCGGCCCAAGCATCGACAGCAGGTCGTCGGTATCGTCCGGGTTGTCGCCGAACACCGTCACCGGCATGTCGATCCCCTTGGCGGCGAGCAGCTGGTGGGCACGCAGTTTGTCGCGCGCGCGCAGGATCGCATCGGAAGGATTGGGGGTGCGCGCGCCCATCATCTCGAACTGCCGCAGCACCGCCGTGCCATAGCGGGTGATGGATGCACCGATCCGCGGTATCACCACATCCACACCGGTCAACGCCTTGCCCTTGTAATGCATGCCAAAACCGCTGGAGGTGATGCGCATATAGCAGCGCAGCGGATCGAGTATGCGCACCGTGTGGCCACGCGAACGGGCGGCTTCGACCAGGCGGCGGGTCGAGTACAGCTTGGTGTTACGGGAAAGAATGGCCAGTTTCATCGCGGCGGGAGTGGTCGGTAGGCGCGCAGCATATCGCGGCGTTACCGGTTCCGGATGATCTGAATCAGGGAGTTTGGCGCCGGTCTTCAGCGGCCGGTTGGCAGGCCTGAGGCCGCTCTGATCATTGCAACAAACCGCCAGGCGTGGAGCGGGCGAAGGGAATCGAACCCTCGTCAGTAGCTTGGGAAGCTACAGCTCTACCATTGAGCTACGCCCGCGTTGGCGAGCGTGAAGTCTATGCGCCGCGCTGGGACAAAGCAACGCCCGCAACTGCCGGTTTCCACCCCACCGAAGCCGGCGTGGGCACGTGTTCCGGTGGCGATGGCGGCCCGCGCAACCGGCCGTCCTGCAGGCGCCCCAGTGGTTCCCCTGCCCCACAAACAAAAAAAGAGGCGATGCCGCCAATGCGGCACCGCCTCCCACACACAACACCGTAATCAATTGCGACTAAGGCGCCTTAGAAGCTGCCGCCGAAACTGGCGAACACGGTGGCATCACGTGCTGACTTCTGCATCGTGGTGGTGCTCAGGCCGATATTGCTGTTCAGGCCCCACAGCGTGAGGCGCGCACCGAGCACGGCGGTGGCGTAGTTGCGGTCGAACTCCAGCCCCGGCACCTTGTACATCCCCGCGCCGGACATGGTCTGCAACCAGGCGCTGGCCTGCTTGCCGTCCTCGAACTCGTGGTCATAGGTCACCTGCACGTACGGCTGCACAGTGCCGCCGTCAAAGCGTGCCTGCCAGCCGATACGGCCCACGGTCGAATCCAGGTCCTGGTCGCCATAGCCGAACGCGGTGGCGCTGGCATTGCTCTCGACATAGCCGTCCAGCTTCACCTTCTGCCAGATCACCGCCGCTACCGGGCCGTGACGGAAGCCACCGGCATGGCCGAACTCGTAACCAGCGTTGATGGCGGCGGTCAGGTTGCTGCCGTCCGGCGAGCCCTTGTGCTCACGGGTAGCCGGGCCGAGCTGCACCTTGCGGGTCACGTCATAGCCCAACCAGCTGTAGCTCACCTGGCCGTTGACCCAGGCGCGCTCGCCATACCAGCCAGCGAACAGGCCCAGGGTGGTGTCATCCTGGGTGAAGTCACCCTTGCTGTTGCCGAAGTCGGCATCCATGCGGCCGTAGCCGGCAAAGCCGCCGAGGACCAGGCCGTCGCGCGTCCAATCCACACCGAACAGGCCGGCCGGCGCCATGCCGTCGTACAGGTCGGCATGCGCATAGCGCTGCATGTCACCGCGCAGGTTGCCCCACCAGCTCAGGCCATCCGCTGGACGTGAACCCACGTGCGCACCCACCTGATCGGCGCGGGCGCGGCCGGTGGTCTGGGCCGAATGGGTCAGCACCTGCTGCAGGCGCGGGGCTTCCAGTACCGAGATCGCGTACTGGCCGAGGATCTGGTGGGCAGCAGTGGTCGGGTGCACACCATCGGCGAACACATAGGTGTTGTTGGCATTCGGCGCGGCCAGGCTCAGCGGCGAGCAGGTGACCGACGAGGCCGAGGTGCAGGCCATGTTGCTGACATTGGTGAAGCCATAGGTGCCGGGATTGGCGACGATTTCCTGCAGGATGGTGAAGGTATCCACCGGAATCACCTGCAGCCCGGCCTGCTTCAGACCACCAAACAGAGCGTCGTTGTAAGCCTTGGCCAGCGCGGTGCCCTGCGCCATGCCCATCGCGCCGCCGGCGCGCGAAGCCGGGGTCAAACCGATATCAGGCAGGTTCGGCACCATCACGTACTCGGCACCGGCCGCCTTCAGCGCACCTACGATGCCAACCTGGTCGGCCACTGCGGCCCCGATGATGGCCTGCGCCTGCGCCGGCGCCTTCTGCACCGCGAACAAATCGTTGGCACCGCCCCACACCGTATACAGCGCGTTGGCATCGGCCTTGCCGCCATTGGCAGCCAGGTAGGTCGTCATCTGCGTCTTCATCGAAGGCGTCGCGCCCAGCGCGCCCACCTCGTCCACGCCCACGCGAGCACCACCGACCGCATAGTTGTCACCGGTCTGGCCGTTGCCGTTGGGGCTGGCATTGGTACCGTACTGGTCGGCCACGTAGTCCGCCCACACCCAGCCCGGGTTGGTGGTGAAACGGCCAACAAGCGAGGCATTCGGGTCCAACTTCACCAGCACCGGCCGGAAATAACCGGTATCGGTCAGGCTGTCACCGAAGAACACCGTCTTGGAATACGGCGACTGCGCCAAGGCCGGCACTGCGGCCAGGGCGATGGCCACGGCCACGGCAGCGCGCAGCGGGCGAAGGGATAGGGACATGTTCAACTCCTGAGTGGGAAAGCCGGCGGACATACGCCGCCGCACGTTGTTATGTTTTCATTACTGCGTAAGACGCACACGCTGCGCTGCCGCAAACTGTGCCCAAAGCTAGGCTTTTGCGGCGTCGCTGGCGAAAATGGCAGCATGAACATCCATCTGAATGGCGAACTCCGCCAAATTGAACCCGCCCTGTCATTGATCGAACTGCTGGCCGCCGAAGGCTTGGCCGAACGCCGGGTGGCGGTTGAGGTCAACGGTGAGATCGTGCCGCGCAGCCAGCATGCGACCCACCCACTGCAGGACGGTGACGTGGTTGAAATCGTGCATGCGCTGGGTGGTGGCTGAGGGCTGCCGGTAGTGCCGAGCCATGCTCGGCAGGGGCCTTTCACGCGATGTGTGTAGTGCTTGTGGGAGTGGCGTAAGCCGCGAAGCTGGCAGCGCTGGAAGCTCCCCTCCTCTTCGCTGCATGAAAGGCAGGGAGCGGCGGCTTCCCTGTTGGTTTCACCTGTAGAGCGCAGCCATGCTGTGCTGGAGCATTGCCGGTAAGGCCCCTGCCGAGCATGGCTCGGCACTACACGGTGACGCTGAGCTTCTGCCGAGCATCGCTCGGCACTACAGATCGGCGGGATGGGTGATAATTCGGGCATGAATGCACATGTCCCCACCGACTCGCTGGTCATCGCCGGCAAGACCTATTCCTCCCGGCTGCTGACCGGTACCGGCAAGTTCAAGGATCTGGAAGAAACCCGCCTGGCCACCGAGGCCGCTGGCGCCCAGATCGTCACCGTGGCCATCCGCCGCACCAATATCGGCCAGAACCCCGGCGAGCCCAACCTGCTCGACGTGCTGCCGCCGGACCGTTACGCCATCCTGCCCAATACCGCCGGCTGCTACACCGCCGAGGATGCCGTGCGTACCTGCCGCCTGGCCCGTGAGCTGCTCGATGGCCACAACCTGACCAAACTCGAAGTGCTGGGCGACCAGAAAACCCTCTACCCCGACGTGATGGCCACGCTCAAGGCCGCCGAACAGCTGGTCAAGGATGGCTTCGACGTCATGGTCTACACCTCCGACGACCCGATCCTTGCCAAGCGCCTGGAAGAAATCGGCTGCGCTGCGGTGATGCCGCTGGCCGCGCCGATTGGCTCGGGCCTGGGCATCCAGAACAAGTACAACCTGATCGAGATCATCGAGAACGCCAAGGTGCCGATCATTGTCGATGCCGGCGTCGGCACCGCCTCCGACGCGGCCATCGCGATGGAGCTGGGCTGCGACGGCGTGCTGATGAACACCGCCATTGCCGGTGCCCGCAATCCGGTCCTGATGGCCAGCGCCATGCGCAAGGCGGTGGAAGCCGGCCGCGAGGCCTTCCTGGCCGGGCGCATCCCACGCAAGCGCTACGCCAGCGCCTCCTCCCCGGTAGATGGGCTGATCGGCTGATGACCAATCCTTTTGACAGCGCAGGCTCCAAGGCACCGCCCAAGCCCTTCACCGTGACCGAAGGCCGCCGCGAGATTCGCAGCTTCGTATTGCGCCAGGGCCGCTTCACCCCGGCCCAGCAGCGCGCGTTCGACGAACGCTGGCCGCGCTTCGGCATCGACTTCAACGGCGAGCCACGCGACCTGGACGCCACCTTTGGCCGCAACGCGCCCAAGGTGCTGGAGATTGGCTTCGGCAACGGCGCCGCCCTGCGCTACGCCGCGCAGTTCGACACCAGCAAGGACTACATCGGCATCGAGGTGCATGCACCGGGCGTTGGCCGCCTGCTCAATGCGCTGGCCGATGACAACGCCGACAACGTCAAGCTCTACCACCACGATGCGGTCGAGGTGCTGGAGAAGGAAATCGCCGACGGCGCGCTGGATGAAATCCGCATCTACTTCCCCGATCCCTGGCACAAGAAGCGCCACAACAAGCGCCGCCTGGTGCAGCCGGCATTTGCCGAACTGCTGGTGCGCAAGCTGCGCCCGGGCGGTCGCCTGCACTGCGCCACCGACTGGGAGGATTACGCCGAACAGATGTGGGAAGTGCTGGATGCGACGGCCGGGCTGGTCAACCGTGCCGGCCCGCGTGGCGCGGTACCGCGTCCGGACTGGCGCCCGCAGACCCACTTCGAGACCCGCGGCCAGAAGCTCGGCCATGGCGTGTGGGATTTGTTGTACGACAAGCCAAACGCAAGCGACGCTGGCTGAGGACCGAGGGCGTGATGACAGCTGCAAGCAGCAAACCGCTGGATCCCTGCGCTGACCATGCAGCGTTGCTGGCATGCTGCGCTGGCATCCCGTCCCTGCCCTTCTTTTCCAGGCCGCTGCACTGATGGATACCGCGCTGACGCTCACCACCGATATGAAGCTCGTGCTCGGGCTGGTGGGCTTCACGATGGCGATGTTCCTGTTCGAGCGCATCCGCGCCGACGTGGTGGCCCTGGTGGTGATGGTGGTGCTGGGCGTCACCGGCCTGATCGCACCGGAAGAAATCTTCGGCGGTTTCTCCGGTAACGCGGTGATGAGCATCATCGCCACCACCATTCTTGGCGCCGGCCTGGACCGCACCGGCGCCTTGAACCGGCTCGCGGGCTGGTTGTTGCGGCGCTCCCATGGGCTGGAACAACGGCTGTTGCTGTTGACCACCGCCACCGCGGGCTTGAACTCCTCGTTCATGCAGAACCCATCGGTGATGGCCTTGTACCTGCCGGTGGCCTCGCGCCTGGCTTCACGCACCGCACTCACCCTGAAGCGCCAGCTGCTGCCGATCTCGGCGGCAATCGTGATGGGTGGCGCGCTGACCATGGTCGGCAACTCGCCGCTGATCCTGCTCAACGATTTGTTGATGTCGGCCAACAACAACCTGCCCTCAGGCACCGCCACCATCGAGCCACTGCGCATGTTCGCGCCGTTGCCGATCGGTGTCGCGCTGCTGATCGCCTCGCTGGCCTACTTCCGTTTTTACGGCAGCCGCAAGCTCAAGGAAGAAGAGCGCGAAACCGACGATGGCCAGGCACCGGCACGTACCGAGAGCTATTTCGCCAAGTCCTATGGCATCGAAGGCGACGTCTTCGAACTGCTTGTTACCGCCGAAAGCCCGCTGGTTGGCATGACCGTCGGCGAAGCCGAGAACCTGTTCGACGCGCCGCTGCTGCTGGCGCTGAAAACCGGCGATGACACCCGTCTGTCGCCACCGGCGGACATGCGCATCTGGGTGGGCAGCGTGATCGGCGCCATGGGCCCGCGCCAACAGGTGTCGGACTTCGCGCAGAACCAGTTCCTGCGCATGTCCTCACGGCTCAAGCAGCTGGGCGACCTGTTCAACCCCGCCCGCGCCGGTATTTCCGAGGCGGTTGTGCCGCCGACCTCGAAGGTAATCGGCAAGACCGCCGGCGAGCTGCGCCTGCGCAAGGAACGTGGCATCAGCCTGCTGGCGATCAACCGCGACAAGCAGGTGATCCGCGAGGACGTGCGCAACACGCCGCTGCGTGCCGGCGACATGCTGGTCTTCCACAGCATCTGGCAGGACCTTGCCGCGGCGGCGGAAACCCGTGACTTCGTGGTGGTCACCGACTACCCGAAGGGCGAGCAGCGCCCGCACAAGTTCAAGATCGCGATGGCCATCTTCGCCATCACCATCATCATCGCCCTCACCTCGCACCTGCCGGTGGCGCTGACCCTGCTGACCGGCGTGGCCGGCATGCTGTTGACCGGCGTACTGCGCATGGACGAGGCCTACGCCGCGATCAACTGGAAGACCATCTTCATGATGGCCGGGCTGATTCCGCTGGGCTGGGCCATGGACAGCAGCGGCGCAGCGGCCTGGATCGCCGGCCACACCATCGACAAACTGCCTACCGGCATTCCGGTCTGGGTACTGGAAATCGCATTGGCGCTGCTGACCACCGCGTTCTCGCTGGTGATCAGCCATGTCGGCGCCACCATCGTGATGGTGCCCATCGCCGTCAATCTTGCGCTCGCCGCAGGCGGCAACCCCACCGCGTTCGCGCTGATCGTGGCCTTGTCGGCATCGAACAATCTGATGACCGCCTCCAACCCGGTCATCTCGATGGCAATGGGCCCGGCCAAATACACGCCGCGCGAGATGTGGCGCGTCGGCGGCCCGCTGTCGCTGCTTTACACCGTGATTGTGGTAATCATGATCAACATCATGTTCTGACACACCAGGCAGCAGCCGCGCTCAAACGGAGAGGAGATCGCGATGAAACGGATGACATTGGCGACACTGGGTTTTCTGGGCATGTTCAGCGCTGGCGCCGAGCCGCGCACACCGCCGCAGGCGAACTGCGTAGATGCACGCCAGATTGGTGGAGCGGAGGGCATCAGCGCGGACACCGTGGCCTTGCGACTGAAGGACGGAAAGCGCTTCCGGGTCGAATTCGCACAGGGCTGCCCTGCTCCAGAAAACAAGTTGTCGGTACGCGGCAGCCGTGATGGCTGGCTATGCGCCGCGCCGGGCGAAAGCCTGGTCATCGGTGAGACGCAATGCCCGATCAGCACGATTACGCCCTTGGACGCGCGCGGCTATGCCGATCTGCTGCGCCAACGTGACCGGCAACAACTGGCCACCCTGGAAACGCTGCAGGTCGAAGCCGCAGGCCCGTCACCCTCACGCGGTTTTCGTGGGACAGCGGATTACTGCGTCAGCGTCGATGCAGTACGCAGCTGGAGCGAAACCCCGCAGGGAATCACCGTAGAAGTCTCACCCAAGCGTGCCGCGGGCAATCGTTTCTATCGCCTTGAAGTCGCCAGCGGCTGCCCGGCACTGGCCAACGCGCAGTCCATGGCCTTGGTATCCGGCATGGGTATCGGCATGGTCTGCGGCCATCCCGGTGATCGGATGGCCCTGGTACGACCCGAGCGCGAGCTGGTCCGGCCCGGCGATCCGGCAAACGTCAGTGGCCGTTATGAATGCCAGATCAGTCGCGTCTATCCGGTGCAGGACACCCGCTGAGCGCTTGGCCGGCGCAACTCAGCCGAGCAGCACCTTGCCGTCGTGCACCCGTACCGGCACCGCACGCAGCCCGTCGCCCTTGCACGGGCCGGCCACGCAGGTGCCGCCCTGCAGCTCGAACGAGGCCCCGTGCACCGCGCATACCAGATGCCCTTCGCGGCTCTTCAGGAACTGGCCCGGCGCCCAGTCCAGCGCACGTCCGGCATGCGGGCAGACGTTCAACCACGCCCGCACCTGCTCGCCGTCGCGGTACAACACCAGCGTCTCGGCGTCGCCATCAATCACCCCCACCACCGCGTGAAAGCCCTGGTCGGGCACCGCGGCCAGCAGGCAGAGTTCGGTTTCGGGAGCGATGGCGTTGGACATTTGGAACACCGGGACAGGAAAGCGCCTTATTGTCGCATGGGCGACCATTGCGAGCGCCGAACCTGACTCACACCCTCTTCACACACCCTATTCAGTTAGCAATTAACGACAACTTCACGCAACAGGCCTGCTCGCCCCTGATACTCCACCCCAGACTCATCGTCATCCAACTTTCATGACTATCCGTTACGTCCAATTCGCCAAGCTGCGCAACCTGTTCGAGCCGCGCAAACCACGCAACCCGCTGGTGCGCATCGCCTTGGGCCTGCTGGGTGTCGCCATTCTTGCGGTGCTGGTGGTTGGCGGTGTTTTCATTGGCGCAGCGATGATCCTGGGCGGCATTGCCTGGAAACTGCTGGCCTCGCGCAAGGCGCGTGCCGTACCCAAGGCCGACCCGACCGTGGTTGATGCCGAATACCGCGTCGTGCGCAAAGCCGCGCTGCCGCACGCCCGCTAAGCCACCTGCAAGGACAGAAGCGTCCTGATGTAGTGCCGAGCCATGCTCGGCAGAGGCCTTCCCGGTATAGCCCGTAGTGCCGAGCCATGCTCGGCAGCAGCCTCACCGGTGCCCGCCCAGGTTGTGGGAGCGGCGTCAGCCGCGAAGCCGGTGCTATCGAAACCACAGGCATGCCCGCAATCTGGCTGACCACCGGCTTCGCGGCTTGCGCCGCTCCTACACAAGCCCGCCCGGCGCAGCCTGCCAGCGCTCCACAGAACGCACCCGCGTCCGCTAGACTTTTGCGTCGTTTCACCTGGACGCAAACATGACTGATCTGATCCCCGCCCTGCCCCAGCCCCGCATCCCGGTCGCCGGTGGCGGCACGTTCCCGGTGCATCGCATTTACTGCGTAGGCCGCAATTTTGCCGACCACGCCCGCGAAATGGGCGCGGCCGTGCCAGCTGCAAGCGAACGCGGCCAGCCTATGTTCTTCATGAAGCCGGCCGACGCCATCGTGGTCGGCGATGCACCGGTGCCGTATCCGACTGCCACTTCCGACCTGCACCACGAGGTGGAATTGGTCGTCGCCCTGGGCAAGGACGCACCTGCCGGTGTGCTTGCCGCCGACCAGGCGATGGCCTTGGTGCTGGCCTATGGCGTGGGCCTGGACCTGACCCGCCGCGATCTGCAGGCCGCCGCCAAGGCCAAGGGCGGTCCTTGGGATATCGCCAAGGGCTTTGACCACTCCGCGCCGGTCAGCAGTCTGGTACTGGCCTCGGAAGTCCCCGACCTGGCATCGCTGGAACTGTCGCTGGAGATCAATGGCCAGCTGCGCCAGAAGTCCACCTTGGACCAGATGATCTGGAGTGTTCCCGACATCCTGCACGAGCTGTCCAAGTTGTATGCCTTGCGCGCCGGCGACCTGATCTTCATGGGCACTCCTGCCGGCGTGGCCGCACTGCAACCGGGCGACCGCTTCAGCGCCCGCTTGGGAAAAATCGCACAACGCGATGGGTTGATCGCCTGATGACATGCAGTGGAGTACGCTGCGCCAGCTCCCTTTCATGCACAGCTAGGACAAACACATGGGAATGATCAGCGAATTCAAGGAATTTGCGATGCGCGGCAATGTCATCGACCTGGCGGTCGGTGTGGTCATTGGCGGCGCGTTCGGCAAAATCGTGACCTCCCTGGTAGACAAGGTGATCATGCCGCCGATCGGCATGCTGATCGGCAACGTGGATTTCTCCAACCTCGCCTGGACCTTGGCGCCCGCCAAGATCGGTGCCGATGGCAAGGAAATCCCGGCCGTGGTGTTGGGCTATGGTGACTTCATCAATACCCTGATCCAGTTCATCATCGTCGCCTTCGCGATCTTCATGCTGGTCAAGGTGGTCAACCGCCTGTCACGCAAGAAGGAAGAAGCGCCCGCCGCACCGCCCGAGCCGAGCGAAGAAGTGCTGCTGCTGCGGCAGATCCGCGACAGCCTCAACAAGCAGTAAGCGCTCGCGGCTTGCCTGCTCAACGGCCGGGCCGTCGCCCGGCCGTTGTCGTTTGCGCCGCCTAGAACGACACCGTCATCGATGCCTGCGGGCTGACGTAGGTTGCACTGTTGCGGCCGCCTGGCAGCGAGGCCTGCACGCCGACCAGAAAGCCGACATGGTCGCTGACGTTGTATTCCAGCGCCGGCGCGATGCTGAAGCTGCGGCTTGATCCATCGTGGCGCTGGATGTGCCCGCGCCGCCCCTCACCATCCAGCACGGTGCCATCCAGCACAGCGCCTGATTGGCGGCTCGCGCTCAGGTCCAGGGCGAGCGCCCAGTGCAGATTGACGCTGTATTCCAATCCCAAGGCCGCACTGAGCGCAACGCCCGGGCTCAGATGCCCGCGAAAGCTGCGGTCGGTGTCATAAACACTGCGGCCATGCACCGAAACATCGCGCGGTGACGGGCTCCAACGGGCCTGCCAACGCCAGCGCAGCGGCCGCCCATTCGGCAGCCAGTGATGGTTCTGCCCCAGCACCGACACGTGGCTGCGCCAGGCGCCTTCGCCCTGGCCGTTGAGCAGGTTTCCTCCCAGCCCGTCATAGCGTCCCGTGGGCAGGGATTGACCAAGCATCACCGCAACGGCCGGCCTGCTGTTCAGCGCATCGCCTTCGCGCAGCAGATAGCGCAGGCGCAGCGTGCTGTCTGCCAGACGGAAGCCATCACTGTGCTTCCCGCCCTGCGTGGTCCTGGCACTGTCCAGCACCAGCTCACCGGTCAAGCGATTGGTGATGCCGGCGCTCAGCAGCACACTGAGCAACGAGGTATCAACCGATTCGTCCAACGCATGTCGATCACCCTTGCCGTCATAGCGACCGGTGGTATGCGTCTGGATCCAATACGGCTGGGCAAAGAAGCTTCCCTGCGGCAGGGTCGATGGCGAAGGCGTCAGCAAAGGTCCGGTGAAGCGCACATCGTCCAGCGAATGTGCCTGTAGCCCTGCCGCTGGTGCCAACACCGCCACCAACAACGTCCCTGCAGCCCTGTTTCGCAATGTCATTACAACGTCCTGGTTCATCCACCCCATCGGTGGAAAACTCAGGCTCGCCGCGGCGCGACATCAGGAACACAGGAAAACTCCTGTTTACCCCGTAGCCGTTTTCGCCTCACCCTCGGCCTAACCGATGCATCTGGACGATGCCATGGGTGAAATCCCCTGCGTCCATCCAGCATTTCCCCCATACCAACTGGCACATTCCCCTAGCGCGGCTCACTGTTACTCTGACGCTTCAATCCACCGTGGAACCGAACATGCGCCGCCGTGCCCTTGCTCTTGCCATCGTGCTGCTCTGCACTTCCGCTACAGCCGCCGCTGCCCCCACCCATATTTCCGACCTGGCATTGGCCAAGGCCGCCGAGCTGCGCGCGCAGGCGCTGGCCGACAACACCGGCTGGCAGGTGGTCGAGTCGCTGACCACCGAGGTCGGCCCGCGCATGGCCGGCAGCGAGGCCGATGCACGCGCGGTGGAATGGGCCAAGGCCAAGTTCAAGGCACTGGGCTTCGACAAGGTATGGACCGAGCCGGTGACGTTCCCGAAGTGGGAGCGCCGCAGCGAGCACGCTTCGGTTGTCGGCACGCACCCGCAGCCGCTGACCATCACCGCACTGGGCGGCAGCCCGGCGGGCACGGTTGAGGCCGAGGTGGTGCGTTTTGAGGGCCTGGATGCACTGAAGGCTGCACCGGAAGGTTCGCTGGCCGGCAAGATCGCCTATGTCGACTTCACCATGACCCGCAAGCGTGATGGTGCCGATTACGGCATCGGCGGCACGGTGCGCAGCCGCGGCCCGTCCGAGGCGATCCGCAAGGGCGCCATCGGCTACATCATGCGCTCGGCCGGCACCGACTCGCACCGCATGCCGCATACCGGCATCACCCGTTTTGACGACGGCCTGACGCCGGTGCCGGCGGCGGCGCTGTCCGGCCCGGATGCTGACCAGCTCAACCGTCTGGTAGCGCGGGGCCCCACCCGCATCCGCATCTCGCTGGATTGCGGCTGGGACGGCAGCTATACCTCGCAGAACGTGATCGGCGAAATCACCGGCCGCAGCCTGCCCAAGGAAGTGGTGGTGATCGGCGGCCACCTCGATTCCTGGGATCTGGGCACCGGTGCCATCGATGACGGCGCCGGCGTTGGCATCACCATGGCTGCCGGCCACCTGATCGGCCAGCTCAAGCAGGCGCCCAAGCGCACCATCCGCGTCATCGCCTTCGCCAATGAAGAGCAGGGCCTGCATGGCGGCAAGGCCTATGCCGCCGCGCGCGTGGCGGCTGGCGAGATCGTGCAGCAGCACATCGCGGCCGAAAGCGATTTTGGTGCCGGCCGCATCTACGCCTTCAACACCGGTTCGGGCAATCCGGCTGAATCCCGCGAGGCGACCCGCCAGATCGGCGAGGCGCTGGCACCGCTGGGCATTGAGTACCGCGCCAATGAAGGCGGTCCCGGCCCCGATGTGGGCCCGCTGGCCGCCAAGGGCGGTGCCTGGGCATGGCTGGCGCAGGACGGAACCGACTATTTCGATCTGCACCACACCCCGGACGACACCTTGGACAAGATCGATCCCAAGGCGCTGGCGCAGAACGTGGCCGCCTACACGGTATTCGCCTATCTGGCCGCAGAGTCGGACGGCAGCTTCGGCAGCGAAGCCAAGGATGTGGTGCCGCCGAGGGAGTAGTTCCCTGGGGTATGCAACAACAAAGGCGCCGCAAGGCGCCTTTGTTGTTTTTGATTTCCTGTAGTGCCGAGCCATGCTCGGCAGGAGCTTCACCGGTAAGGCCTCTGCCGAGCATGGCTCGGCACTACATTCGGTGCTGTTGGTGCTCTTGGGTGCTGTGCAAACAGCAAAGGCGCCATAAGGCGCCTTTGTTCTGTAGTGCCGAGCCATGCTCGGCAGGAGCTTCACCGGTAGAGCCTCTGCCGAGCATGGCTCGGCACTACATTCGGTGCTTAACGCTGCTTGCGGCTGCTCCAGCTGGCCAGGAATACGGCCGTGGCGGAAGCCACGTTGAGACTTTCCACAGCGCCGCTGCCGGGAATCGACAGGCGCAGGTCGCAGCTCTGCGCGAAGTCACGGTCCATGCCTTCGCTTTCGGCACCCATCACGTAGACCATGCGGTCCGGCAGCTCGGTGGTGAACACGTCCTGGCCGTCGGCAACCAGCGTCGCAGCCAGGCCAAAACCGGCGTCACGCAGCTGTACAACGGCTTGCGGCAAGGCCGGCAGGCGTACCAGCGGCACCGATTCGGCGCCGCCTTCGGCAACGCGTGCGGCAGCGCCGGACAAGGCCAGCGTCGAGTCGGCCGGCAACAGGATCGCGGCAACACCGAAGTGCGCTGCCGAGCGCAGGATCGCGCCGAAATTGTGCGGGTTGCCTACGCCGTCCAGCCACAAGGCCAGCGCCGGGCCGTCCTGCAACGAGGCCAGCCAGGTCGCCAGCGGCAGCGGCTCCTGCTTCTGCACATCGGCCACCAGGCCTTCGTGGTGGGTGGTGGCGGCCAGCTTGTTGAGGTCGCCATCGCCAACAACGCGGTAACCCACACGGTTGGCCACGCACCACTTCAGCACCGGCTGCAGGCGCGGAATCATGTCTTCGGCCAGGTACAGCTTGCGCAGCGCCTGCGGGCGTTTGGCAAACATCGCCTGCACGGCGTTGACGCCGTACAGACGCATTTCATCACCGCCGCGTACCGGTACACCATCGCCCTCACGCGCGGCTGACGGCGCAGCCGGGGTTGCGCGGGGTGGCCGCGAAGAAGGGCGACGGTTGTTCCAGGGATTACTCACAGCGGTTCCTTTGAATTACTTATTTCTACGCCAGAAATCGGCATTTTTGATGCCCAGCGCATCGGGGTCGAAGACCGGGTCCAGGCCCAGCTTCTTCTGCCGCTCATAGTCGGTCAGTGCAAGCATGGCAGGCTTTTGCAGGATAAGGATGGCGACCACGTTCAGCCAGGCCATCAAGCCCACCCCGATATCACCCAGCGCCCAGGCCATTTTCGCATTGTGGTAGGCACCAAACACCACCATGCCCATGATGCCCAGGCGCAGCACCAGCATTGCCGCCGGATGCGTGCGATTGCTGCCGGCCAGGTAGGTCAGGTTGGTTTCGGCCATGTAGTAGTACGCCATGATCGTGGTGAAGGCGAAGAAGAACAGCGCCAGCGCCACAAAACCTGCACCCCAGCCCGGCATCACCGACTCCACCGCCGCCTGGGTGAACAGCGCACCCTCGGAGGGCTGCACGCCTGGCACACCGGTAACGATGGCCTCCAGTTTGGTCACGCCACCTTCGGTCACTTCACGGAAGACGTTGTACATGCCGGTGGACAGCAGCAGGAACGCGGTCGAGGTGCACACCAGCATGGTGTCGAAATAAATCGCGAACGCCTGCACATAACCTTGCTTGGCCGGGTGCGAGACCTCGGCCGCAGCGGCGGCGTGCGGGCCGGTGCCCTGGCCGGCTTCGTTGGCGTAGATGCCGCGCTTGACGCCCCAGGCGATGGCCTGGCCGATGATGCCGCCGAACGCCGCATGCGCACCGAAGGCACTGGAGAAGATGTCCGCGAACATCGTCGGCACCTTGCTAGCGTTAAGCATCATCACCACGATCGCCATCAGGATGAAGCCCAGCGCCATGAACGGCACGATCACTTCGGCGAAGCTGGCAATGCGCTTGACGCCGCCGAAAATGATGACGCCCAGCAGCACCGCAACGGTCAGGCCGATCCACAGCTTCATGCTGGCAGCGCCGCCCACCGATGCGCAGGCATCGGCGCCGGTGCACAGCACGTTGACCGCGCTGTCGGCGATGGCATTGGCCTGCACGCCCGGCAACAGGAAGCCGGCGGCGATGACGGTGGCCACGGCGAAAACGGCCGCGTACCACTTCAGGCCCATGGCCTTTTCAATGTAGTAGGCCGGGCCACCGCGGTAGCGGCCTTCGGCGTCCTTGGTCTTGTAGATCTGCGCCAGCGTCGATTCCACATAGGACGTGGCAGCGCCGAGGAAGCCCATCACCCACATCCAGAAAATGGCACCGGGGCCACCATAGGCGATGGCTGTGGCCACGCCGGCGATGTTGCCGATACCCATGCGCCCGGCCATCGACATGGCCAGCGCCTGGAAGGAGGACACGCCGGCGTCGGACTTCTCGCCACGTACGGTGAGCCGGCACATCTCGGCGAAGCCGCGGATCTGCATGAAGCGGGTGCGTACGCTGAACCACAGGCCCGCGCCCAGACACATGAAGATGAGCGCGTTGCTCCAGATGATGCCGTTGATCGATTCGACGATGGATTCCACGTAATTCCCCGGAAAGCTGAAAGGTAGCCAAAGCCCGGAACCCCGGGGCTGGCCGATTTTTCCACGATTAGGCCCGGTTGTGCAGGGCCATTACGCCGATTGCAGCCAAGTCCTGATATGGGCGAAGCAGCGCATGTCGTGCAGCTGCCCGTCCTTGAACACCGACTGGCGCTCGGTGCCCTCCTCGACGAATCCATTCTTCAACAGTACCCGCGCCGAGGCCGGGTTGCCGGCCATCACCTGTGCGGACAGCCGCGCCAGCTCCAGCGTATCCATCACCCACGGTACATAGGCACCAACCACGGCAGTCATGATGCCTTGGCCCCAATGGCGCTGGCCCAGCCAATACCCCAGCGAGGCGCCATAGCGGCGCTCGGCCTGGCCCTGGGCGACACCGATGCCGCCACCGGCGTGGCCGTCGATGACCAGCGCAAACACCGGCGCGCGCAGGTCCAGCACCTGTCCGCCCAGGAACGCCTCGCCATCGGCGCGGGTATACGGGAACGGAAAGCGCGTGCTGAGCCCGCGCGAGACCGCCGCGTCGTTGGCGTGCTCGACCAGCGCGTCCAGGTCCCCGGCCTGCCAGGGACGCAGCTGGACGCGACCATCGAGCAGTGGCTCACGCATGCCCACCCACCGACGGGGTATCGGCTTCCAGCCGGTTCAATTCATTGGCCACGGTTTCCGGCGACTGCGTGTACGGCGCCAGCAGCGCATAGAACGCCGGCACCACGAACAGCGACAGGAAGGTAGATACGCTGACCCCGAAGATCACCACGATGCCGATGGTGGCGCGGCTGGCCGAACCAGGGCCGCCGGCCACGACCAGCGGAATCGCGCCCACCACGGTGGCGATCGACGTCATCAGGATCGGGCGCAGCCGCACCATCGACGACTCGACAATGGCCTGGTGCACGCTGCGGCCTTCGTCGCGCAGCTGGTTGGCGAACTCGACGATCAGGATGCCGTTCTTGGCCGCAAGGCCGACCAGCATGACGATGCCGATCTGGCTGAACAGATTGAGCGTGCCACCACTGAGGTACAGGCCGACGAATGCGCCCAGCACGCCCAACGGCACGGTCAGCATGATCACCAGCGGATGGATGAAGCTTTCAAACTGCGCGGCCAACACCAGGTAGACCACCAGCAAGGCCATGGCGAAGGTCAGCAGCACCGCGCTACCTGCGCTCTGGTACTCCCGCGACTCGCCCTTCCATTCAATCTGCGCGTACTCGGGCAGTTCCTCGGCCGCGACCTGCTTGGCCCAGGCAATGGCTTCACCCAGCGTGTGGCCGGGGGCGACATTGGCACTGATGGTGATCGAGCGCAGCCGGTTGAAGCGATTGAGGCTGCCGGCTTCGGCAACTTCGCTGAGCGTGACCAGATTGGACAGCGGCACCAGTTCGCCCGACCGCGCACGCACCTGGATTGCCGACAGGTCGGCCGGCGAGGCACGACCTTCGCGCCCGGCCTGCACCAGCACGTCGTATTCCTCGCCGTTGTCGACGAAGGTGGTGACGCGGCGCGAGCCCATCATGGTTTCCAGCGCGCGGCCGATGTCGGTAACCGAGATGCCCAGGTCGGCCGCACGCTGGCGGTCGATGTTGACCCGCATCTGCGGCCGGGTTTCCTTGTAATCCGAATCCGCGCCGACCAGCCCGGGATAGGCTTCCATGCGCTGCAGCAGGCGATCGCGCCACTGGGCGATCTCGGCATATTCCGGGCCACCAAGCACGATCTGGAACGGCTGCCCCATGCTGCGCACCAGGCCGCCACCCACCATGGTACGCACGCGTACGCCGCTGAGGTCATTCAACTCTTTCTGCAGTTCGTTGGCGACATCGCTGGTGGCCTCGCTGCGATCGCGCCACGGCTGCAGGAACACACTGATACGGCCGGTATGCATTTCCTCGCTGTTGCCCCAGCCACCAGGCACACGCGGATTGGCGCGGACGATGGGCTCTTCAGCGCCGACGAAACGCGAGACGATCTTCTCGACCTGCTGCACCTGTTCCACGGTGTAGTCGAAGCCAGCGCCTTCCGGGCCGTCGATCATGATCTGGAACGAGCCGCGGTCTTCGGCCGGGGCAAGCTCGGAGGGAATCAGCTTGAACAGGCCCCAGCTGGCGCCGAGCGCGCCCAGCATCACCAGGCCGAACACCCAGCTGCGTTGCACGTGGCGATCCAGCACCCGACCGTAGGCGGCCGACAGCCGCTCCAGCTGACGATTGATGAACCCATGCAGGCGGCTCACCTTCTGCTCGCTATGCGGTTTGAGCAACTTGGAGGCCATCATCGGCGTCAGCGTCAAGGCGACGAAGGCCGACAAGGCCACTGCTGCCGCCAAGGCCACCGCCAGCTCGCGGAACAAACGGCCGGTATTGCCTTCCAGGAAACCCACCGGCAGGAACACCGCCACCAGCACCGCAGTCGTCGCGATAACCGCGAACGCCACCTGGGCGGTACCGCGGCGTGCCGCCACCAAGGGTGGTTCACCCAGATCGATGCGGCGTTGCACGTTCTCGACCACGACGATGGCGTCATCCACCACCAGGCCAATACACAGCACCAGCGCCAGCAAGGTGAACAGGTTGATCGAGAAGCCGAAAGCGAACAGCGCGATGAAGGCGGCCACCAGACACACCGGCACAGTCACCGCAGGAATCAAGGCCGCGCGCAGGCTGCCCAGGAACAGCCAGATCACCACCAGCACCAGCAGCATCGCTTCAACCAGCGTGGCGTAAACCCGTTCCACCGCCGCCTCGATGAAGGTGGTGTTGTCGAAGGCGACGAAGATCTGCGTGCCCTTGGGCAAGGTCTGCGCGACGCGCTCGGCTTCGGCGCGGGTATCGCGTGCCACATCCAGCGCGTTGGCGGTGGAGGTCTTGACGATGCCCAGGCCGATGCCCGGCTCGCCATTGCTGCGGTAATAGGCGCGGCGCTCGGACGAGGCCAGTTCAACCTTGGCCACATCGCCCAGCCGCACCACGTAACCATCGGCGCCCTTGCCCAGCGGGATGCTGGCGAAATCCGCCGGCGCCACATAACTGCGCTCCACGCGCAGGGTGAAATCGCGGTCGGTCGACTCGATGCGGCCGGCCGGCAACTCCACGTTCTCGTTGCGCAGCGCGGTTTCCACCTCGGTGACGGTCAAGCCGCGCGCGGCCAGCTGGTCGCGGTCCAGCCACACCCGCATGGCATAGCGCTGGCGGCCACCAATACGCACCTGGGCCACGCCGTCGATGCTGGAAAAACGGTCCACCACATAACGATCGGCGTAGTCGCTGAGCTCCAGCGTGTCCATCGTCGAGGAGGTCATGTTGAACCAGATGATCGGGTCGGCATCGCTCTCGACCTTGGCGATTTCCGGTGGCCGTGCCTCCTCGGGCATGCGGTCGGCAACGCGGCTGACCGCATCGCGCACGTCGTTGGCGGCCGCTTCGATATCACGGTTGGCGTTGAACTCGATGCTGACCGAGGCGCGGCCATTGGTGCTGCGGGCGTTGATGGTATCGATACCTTCGATACCGGCCAGCGCGTCTTCCAGCACCTGGGTGACGCGGCTTTCGATCACCGCCGCCGAGGCACCGGTGTAATCCACCGACACCGAGACGATGGGCGGATCAATCGCCGGCAGCTCGCGCAGGGTGAGACGGTTGAACGACATCACGCCCAGCACCAGCAGCAACAGGCTCATCACCACGGCCAGCACCGGCCGCTTGATCGAAAGATCGGACAGCTTCATCCGGCGCTCGCCTTGTTGGCCGCCGTGCTTGCCTGCGCCGGCGCCGCCGTCTTGGCAGACTTGTCATCCTGGATGCGGATACCGGGCCGCAGCTTGCCGGTGCCGTCAACCACGATGCGCTCACCGGCCTTCAGGCCTTCGATGATCTCCACCACGCCCGCACGGCGGGTGCCGGTTTTGACATCGGCGCGCTCGACGCTGTCGTCGGCCTTGACCCGGAATACGTAGGAATCGCGGCCCACCTGGACCACGGCGATCTCCGGTATCACCAGCGCGCTGCGCTCGGGGCGATACAGGCGCACATCCAGCAACATGCCCGGGCGCAGCGCGTGGTCGGCGTTGTCGAAATCGGCGCGCACGGTGATCGCGCGGCTGCCCGGATCGACGCGGGCATCGATGGTGCTCACTTCGCCTTCAAAGCTGCGCCCCGGGTAGGCAATGCTGCTGCCGCTGACCTTGTCGCCATTCTGCAGCGAGGACAGCTGCGCCTCGGGCACCTGGAAATCGACATGCATGCGCGAGATGTCATCCAGCGTGGCGATGGCGGTGGTCGGGGTGACCAGCGAGCCCGGGCTGACCTGGCGGATACCCAATACGCCTGCGAATGGCGCACGCACTTGGCGATCGGTGATATCCACGCGCATCTGCTGCACGCGGGCTTCGGCAGCGTCACGGATCGACTGCTGGGTATCCAGGGTGGAATGCGCCACCAGCTGCTGTGCAGCCAGTTCACGCTGGCGCTTGTATAGCCGGTCCGCCTCGGAGAAGGTGGCCTGGGCCTGGGCCAGCGCGGCCTGCTGGGCCTGGCCGCGCAGGGTCACCAGCGGCGCACCGGCGGCCACCTGCTGGCCGCTTTCGAAGTGCACCTTGTCGATGATTTCGCTGACCTTGGCGGTGACAATGATCGATTCGCGCGCCTTGGCGGTGCCGTTGGCCTGCAGCGAATCGCTCCAGGGCGCGGCTTCGACAATCTGCGTGGTGACCAGCACCGCGCCGGCAGCTTGCCGGGGCGCCTCGGCGTTCTTGCGGTTGCATCCGGCCAGCGCCAGCGCCAAGACAGTGCCACCGACAATGGTGGCGGCAAATCGCGCGAACATACACAGTCCCATCTGATACACGATCAAGCAGTCTAGCGGTGCCAGATGACGCCCGGATGTGCCGTTAGGGGGGTGTGCCCTTCACAGGATTGCCGGTTTTTTGCAGCGGCGGCGGTAGTGCCGAGCGATGCTCGGCAAGGGCATGCACCACTGATGTGAAAAGCTCCCCTCCCCCAAACCGTCGGACCCGAGGGCGCAGCCTTCGGTCGTTCATCGGGCCGCGCGCCATTGGCGCGCAAGCAGACCATCTTCACCCCCGCCGCCTTCGGCGCAAGGGAGGAGCGAAGCTACGGTTGCAGATGAATCCGGGGCTTATGGTGCTGTGGTTTCGCGGCTTACGCCGCTCCTACAACCCCACAACCAAACCCCGGTGACAAATCAGCGCAGCGCCTGCAAAACCTGCTCCACCATCTCCGGCACGCTGTTGGTGTCGGCGCGCAGATGCAGCTCCGGGGCTTCCGGGGCTTCATACGGCGAATCGATGCCGGTGAAATTGGGAATCTGCCCGGCACGGGCCTTGCGGTACAGCCCCTTCACATCGCGCGCTTCGGCAACAGCCAGCGGCACATCGACGAAGACTTCAATGAATTCGCCTTCGTCGAAGCGTTCACGCGCCATCTGCCGCTCGGCGCGGAAGGGCGAGATGAAGCTGACCAGCACCACCAGCCCGGCATCGGCCATCAGACGCGCCACCTCGGCCACGCGGCGGATGTTTTCCACCCGGTCCTCGTCGGTGAAGCCCAGGTCACGGTTCAAGCCGTGGCGGACGTTGTCACCATCCAGCAGGAAGGTATGCACGCCCTGCGCATGCAGACGCTTCTCGACCTGGTTGGCGACGGTGGACTTGCCCGCGCCCGACAAGCCGGTGAACCACAGCACCTTGGGTTGCTGGCCCTTGATCCGCGCGCGCGCAGCCTTGTCCACGTCCAGATGCTGCCAATGCACGTTGCCAGCGCGACGCAGGGCGAAATCCAGCGTGCCGGCGGCGACGGTGGCATTGGTCTGGCGGTCGATCAGGATGAAGCCGCCCAAGGCGCGGTTCTGCGCATACGGGGCAAACGCCACCGGCTCGTCCAGCGACAGGTTGCAGTAGCCCACCTCATTCAGCTCGAGGCGTTTGGCCGCCAACCGCTCCTGCGTGTTCACATCGACGCGGTGCTTGATCTCGCTGATGTTGGCAGCCACGGTGCGACTGCCAATCTGCAGCCAGTACGGCCGGCCCGGCAGCAGCGCGGCATCGTCCATCCACAGCACATGGGCGGCGAACTGATCGGCCACTTCCGGCGGGTCACCGGCTGCAGCGATCACATCGCCACGGCTGACATCGACTTCATCTTCCAGGGTCAGCGTCACTGCCTGCCCGGTCGAGGCCACGGCCAGCGGGCCATCCGGCCCCAGCACCTGCTTGACCGTGGAGCGGCGCGCCGATGGCAGCACAACCACTTCATCACCCACGCGCACCTGGCCGGCGGCAATGGTGCCCGCGAAACCGCGGAAATCCTGATTCGGTCGATTGACCCACTGCACCGGCAGGCGCAGCCCGCTGGCGGCATCGTGCGCAGTCAGTTCGACCGTATCCAGATGCTCGATCAGGCTGGGGCCTGCATACCAGGGCATCGCCGACGAGCGCGTCGACAGGTTCTGCCCTTCCAGCGCCGACAACGGAATCGCCTGCACATTGGCGATACCCAACTGCTTCGCCAGCGCCTGGTAGTCGGCAACGATGCGCTCGAATACGGCCTGGTCGTAATCGACCAGATCCATCTTGTTCACCGCCAGCACGACCTGGCCGATGCCGAGCAGCGAAATGATGTAGCTGTGGCGACGCGTCTGGGTCAGCAGGCCCTTGCGCGCATCCACCAGCACCACCGCCACATCGGCCGTGGAAGCACCGGTGGCCATGTTGCGGGTGTACTGCTCGTGCCCGGGGCAGTCGGCAACGATGTATTTGCGGCGGTCAGTATCGAAGTACCGGTAGGCAACATCGATGGTGATGCCCTGCTCGCGCTCGGCCGCCAGCCCGTCCAGCAGCAGCGCGTAATCGATGCGCTCGCCCTGGGTGCCGTGGCGGCGGCTGTCCGCTTCCAACGCCGACAACTGGTCGTCGAACAGGCGCTTGCTTTCGTACAGCAGGCGTCCGATCAGAGTGCTCTTGCCATCGTCAACGCTGCCGCAGGTGATGAAGCGCAGCAGCGGCTTGGTTTCGTGGGTTTTTAGGTAGGCAGCGATGTCGGAAGAAGTGGTCACGGCGCTCATCAGAAATACCCCTCCAACTTCTTCTTCTCCATCGAGGCGGACTGGTCGTGGTCGATCAAACGGCCCTGCCGCTCGGAGCTGGTGGATACCAGCATCTCGGCGATGATCTTCTCAAGGCTGTCCGCTTCGGATTCAATCGCACCGGTCAGCGGATAGCAGCCCAGCGTGCGGAAGCGCACCTTGCGCAGCTGCGGCACCTCGCCTGGATGCAGCGGCAGGCGCTCATCGTCGACCATGATCAGGCTGCCGTCGCGCTCGACGACCGGCCGCTCGGCGGCGAGGTATAACGGCACCACCGGGATCTTCTCGCGGTAGATATAGAGCCAGATATCCAGCTCGGTCCAATTGGACAACGGGAACACGCGCACGCTTTCGCCCTGATGGATGCGCGCGTTGTACAGGTTCCACAATTCGGGGCGCTGGTTCTTCGGGTCCCAGCGGTGGCGATCGTTGCGGAACGAGAACACCCGCTCCTTGGCGCGCGACTTTTCCTCGTCGCGGCGCGCACCGCCGATAGCGGCATCGAACTTCCACTTGTCCAATGCCTGCTTCAGGCCCTGGGTCTTCATCACGTCGGTGTGGACGCTGGGGCCGTGGCTGATCGGGCCGATATTGCGGGCAACACCGTCCGGATTGATATGCACCCGCAGCTCGGTGCCGGTCTCGGCAACGCGGCGATCACGGAAGGCGATCATCTCGCCAAACTTCCAGCGCGTATCCACATGCAACAGCGGGATCGGCGGAACGCCCGGCGCGAACGCCTTCAGCAGCAGGTGCAGCAGCACCGAGCTGTCCTTGCCCACCGAGTACATCAGCACCGGGTTGTCAAAGGCGGCGGCAACTTCACGCAGGATATGGATGCTTTCCGCTTCCAGGCGGTCGAGGTGTGACAGGGGTGCAGTGACGGTCATTGCGTGCCGGAATAAGGAGGCGGGGCCCGAGGGCAAGGGTAGCAGCGAAGCCGGACGGGACTCCGGACTGTCCGCCGAGTGTGGCCGGCCCCCTGCACGGGTTGAAATAAACGCAAGGCATGTAGCGATAACCGCTGCTCCTTTCCGCTGATGGCGCGCTGTACCTAGCATCGGTCATCCCTAGCCAGACCGGAACGGAAATGACCGCCGCCGCCACCGTGCCACCCAGCCCCTTGCCTGAAGACCGCAAGGTCCTGCTGACGCGACTGGTAGACGGTCTGGACGGGAACAGCCTGTGGTGGCTGTCCGGCTTCGCGGCCGGGTTGGCGCAGGGAAACCCTCCCCCCTCCCTTGCCGTCATCCCCGGTGGCCAAGCCGCACAGCCAGCGCAGACCCGTTTGACCGTGGTCTACGGCAGCCAGACCGGCAACGCCCGCCGCGCCGCCGAGCAGTTGGCCGCAGAGGCCGAAACCGCCGGCCTGCCGGTGCGGGTAATCCGCGCCGATGCCTACGGTACCCGCGAACTGGCCAACGAGCGCCTGCTGTATATCGTGATCAGCACCCAGGGCGAGGGCGATCCCCCGGACGACGCCATCGGCCTGGTCGAATTCATCGCCGGCAAGCGCGCCCCCAAGCTGCCGGAGCTGAAGTACGCCGTGCTCGGCCTGGGTGATTCCAGCTACGCGGAGTTCTGCGGCATCGCCCGCAAGCTGGACACCCGCCTGGCCGAACTTGGCGCCACCCGCCTGCAGCCGGTGGGTGAGGCCGACCTGGATATCGACACCGTGGTGGCGCCGTGGCGTGCGCAGGCGCTCACCAATGCCCGCAGTGTGATCGGCGAAACCGTCACCGCCGTGCCCAGCAATGTCACCCCACTTCGGCACGCGGGCGCCTGGACGGCGCAGCACCCGTTCAGCGCCGAACTGCTGTCGCGGCAGGTCATCAGCGGCCGCGACTTCAAGGGGCCGGCCTATGCGCGCTACGGCAATGCCGCCAAATCCGTGCAACACCTTGAGCTGTCGCTGGAAGGCAGCGGCCTGCATTACGAGCCCGGCGATGCACTCGGCATCGTGCACCGCAACCCGGCCGAGCTGGTCGAAGCCGTTCTGGATGTCACCGGCCTCGATGGCGCGCTGCAGGTTGAACACGACGGCCACCAGCGCTCCCTGACCCAGTGGCTGGGCGAACACCGTGAACTGACCCGGATCTCACGCCCGCTGCTGGCTGCAGTGGCCGAGCGCAGCGCGCATCCGGAGCTTGCACAGCTGCTGGACCCGGCACGCAAGGCCGACCTGGCCCAGGTATTCGACAACCACCAGCTGGTTGATGTGCTGCGCCGCTGGCCGGCCGAATGGAATGCCCAGGCCCTGCTCGGCACCCTGCGCCCCGCCGCGCAGCGCCTGTACTCCATCGCTTCCAGCCGCAAGCGGGTGGGCGAAGAAGTGCACCTCACCGTGGACGAGCTGCGTTACCACGCCCATGGCAGCGAGCACGTCGGCGCGGCCAGTGGCTTCCTGACGGCACTGGAAGAAGGCACGCAGGTACCGGTCTACGTCGAGGCCAACGAGCGTTTCCGGGTGCCGGGCGACAACAGCCGCGACATCATCATGATCGGCCCGGGCACCGGCGTGGCACCGTTCCGCGGTTTCGTGCAGGAACGTGCAGAGACCGGCGCGACCGGCCGCAACTGGCTGTTCTTCGGCGCCCGCCATTTCAACACCGATTTCCTCTACCAGACCGAATGGCAGGAGGCGCTGCGGCGCAAGGAACTGCATCGCCTGGACCTGGCGTTCTCACGCGACCAGGCCGACAAGATCTACGTGCAGCAGCGCCTGCGTACGCGCGGCCGCGACCTGTACGACTGGCTGCAGAACGGCGCGCACCTGTACGTGTGCGGTGCCATCGCCATGGGCAAGGATGTGCATGCAACCTTGCTGGATGTACTGCGCGAACACGGCGGGCTGGACGAAGACGATGCCCGCGACTATCTGACTCGGCTGCACACGGAGGGGCGCTATGCACGGGATGTGTATTGAGTGTTGTCGGCCTGCGCCTGCGGGCTGATACCGCAGTGGCTTCGCGGCGTATGCCGCCCCTGCAACCTCCGACTTCAGATAGCGAACGCAATGAGCACCCACTCCGTTGAAAACATCAAGGCCGACAGCAACCGCCTGCGCGGCTCCCTGCTGGAAAGCCTGGCCGATCCCGTCACCGGCGCCCTGCGCGAAGACGACCAGACCCTGATCAAGTACCACGGCAGCTACCAGCAGGATGACCGTGACGTGCGCGACGAGCGCCGCCGGCAGAAGCTCGAACCGGCCTACCAGTTCATGATCCGCACCCGCACCCCCGGCGGCGTGATCAGCCCGCAGCAGTGGCTCAAGCTCGATGCCATCGCCACCCGCTTCGGCAACCATTCGCTGCGCATCACCACCCGCCAGGCCTTCCAGTTCCACGGCGTGATCAAGCGCGAACTGAAGGCGACGATGCAGGCCATCAATGCCGCCCTGATCGATACCCTGGCCGCCTGCGGCGACGTCAACCGCAACGTGCTGGTGGCCGCCAACCCGTTGCTGTCCAGCGCGCACGCCACGCTTTACGCCGATGCCGCGCGCACCTCCGAGCACCTGCTCCCCAATACCCGCGCCTACTACGAAATCTGGCTGGACGAGGAGCGCGTGGCCGGCAGCGGTGCCGAAGAAGAGCCTATCTACGGCGAGCGCTACCTGCCGCGCAAGTTCAAGATCGGCTTTGCGTTGCCGCCGCTCAACGACGTGGACGTCTACGCCAATGACCTGGGTTTCATCGGCGTGCTCGATGCTGCCGGCGAACTGCTCGGCTACGACGTCACCCTCGGCGGCGGCATGGGCGCCACCCATGGCGATGCCGAAACCTATCCGCGCATCGCCAACAGTGTCGGTTTCATCCCACGTGACGCGCTGCTCGATGTGGCCACCGCGGTGGTCACCACCCAGCGCGACCTGGGCAATCGCGACGTGCGCAAGCGCGCCCGCTTCAAGTACACCATCGACGACCACGGCCTGGATACCGTGGTTGCCGAGATCGAACGCCGCGCCGGCATCCGCTTCGCGCCCGCACGCGCGGCCGCCTTTGCCCATAACGGCGACCGCTACGGCTGGGTCGAAGGCGACGATGGCCGCTGGCACCTGACCCTGTCACTGCAGGCCGGCCGCATCGCCGACGTCGCCGGCGCCCCGCACCTCACCGCCCTGCGTGAAATCGCCCGTATTCTCGACGGCGAGTTCCGCATGACCGGCAACCAGAACCTGGTGATCGCCGGCGTGGCGGCCGCACAACGTGCGCAGATAGATGCCATCGTGCAAAGCGCCGGCCTGGACGCGGGCAACCGCGCGCCGACCGCACTGGCGCGCGCGGCCATGGCCTGCGTGGCGCTGCCCACCTGCGGCCTGGCCATGGCCGAAGCCGAGCGCTACCTGCCCGAATTCAGCGCCAAGCTGCAGCCGCTGCTGGAGCAGCACGGCCTGGCCGAAGCGCCGATCCTGCTGCGCATTTCCGGCTGCCCGAATGGCTGCTCGCGCCCCTATCTGGGCGAGATCGCCCTGGTCGGCAAGGCACCTAGCCGTTACAACCTGATGCTTGGCGCCGACCATCGCGGCCAGCGCTTGAACACGCTGTACCGCGAAAACATCAGCGAGCCGGACATCCTGGCCGCGCTGGAGCCGCTGTTCGCCCGTTACGCCGGCGAACGCGATGCCGACGAAGGCTTCGGCGACTTCCTGCACCGCAGCGGCATCGTTGCCCTGCCGCCCTACCCCACCCACCGCCAGATTTCCGTGGAACTGCAAGCATGAGCGCCCTGCCCAAGACATCGAACACCGCCCCGGTAGCCTTGCCGGAGGACCTGGGCCCGCTCAATACGCTGCTCGACGCCATGGACGCGCAGCAGCGTGTGGCATGGGCGCTGCAAAACGCGCCTGGCGCGCATGTGTTGTCGTCGAGCTTTGGCGCACAGTCGGCGGTGACCCTGCACCTGCTCAGCAGCCAGCGCCCGGACATTCCGGTGATCCTGATCGATACCGGCTATCTGTTCCCGGAAACCTATCGCTTCGCCGACGAGCTGACCGACCGGCTCAAGCTCAACCTCAAGGTCTACCGCCCGCAGGTCAGCCGCGCGTGGATGGAGGCGCGCCATGGCCGTCTGTGGGAACAGGGCGTGGTCGGCATCGAGCAGTACAACAACCTGCGCAAGGTCGAGCCGATGAAGCGTGCGTTGGACGACCTGCAGGTAGGCACCTGGTTCACCGGCCTGCGCCGCAGCCAGTCCGCCAGCCGCGCCAATACGCCGGTGCTGCAACGCCGTGGCGAGCGCTACAAGGTCAACCCGATTGCCGACTGGAACGATCGCGATGTGTGGAACTACCTGCAGCAGCACCAGCTGCCCTATCACCCGCTGTGGGAACAGGGTTACGTATCGATCGGTGACTTCCACACCACCCGCCGCTGGGAGCCGGGCATGCGCGAGGAAGACACCCGCTTCTTCGGCCTGAAGCGCGAGTGCGGCCTGCACGAAGAGATCTGAGCCAGCGCGGGCCTGTGTAGGAGCGGCGTGAGCCGCGAAGCTGACCATCCAGATCGAACTGCACGCACGACCGGATGCAGCAAGGGCTTCGCGGCTCACGCCGCTCCCACAGCAGCATTGCGGCAATCTCGACGCCCGCCTCACCGAGGCGGGCGTCGTTGTCTCAATACCGGTAATCCAGCTTCAACCAGAACGAACGCCCCGGCTCATTGATGCGGACCGGATCGGCAGGAAAACCAAAATCCGCACTGCCGGCCAGATTCAGATGCTCGGCATAGGCGCGATCAAACAGATTGTCCACGCCCACGCTGGCGCGCAGCCCATCATTGATCCGGTACGCGCCATTGAGTGACAAGGTGGCAAAGCCCGCACTCGGGCCCAGATCACGCGCCACCACATTGCCTTCATCCAGCGCGACCCGGTTCTGCCGCGTAACCGCGCGCATCAAGGCTCCCGCCGACCAGCGCGCCTGTTCGTACGAAGCAGACAAGCGCGCTTCCAACGGCGGGATCTGCGGCAGCGGGCGATTCTCGCTGCGGTTCTCACCCCAGGCGTAAGCCAGCGTGCTGCCCAGCTTCCATGCCTGCGCCGGACGCCATTCCAGGCCGGCTTCGGCCCCGGCAATGCGTGCATCAACATTACGCGCCTGCGTGCTGCTGCCCATCATGCCGCCGCTGCGGTACTGGAACAGGATGTAGTCCTGCAGCCGCCCGGCATACGCCGATACCCAGGCATCGAGCTTTTCACCGCGAAACTGCAGACCCAGATCGAGCTGGGTGGTTTTCTCCGGCTTGACCCCGGTAAAGGCATTGACGCTACCCGCCGGGCCCGCATTGGCCGAGAACAATTCCCAGTAGTCGGGCATGCGTTCGCTGTGACCGACACCGGCATACCACGTCCATGCCTGGCCATGATCCCGCTCGTAGCGCAGGAAGCCGCTGCCAAGATTCTCCTTGCGCTTCTGCCCGGCGATGGGATTGGGCATGTTCATCATGCCGGTGGTGGCGCGCCTGTCCTTGGCCTGCGCCTTGTCCACACGCAGACCGCCGATCCAACGCTGCGCGGTGCCTTCACCCAGGGTCAGCTCGCTGAAAAGCCCCTGGCTGCTGAAGTCGGCATCACGCTTCCACGGCGATTGCCGCCAGGTATTGCGTCCCATGCCGTTACGGCTGCGGTGGCGGCTGTCCTGCGCATCCACACCGGCAACGATGGCCACATCCTGCCAACGCCACTCGCTGCTGACGCGGCCGCCAGTGGTACGCCGCTCCACGTTCGACGCCATCGGCATCGGCATGCTGCTGGCCGGGTTGGGCGTGCGCAGCGTGTAGTTGTCCATCAGGTGATCGGCGTTGTTGTAGTACAGATTGGCCTGCAGCTTGTCCCACGCACCGGGCAGGTTGTCGCGTTCGAAACGCAGCCCATAGCTGTCACGCTTGAACGCGGCACCATCCATGCCACGGCCGGCATAACGGGCGATGGCGTCGCCGCGGCCGGCGCTGAGCTCAACCACCGTATCCGCGTCCGGCGTCCAGCCAATGGCGGCATCGGCATTCCACTTGCGCCAGCGCGAGGGCACCACATCGCCATTGCCATCGCGGTAGTCGTCGGACTCGGAGCGGTTGCCATTGACCCGCACATAGCCAGGCGTGCTGCCGAAGCTGGCATCCAGCATCTGATCGTTGCGGTTGTTGGAGCCGCCCAGCGCACTGGCTTTCAGCTCCATGCCGGGGCTGTCGAAACGCGGTTTCTCGCGCTCGAAACGTACCGTACCGGCAGACGCACCTGGCCCCCAACGTACGCTCTGCGGGCCCTTGATGATGGTCAGGCGGTCATAGGTTTCCGGTGCGATATACGACAGCGGATTATCCATCCGCGACGGGCAGGCGCCGATCAGGTTGCCATCGTTGCTGAGAATGTTCAGCCGTGACCCGGACAGGCCGCGCAGCACCGGATCGCCATTGGTGCCACCGTTGCGTATGGCCGAGAAGCCGGGCACGGTTTTCAGGTAATCGGCGCCATCACTGGCCGGCACCGGTTGCCGCGGCAGACGCGGATCGGTCACCCATTGCAGCGGCGAGGACGGGGCTGCGGCGGTGACCACCAGGGTATCCAGAGTTCTGGTCAGATCACGCTCGGCAGCTTGCGCCAGCTGAGGAAACAACGCGATACAGACACAGACAGACAGGCATGCCGGTGCACCCGGCATACGGGAAAGGGATTTCATGCAGTTCTCCAATACGACACGACCACGCGCTGCCCAAGGCTGCGCGCGGCAAACAGGAAAGGTGGCGTTAGCTGGAGAGCGCCGGCGGACCGCGCGGCGGATGCGCTGGCCAGCGCAGGCTGGCAGCGTGATGGGTTTTACGCGGTGATTGTGGGGCAAGCCGATACAGCAGCGGTGCCAGCACCAGCATCACCGCCAGCCATGGCAATAGACGCGAGGCCATGCTGCAGTAATCGCAGGCCTCGCAGTGGGCGGCATGTGGATCGGCCGGTGCAGGTGCTGGCTTTTCGCCTGCCGCTACTGCCTCATGCCCTGCGTGCGGCATGTGTTGCATGTCGTGATGCTCCGCATGCCCGTCCGCAGGCATCTGCATCGCGATTTCATGCACCGCATGATCCATGCCCTGGATTGGCAGCTGCTGCGATTGCAACCAGCGACTGACCACCGGTGCCACTGCCATCAACAGGGCAGCGGCAAAGGCCAGCAGAAGTGCAAAGGATTGGAAGCGGAGCGAACGCATGAGCAGCACAGTTTATCGGCAGGGCAAACGCAGAAGCCGCCGCGCAACTGCGACCGTTTGCCGCACACCCCATTCACACCACGCAGACCGTAGTGCCGAGCCAAGCTCGGCAGGGGCTTGCCCGACAAACCATCAACCACAGGCTGTTGTAGGAGCGGCGTAAGCCGCGAAGCTGGGATCAATGAAACTGCAAAAATTCGTGTGCCCCGATGGACCATCAGCTTCGCGGCTTATGCCGCTCCTACAAGATCGGTGAGCATTTCTCGGCAACGCCCCGTGGAGCACAGCCATGCTTCAGCAGCCACCAGACGCACGCAAACTCAAGACCCTGTAGTGCCGAGCCATGCTCGGCAGGGGCTTGCCCGGCAAACCATCAACCCCTGGGCTGTTGTAGGAGCGGCATAAGCCGCGAAGCTGGCTTCAATGAAACTGCAAAAATTCGTGTGCCCCGATGGACCATCAGCTTCGCGGCTTATGCCGCTCCCACAAGATCAGTGAGCATTTCTCGGCAACGCCCCGTGGAGCACAGCCATGCTTCAGTAGCCATCAGACGCACGCAAACTCAAGACCTGTAGTGCCGAGCCATGCTCGGCAGAGGCCATACCGGCACAGCATCAGCGCCCACGGTTTGTGGGAGCGGCGTAAGCCGCGAAACTGGGACCAATGAAACTGCAGAAATTTCTATGCCCCGATGGAGCATCAGCTTCGCGGCTTACGCCGCTCCTACAAGATCGGTGTGCATCTATCGGTAACGCCCCCGCAGAGCATGGCTCCGTTCTACCGGTGATCTGCTGCGCTTAGACCGTAATCGTCTGTGTCAACGATTCCCAGCTCGGCGGCACCGGCCAATCGGCCTGCTGGTTGCCGTCGAGCACGCGGCGCAAATCGCGCTTGTCGATCTGCGGTGCAAGCACGTGCACCAGTTCCAGTGCGTAATCACGCAGTACGCGATCTCGCGGCAGCACCGCCCAGGCAACGCATTCCGGGATGGATGGCGGGGCCGGCCAGGCGCGCAGGTCGGTATCGTTGGCGCTCACCGCCATTTCCGCCAACAGGCCGACGCCCAGGCCGGTACGCACATAGGTCTTGATCAGGTCCGCGTCCAGCGCGGTCAGGGTCAGGTCCGGCTCCAGATCCAGTGCGGCAAACGCACGCCGCAACGACGAACTCATGCGCGTGGAGGACTCGTAACTGATCAGCGGATGGCTGGCCAGTGCGGCCATGTCCGGCGCCACACCGGCGCGGTCCAGCGGGTGCCCCTTGGGCACCAGCACCAGCCGGCGCCAGCGGTACAGCGGCACCGCGATGCCAGTGCTGGGCTCGCCACCGGCGGTACTGATGATGGCGATGTCCGCATCGCCCTGGCTCAGCAGATCCAGTGCATCGCTTTCAGCAGCCTGCTGCAGATGCACGCTGACCTGCGGATAGGCCAGCTTGATGCGCGCCACCGCCGGCGGCAGCACGAAGCGCGCCTGCGTGTGGGTGGTGGTCAGGATCAGCTGGCCATGGCTTTCACGGCGCTGGTTGGCGGCGTACGTGCGGATGTTGTTGGCTTCGGCCAGTACCGAGCGCGCGCGGCTGATGACTTCCTCACCTGCCGGCGTCACCGATTCAAGGCTGCGCCCTTTTCGCACGAACAACAGGAAACCCAACTCGTCTTCAAGCTGTTTGAGCTGTTTGGACAACCCCGGCTGGGTGGCATGCACCCGTGTCGCGGCGAGCGTGATGTTCAGCTCGGCATCGGCAATAGCAACGAGGTAACGCAGTTGGGTAAGTGTCATCGCAGTGGTGAGCAGAGATCTTCAGTAAGGAACTGTGAAGAATGTAGGCCAAAACGCTGTGAATACTTATAACCTAAAGTTATCTGACCCGGGGTGCTTTTCATTTCCGGGCGTGAAGGGCGGGCGCTACGGTCATCGTCCTTATTCCGACCGCCGCCGCCATCGCCTTGGACAGCTCCTTGTTCCCCCTATTTGCCGACCTCAAGGGTCGGGCTGTGCTGGTTGTCGGTGGGGGCGCGGTGGCCGAACGCAAAACCGAGGCGCTGCTGCGTGCCGGCGCCCTGCCCCGGGTGGGGGCGCCTGCGCTGAGCCCCGGCCTGCAACAGCTGGCCGATGCCGGCCAGGTGCGTTGGCTCAATGGCCGGTTCGACCCGGCCTGGCTGGACCAGGCGATCTGGCTGGTGATCGCGGCCACCGACGACGCCGCCATCAACCATGCCGTCGCCGAGGCCGCCGAAGCGCGGCGCCTGTTCGTCAACGTGGTGGACGATGCAGCGCTGTCCGGCTTCCATGTGCCGGCGGTGGTGGAACGTGGCCCGCTGCAGATCGCCATTTCCAGCGGCGGCGGCGCGCCGATGGTGGCCCGTCACGTGCGTCGGCAGATTGAAGAACTGTTCGACCAGGCCTGGGGACAACTGGCCCAACTGGTCAGCCGCAAGCGCGGGGTGATACGTGAACGTTTCCCCGAACTGGCTGCACGCCGCCGTTTCTTCGACCGTTTGATCGAAGGCCCGCTGCTCGGGCTGTTGCGCGCGCGCCAGTCGATCGCGGCCGAAACCCAGTTGCTACTGGACATGGCGGCCGAAGCACCGGCGCATGCCGGTTCGGTGGTGCTGGTGGGCGCCGGCTCCGGCGACCCGGGCCTGCTCACCCTCAACGCCTTGCGCGCGCTCAACCAGGCCGATGTGATCCTGCATGACCGCCTGGTCAGCGCTGATGTGCTGCAGCTTGCGCGCCGCGATGCGGACTTCATCGAGGTCGGCAAATCCGCGCGCGGGCACAGCACCGCGCAGGAACATATTCATGCACTGATGCTCGAGCACGCGCGTGCGGGCAAGCGCGTGGTGCGGCTCAAGGGTGGCGATGCCTTCGTATTCGGCCGCGGCGGCGAGGAACTGCAGTTCCTGCGCGCCCACGGCATTGCCTTCGAGGTGGTGCCCGGCATCACCGCGGCGCTGGCCTGCGCCGCCTACGCCGGCATTCCGTTGACCCACCGCGATCATGCCCAGCAACTGCGCCTGGTCACCGCGCACTGCCGGGATTCGCTGGATACGCTGGATTGGCCGGCGCTGGCGCAACCACGGCAGACCCTGGTGTTCTACATGGGGGTGGCCGCGCTGGCGCAGATCCGCAGCCACCTGCTGGGCGCCGGGCTGCCCGCCAGCACGCCATTTGCACTGATCGAAAACGGCTCGCGCGCCAACCAGCGCGTGGTCAGCGGCCAGCTCAGGCAGCTGCCCGATGCCGCTTCGCAGCACCAGGTGCAGTCACCGGCACTGCTGATCCTCGGCGAGGTGGCGGCATTGGCCGACGAACTGAACTGGTTCGGCGCCACGCCGCTGCACGCAACGCCCACTGTTTCCTCACTTTCCGCAAAGACGACAACGCCCACACTGGCCGACGCCGCCTGACCACCTCCCCGGAGACTTCAATGGCCCTGTACAACAGCATTCTGGACACCATCGGCAATACCCCGGTGGTCAAGCTCAACCGGCTTGCGCCGGCCGGCGTGGACATCTACGTCAAGGTCGAGTCGTTCAACCCGGCCGGCTCGGTCAAGGACCGGCTGGCCCTGGCCATCATCCTCGACGCCGAGAAAAAGGGCCTGATCAAGCCCGGCGATACCATCGTGGAAGCCACCTCGGGCAATACCGGCGTCGCTCTGGCAATGGTGGCTGCCGCACGCGGCTACAAGTTCGTCGCGACCATGGTGGAAACCTTCTCCATCGAACGCCGCAAGCTGATGCGTGCCTACGGCGCCAAGGTGATCCTGACCCCGGCCGCCGAGCGCGGCACCGGCATGGTGCGCAAGGCCAAGGAGCTGGCCCAGCAGCACGGCTGGTTCCTGGCCAGCCAGTTCGCCAACCCGGCCAACCCGGCGTATCACCGCCAGACCACCGCCGCCGAGATCCTGCGCGACTTCGCCGGCAAGCGCCTGGACTACTTTGTCAGCGGCTGGGGTACAGGTGGCACATTGACCGGCGTCGGCGAGGTACTCAAGCTGGCCCGGCCCGACACCCGCATCATCGCAACCGAACCAGCTGGCGCCGCATTGCTGGCCGGCAAGGATTTCAGCCCGCACAAGATCCAGGGCTGGACCCCGGATTTCATCCCGGAAGTGCTCAACCGCAACGTCTACGACCAGCTGCTGTCGATCCAGGACGAACGCGCGATTGAAACCTCGCGGCGGCTGGCTGCCGAGGAAGGCATCTTCGTCGGCATTTCCTCCGGCGCCACTGTCGCCAGTGCGCTGGATGTGGCCGCCAGCGCCGAGGCCGGCTCTGTGATCCTGGCGATGCTGCCCGACACCGGCGAGCGCTACTTCTCCACCCCGCTGTTCGCCGACGTCAACGATGGCTCTGACGACGACTGGCTGGCCGGTCTTCCGTAACCCGCGTTACTTAACCCGTCAGCAACGCGAAGGCCGCCTGTGCGGCCTTCGTGCTTTTCCGCGCCAGTGAATCGCGCCAGGTGAGACCACATGAGCGCAGACTGCAGCTGTGGCGGCGCGGCAGCAGCCGTCACATTTTTCTCATGCATCGCAACGGAAGATCACGGCCATGAACATTGAAGTTTGGCAGGGCGACATCACCGAACTGGCGGTTGACGTCATCGTCAACGCAGCCAACGAAACCCTGCTCGGCGGCGGCGGCGTGGACGGCGCCATCCATCGAGCCGCAGGCCCCGGGCTGTTGCGCGAATGCGAGCAGCTGCCCGAGCTGCGACCCGGCGTGCGCTGCCCCACTGGCGAGGTGCGCGCCACCGGCGGCCACGATCTGCCGGCACGGCATGTCTTCCATACCGTCGGCCCGGTCTGGCGCGATGGTCGCCACGATGAAGCTGCGTTGCTGGCCAATTGCTATTGGCAATCGCTGCGACTGGCCGAGCAGATGGGTCTTGAATCGATTGCTTTCCCGGCAATCAGTTGCGGCGTGTACGGCTACCCGCTGCATCAGGCGGCAGTGATTGCCGCCACCGAAACCTTGACCTGGCAGAAGAGCCATGCGCGGCCATCGCGCATCGTGCTGGTGGCCTACAACGCCGCGGCGTTCAAGATCTACCAGCAGGCCTTGGCCAGCGCAGCCCCTGCGCCGGAGCAGGCTGCACCGGTGCTGGCGTCATTTGCAGGTGGGTTTGCGGCTGCGCATTGAGGTTTCTTCTGCGCGCTTGTGCTTGAGCCTAGAGCAGGGCAAAAATTTACCCCTCCCCAACCCTCCCCTTCGCTACGCGAAAGAGAGGGAGCCGATCATGCAGGTCGAGTAGATCGCAAGCCGCCGCTTCTGCCCCCTCCCTTTGCCGCAGGCAAGCGGAGGGTTGGGGGAGGAGTAGCGCTTCGCAGCAGCAAGCCCATCACCCCAGCTCACCGCCTACGCCATAAACCCAGCTATCAAAGAACGCCTGCAGCGAGCGCCCTGCCGCCGCTTCCATTGCCTTCTGGAAGTCCGCTGTCACCACCGACTTCCCATCGTTTGCCTGTGTGTACTGGCGCAGCCCGCGCCAGAACATCTCCTCACCCAGCTCCAGGCGAAGCCGGTGCAGCACGTAAGCGCCCTTCTTGTAGACCACCGCACGATCATCAGCGCTGGGCTTGTTCCAGTCCGGGTACTGCAATGGCCGATCGGCACCCTTCTCACGCAGCGCCCGCAAGCGCTGCTCCCAGCCCTGCACCATCGCCTGGTAGGCCGCCTCGCCCTGGCTGTGCTGCAGCCATGCAGCCGTCATGAAGTTGGCGAAACCTTCGTTGAGCCAGAAGTGTTCCCAACCCGCGCAGGTGACACGGTTACCCCACCATTGATGTGCAGCCTCGTGCGCGATCAAGCCGGTCTGGCTGGCATCGGCAAGCACCTGTTTTCCATAGGCCTCCGACATCAAGGACAGCCCCGCCATCTCCTGGCCGATGGTGCGCTCCACCAGTGCCTGGTGATAGTCGCCTTGGTAGGCCAGCCCCGCCCGTTCGGCGAAGAAGTCGAGCATCTCGCCGGTGGCGGTAAACAGCTGGCTCAGCTCTGCCTCGGAACGATCCAGCGCGTAGTAATGCAGCATGCCGGTGCCATGCGACTGCTGCACATGCCGATAAGGCGCGGCTGCGAAGCCGTAAACATAGCCAGGCATGGGCGTGCGCAGCTGCCAGCGGTGCTCGATACGGCCATCGGGCAACTGCCGTGACGGCAAGGCATCACCGACGGCCGCGGTCTGCAGCCCCTTGGGCAGGCGCAGCGCAAGCAGCAAGGTGGCGCGCTCGTCCGGCGCATTGATCGATGGCATCCACTGGTCGGTGGAAAAGACGGTGTACACCTCGTTGCGCGCCGGCGCGAACTCCAGGCCGAAGCGCGGCTTGCCGTGGTAACGCAGCTGCACGCTGGCGTGCTCACCAGCAGCCAGGGGCTGCGCGAGGTCGACGGTCAGCTTTCCATCGGCTTGCTGAAAGCGCAGCGGCTCGCCCGCGTGCATGGCCGCGTCAATGACCAGCTCACCGCTATCGAGAACCAGCTGGCTCAGCGGCGCCGTTGCATTGAAGTGAACCAGGGTTTCGCCGCGCAGCTGAGTGGCTGCGATATCCAGATCCAGGGTGGTTGCGTAGTGCTGTACATCAAAGCCGCGTGGTTCCGCAGCAAGAGCGGACACCGCCATCATCGATGCAAACAGCCCCAGCGTGATCCTGCGATGCATGCGCTCACTCCCAGACACAAATGCCGATTGTAGGGGGAGTGCTGGGCTTGGTTGTTGTGGGAGCGATGTGAGCCGGGAAGCTGGCAATGCAACAGCCGCCAGCAGCTGTGCAGTTGCAGCCATGCTGGCGGTTTGTTTACCACCAGCTTCGCGGCTGATGCCGCTCCTACAAAAAAACAAAAAAAAACAAAAACAAAAACGCCGGCTGTTGGCCGGCGTTTCGTTCAACTCACGCGGGGTGGCTTATCAGCCTTCCCACTTGCCCTGTGCAGCCTGGCCGTTTTCCTTGGCGCGCTCGAACACGGTCTTCTGTGCGGCAGCGTAGTTGCCCTTCATGTCCTTGGCCCACAGCTTCAGTGCGGCCTGCTGCATGGCGCGGCCGTAGGAGAAGCTCAGCGGCCACGGCAGGTTGCCCATCTGGTTCATGGCGTTGAGGTGAGCGGTGGACTGCTCATCGCTCTGGCCGCCAGACAGGAACACCACGCCCGGCAGGATTGCCGGCACGGTGGACTTCAGGCACATCACGGTGGACTCAGCCACTTCCTCGACATCCACCTGCTCGTCGCAGGTCTTGCCCGGGATGACCATCGAGGCTTTCAGGATGGTGCCTTCCAGCACCACGTTCTGCTGGTACAGCGCATCGAACAGCGAACGCAGGGTGGCTTCGGTGACTTCGTAGCAGGTCTCGATGTCGTGGTCGCCGTCCATGATCACTTCCGGCTCGACCATCGGCACCAGGCCGCATTCCTGGCACAGCGCGGCATAGCGGGCCAGCGCATGGGCGTTGGACTCGATGCAGGTACCCGACGGCATGTTGTCGCCGATGTTGATCACCGCACGCCACTTGGCGAAACGTGCACCCAGCTTGTAATACTCCTGCAGGCGCTCGCGCAGGCCGTCCAGGCCTTCGGTCACCAGCTCACCGGGGCAGCCGGCCAGCGGGTGTGCACCCTTGTCGACCTTGATGCCCGGGATCATGCCGTTGTCGGCCATGTACTTGGCGAACGGCACGCCGTCCTTGGTCGACTGGCGGATGGTTTCGTCGTACAGGATCGCACCGGAGATGTGCTCGTTCAGACGCGGCGTGGTCAGCAGCAGTTCGCGGTAGGCACGACGGTTTTCTTCCGTGTTCTCGATGCCGACGCTTGCGAAGCGCTTGGCGATCGTACCGGTGGATTCGTCAATGGCGATGATGCCCTTACCCGGGGCGACCATGGCCTGGGCGGTTTCAGCCAGCAGTTCGATGCTCATGAGGTTCCTGTGACAGCGTGCGGGAAAACCCGGATTATAGCCCGGCACGCTCACCGGCTGGCTGCCCGCAAGGTCTGGAACCGGTTTCAGGCTGTCATGTCAGGACAAAGCCTGTCCGTCCCGATCAGTTCATGACCGGAGCGGTGGCTTGCCGCTGGCGCTGCTTAGAGGTCGCCCAGACCGCTGGCGCGGCCGTCGTTGCCCACTTCCAGCAGACGCAGGGTATTGGTGGCGCCATGGGTTTCCATGTGCTCACCGCTGGTGAACACCACGCGATCACCGGCTTCCAGCAGATTGGACTCGACCAGCAGACGGATGCTGCCGCGCGCGGCTTCACGCGGGGTGAAGCCCCGGCTGTCGAAGTTGATCGGGAACACATCGCGCATCAGTGCCATCTGCCGGCGCGCGCCGTCATGGCGGGTGACCGCATAGATCGGCGATTTGGCGCGGAAGCGCGACAGGTAACGGGCGGTACCACCGGATTCGGTCATCGCCACGATGGCGCGCACACCCACGTGCTGGGCCAGGAACATGGTGGCCATGGCGATGGCCTGGTCAGCACGCTCCAAGTTACGCGGCGAGGCGTTGAAATCGGTCTCGGTCTGGAACTGGCGCTCGGCACCCAGGCAGATGCGGGCCATCGCCTCGACCGCCTTGACCGGATACATGCCGGCCGCGGTTTCAGCCGACAGCATCACCGCGTCGGTACCGTCGATGACCGAGTTGGCCACGTCCAGCACTTCAGCGCGGGTCGGGATCGGGCTTTCGACCATGGACTGCAGCATCTGCGTGGCGGTGATCACCACCTTGTTCTGCGCCAGCGAGGCCTTGATGATCTTCTTCTGCAGGCCCGGCAGTTCGGCATCGCCGATTTCCACGCCCAGGTCGCCACGCGCCACCATCACCACATCGCTGGCGTCAACGATCTCTTCCAGGTTCTCGATGGCTTCGGTGCGTTCGATCTTGGACACCAGCGCGGCGTAGCAGCCATGCGACTCGGCGATTTCGCGCGCGTCGTTCATGTCCTGCGCGTTGCGGCAGAACGAGACGGCAATGAAGTCGACGCCGATCTTGGCGACGATGCCGATCAGTTCCTTGTCGCGCTCGGTCAACGCACCCAGCGACAGACCACCGCCCTGCTTGTTCAAACCCTTGCGGTCGGACAGCACGCCGTCGTTGAGCACGGTGTTGATGATGCGCTCGCCCTGCACTTCCACAACCTGCAACTGCATCAGGCCGTCGTCGAGCAGCAGCACGTCACCGGGTGCCACGTCCTGCGGCAGGCCCAGGTAGCTCACGCCCACCTGGTTGGTATCACCAGCCGGCGCCGAGGTGCTGGCGATCAGGTCGAAACGATCACCGGCCTTGAGCTTGATCTTGCCTTCGGCAAAGCGCTCGATGCGGATCTTCGGGCCCGGCAGGTCGGCCAGGATGCCCACTTCCACACCGACACGCTGCGCGGCGGCGCGTACATCGGCAGCGCGCTTGGCCTGGCCGGACGGATCACCGTGGGAGAAGTTCAAACGCACAACATTGACGCCGGCGCGGAACAGATCGTCCAGCACGCCCGGCGCGTCGGTTGCCGGCCCGAGGGTGGCGAGGATCTTGGTGCGGCGCTGACGTTCAATCATTGTGCGTGGTCTCCCTGATAGACCGCCGAAAGTAGCACATCCATTGCATGACAACGATGTCGCATACGATTTCATACGACACTTTCTGCACTGTCCCAAAGACAGGCAAGACAGGCGGTCCAGACATGCCGTACGGTATGACAACGCAAGACCTGCAACTGACCTGCAGTGATCATCAAGCAGCGCAGACAGTGCAACACCGGCGTGTTGCAGTTGCATGTTGAGCCAAGGGCAGCTTGTGCTGCTTCGCAGCAATCAACGCTGGCAGTAGAGACATGCCGAGGACATCGGACGACAAGGGCCTGGCACAGCGATCAGACCCGGTGTGCTGCCTGCATCTCTTTCAGATCGCAGCTCCCGCACGCACGGGAATGACGCAGCGGCTTTTTCAAGGCCTGCCTGGATCATGGCCCCGGCCAGCGGAACCATGATCCAGCAGAACACCTTCAATCACGCACGCAGCAGCGCCGCCAGTTCGGCCGGCGTCGCTGCCAAGGCACCCGCGCCGGCAGCCTGCAGCTCTTCGCGGCCACCAAAGCCCCACAGCACGCCGACATTGCGCATGCCGTGGTGGCGAGCCCCCTCGATATCCATGCGCCGGTCACCGATCATCCAGCACTGCGATGGCTGCAGCGACAAGCGCTGCAAGGCCTCGGCGATCAGCTCCGGCTTGTGGCTACGCGATCCATCCGGGGTTGCGCCGATGATGTCCTCGAAGCATTCGCCAAACGGCAGATGGGCAACGATGCGCCGCGCATGTGGCTCGTTCTTGGCGGTGACCACCGCCAGACGATGGCCGGCCGCACGCAGGCCCTGCACGACCTCGCCAATGCCGGCATAGATCTCGTGCTCCTGCCAGCCCAGCACGTCGAAACGTTCGCGGTACAGCTCCACCGCCTGCTCGACCCGCTGCGCGTCGCCGAATACCGGGGCGAAGCTGGTACGCAGCGCCGGGCCGATCCACTTGCGCAGCTCGGCATCACCCGGCACCGGCTGATCCATCTTTTCCAGCGCGTGGGCCACGCAGCGGGTGATGCCGACGGCCGAATCAATCAACGTGCCGTCGAGATCGAAGAAGAAGACATCGCGGCTCATACAACGTCCTCACGATCCGTCGTGAGCGATGCGCTGTGCCCCGTGGTGGAGCGGAGCAAGCGCAACGCATGTTGAATACGTGAACATTGCGAGCACCGCACGCGGGGCACAGATCGAACGCAACAGGTTCGTGAGGGCGCCCTCACTTGCCGCGAGCCTCCAGCGCTGCCACCGCCGGCAAGGTCTTGCCTTCCAGGAACTCCAGGAACGCACCGCCGCCGGTGGAGATGTAGCTCACCTGCTTGGCGATGCCGTACTTGTCGACTGCGGCCAGGGTGTCACCACCACCGGCGATGGAGAATGCATTGGAGCTTGCAATGGCCTTGGCCAGCGCTTCGGTGCCCTTGCCGAAGGCGTCGAACTCGAACACGCCGACCGGGCCGTTCCACACCACGGTGCCGGCCTTGGCGATCAGTTCGGCGTACTGGGCAGCTGTCTGCGGGCCGATATCGAGGATCATGTCGTCGGCAGTTACCGCGTCCACCGCCTTGACCGTGGCCGGTGCATCGGCGGCAAAGGCCGGGGCCACGACCACGTCGGTCGGCAGCGGGATTTCGGCGCCGCGCGCCTTGGCATCGGCATCGATCTTGCGGGCGGTATCGAGCAGATCGTTCTCGACCAGCGACTTGCCCACGCCATGCCCTTCGGCAGCGATGAAGGTATTGGCGATGCCGCCGCCGACGATCAACTGATCCACCTTGCTGACCAGGCTGGACAGCAGCTCCAGCTTGGTGGAGACCTTGGAACCGGCAACGATGGCCAGCAGCGGCCGCGCCGGGTTGGCCAGCGCCTTGTCCAGCGCATCCAGCTCGGCCATCAGCAGCGGACCACCCGCGGCGACCGGGGCGAAGCGGATCACGCCATGAGTGGAGGCCTGGGCGCGGTGCGCGGTGCCGAAGGCATCCATCACGAACACATCGCACAGCGCCGCGTACTTCTTCGACAGCGCCTCGTCGTCCTTGCCCTCGCCCACGTTCATGCGGCAGTTTTCCAGCAGCACGATCTGGCCCAGGGCCAGGTCCACGCCGTCCACCCAATCCTTGACCAGCGGCACATCCACGCCCAGCAGCTCGGACAGGCGCTTGGCCACCGGTGCCAGCGAATCGGCCTCGGTCCACACGCCTTCCTTGGGGCGGCCCAGGTGCGAGGTGACCAGCACGGCCGCACCGGCCTCAAGCGCCAGCTTCAGGGTCGGCAGCGACGCGGTGATGCGCTGCTCGGAGGTGATCTTGCCGCTCTCATCGATCGGCACGTTCAGATCCTGGCGGATCAGTACGCGCTTGCCGGAAAGGTCGAGGTCGGTCATGCGAACGATGGACATGGCAGGATCAGCTCCGCAGTATGGGGAAACCGCAATTCTCGCCCGCCCTGCCTAGCGGGGCAAACCCAAGGTGAAATGGATGTCGCCACGCCTGCCACAACCCGAGCTGTCCAGTCCCCGCCTGCACCTGCGCGAAGTCCGTGCTGACGACGCCCCGGCGCTGTTTGCCATCCACAGCGACCCACAGGTAATGCGCTACTGGAGCTACCCGGCCTGGACCGAATTGCAGCAGGCTGAGCAGAAGATTGCCGATATCCAGCGCCAGCGTCGCGAGCTGGACATCCTGATCTGGGCCATTGCCGATGCCAGCACCGACCTGCTGATCGGCAGCGGTGTGCTGTTCGCCATCGACCTCCCACAGGGCCGCGCGGAAATTGGTTACAGCCTGCATCCCGACTGGCAGGGCCGCGGCCTGGCCAGCGAAGCCCTGCGGCTGATCCTAGCTTACGCGTTCAACCAACTGCGGCTGCGCCGCATCGAAGCCGACATCGATCCACGCAACCAGCCCTCCCGCCGTCTGGTGGAAGGGCTGGGCTTCATCCACGAAGGCGTGTTCCGCGAACGTTGGAACGTGAACGACGAAATCTGCGACAGCGCCATGTACGGCCTGCTGAGCAAGGACTTCAAACCGTAGAGCCGAGCCATGCTCGGCTGAGGCCTTACCTGTAAACCAAGCGTGTAGGAGCGGCGTAAGCCGCGAAGCAAGCAGTGCCCCAGCGGCCTTACCCAATTGCAATTGCACACGCCTTTCCCAATTTACTCGCATCAGCTTCGCGGCTGACGCCGCTCCTACATGCGGATTTTTGGGCAAGCCCCCTGCCGAGCATGGCTCGGCACTACATTGAGGTTCCCTGCTATTCGAATTCCTCGTTCAATCCGACTTCCCGAACGATGATCGATAACTGCGCAGGATTTTCATCGGCGCATTGACGAAAGCTCCATAGCATTTGAAGTAGGCGTCGTTCGCCCCCACCCGCGTCTGTCCAAATCTGCGACAGCACCATGTACGGCCTACTGAGCAAGGATTTCAATCTGTAGAGCCAAGCCATGCTCGGCTGAGGCTTTACCAGCAAACCCAAGCGTGTAGGAGCGGCGTAAGCCGCGAAACAAGCAGTGCCCCAGCAGCCTGACCCGATTGCAATTGCACACACCTTGCCCGGCTTCTTCGCATCAGCTTCGCGGCTTACGCCGCTCCTACATGCGGATTTTTGGGCAAGCCCCTGCCGAGCATGGCTCGGCACTACATCATGGTTCGCTTTTGTCCGTGCGGCTGCTTCGAATCAAGCTGAAAGCAAAACCCGCCACCGCTGCTGCACCCAACACCAGCACCAGCCACAACACCACGTTCTTCCAGTCGCGCGGCGCTTCGGGCTGCTGGTAGGCCGCATCGCCGGCGCGCTGCGCACCGGCGCCCAGGCTTGCCGCGGCCGGCTGCCACTGCGCACCGTTGTGTGTACGCAATGCCGCCAGCATCGGCTCGAGCGCGGCCTGCGCCTTGCCTTCATCCGCGCTGCCGGCAACCAGCAGGTAAGGCGGCTTGCCCTGTGCAAGAAACACCACGCTGCCCGGGCGATAGCCCAGCCGCAGCACAGGCGCAGCGGCAGGTACCGCACCCGGTTCGGCCTGCAGGCGCCATTGCCGATCATCGATGATGCCCGAGGTTTCCAGCGGCGCTGAACGCTGCTGCCGACCGGCCTGTGTCAGGTTCCACGCATTCCAGCCGCTGGTCAGGGTCTGCCAGACAGGTTCGCCGTCGGCGGCCCGGGCCCGATCCTCATCGCGGCTGGAGACCGTCCAGCTCACCGCGCTGTTGGCCGGCATCAACACATCCAGCCGCTGCACCGGGAACCGCCCCTGCAGGCGATACAGGTAACCATCCTTGCCATTGCCGCCTGCCGCGGCCTGTAATTCCTGCCACTGCCAGTCGCCGGCTTCAACCACGTCGGCGAACTCACCGCGCAAGCCCTGCAACGGCGGCGCACCGCTACGCTGCAGCGGCACCAGACGGAGATAGCGCAGGCTCGATTCAACCGGAATGCTGTTGCTGCGCAGCTCATTGCCCTGGTTGCGCAGCTGCACCAGCCGCACCTGTGGGTCCAGCACCTGCCAGCCGCGCAGGTCATCGCTGCCTTCCAACCGGTAGCCCAGATCCAGCGAGGCCGCCGTGTCGCTCCAGTCCACCAGCAGCTTGTGCAGCTTGCCTGCTTCATCGCCCAGATCGATCAGCCATACCGGGTCGGCTGCGGTTGCCGCAGGCGCCGTGCCTACCAGGTTGCGGATGGAGATCACCTTGCCGGCGGTATCGCGCTGCACCACCACGCTCAGGTCATCGTCGCCCGCCGCGCTGGCCGCTGGCAATGCAAACCATTGCAACGGCGCGGTGCGCACTGCGCCGCCCAGCGGTGTCGCTGCGGCATATACCGCGCTTGCCACCGGCTTGCCATCGGCATCGATCACCAGTACATCGCGCAGGTCGCGCCAATGCACCGCCGCGTACACCGTTGAATCCAGCGGCACGCGATAGGCACCGGCCTCGGGCTGCGACAACTGCAGCGGCCATTGCCGGGCAAAGTCGTCGGCCGCGTGGGCACTGAGCGGCAGCAGGGCCATTACCAGCAGGCGTTTGATCATGCGGATGTTTCCTTGTTGTCTGTTGCCGCTGTTGCACGCCGCGGTGGCGCCGGCGCCAACCAGCCCACCAGGGTGCACAGCAAACCATAGGCGATGAAGGCGCCGATACCGAGCAGATCGCCCAGGTTGCCTCGATCGATCAGCAGCAGTTTGGCGAGCACCACGCTCATCAGGATGGCGCCGGCCAGCCACAGCCCCCATTGCCCGCGCCGCGAGCCACTGATCCAGCCCATAACACCGAGCAGGCTCCAGACCACGGTCAGGCTGGTCTGTGCCAACTTGCTGTCGAGCAGGTTGCCGTTCCACCACACATCACCCCAGTGGTGCACGCCGCGCAGTGTCATCACCGTCACCAGCACGAATGCGGCCAGCGCCGTCGCCACCAGCTGCATTGGCAGCACCGCTGCAGCGCCGTTCTGGCGCAGACGCATGACCAGCAGCACCAGCGCTGCGATCTCGGCCAGCTCCAACGGGTTGAACACCACGATCCACGGCAGCGGCGCGGCCGTGCCCGCACTGGCCAGCGATGCCAGCCACCACAGCCCAAGTACCCCGAACACGGCCATCTGCAAGGCGAGGCGATAGCGCGCAAAAGCATCACCCAAGGGCTGCGACAGCCAGGCCCAGCGATACATCGACAGCACCGCCAACAGCAGCCACGGCAATGCCAGCAGCATGCCTACCCAGCCTTCGGCCAGGTCGAAGCGCGCGCCGACATGCCAGGCCAGCAACGACAATACCGTCGGCCACAGCAGCCACCAGGCAAGCTGCGCCAATCCCGCCACCGTGCCGCTGCCTGCACGCAGGCACATCAGGCTGCGCACACCCAGTGCGGCAAACAGCGCCCATGCCCATGCCCCATGGCCGGCGAACGGCTGGCCGTACTCGGACACCTGCAGGAAGGCGATTGGAAAGGCCATGACAAAGCCGCCCAGCGTCGTCAACGAAAGCGCCAAGGCCGGTGCACGGCGCTGCACTTCGGCGGCCACCCACGCGGTGACGCCCAGCAACAGCAACACTGCATGCAGGCGGCTGCCGACTTCAACGAAATCACCTATCTCCATGATCACGTTGCCCAGCCACCAGGCCAGCGCCCACAGGTAAGCCACGGTCGCAAGCTGCTGGTTGCCCGCGGCGCGGTACCACCAGGCGGTTGCAAAGCCAGCCACGGCAATCAACAAGGCGCCCATGAAGGCAGCGTTGGCAATGGCGGTTGTTGCGCTGAAATGGCTGCCCGATACGCCGAACGCCAGCGCCGCAGCAGCCGCCAGCTGCAGGCCAATGCCGGTCCAGCGGGCCAGGCGGCGGTCCTGGGTCAGGCCCAGCCATACCAGGCCGGCACCTTCCAGCGCGAACACCGATGCCGTTGCCTTGGCCGACAAGGCCAACGGTACCGCCAGGGTGGCGAAACCCACCGCGAGAATGGCGTAGCCGCGCGCCAGCACATTCATGCGTTCGTTGTTGATCAGTGCGCGCGCCAGCACGGCGTACAGCACCGCCACACCCAGCGCACACAGGGCCAGCGGCATGCGATCGCCCTGCAACAGCGCCGCCTGCAGTGAGAACGCGATCAACGGCGTGCCGAACAGCAGGCAGCCATCGATCCGCGCGCTGCCCGTGGTCGGAGCCTTGCGTGCATACAGCAACGGCAACAGCAGATAGAACGCGAAGAACAGCACCAGGAAGGGCTCGGTGCTGTTGAACTTGGCCGGCGCGTAGTCCAGCACGCCCCAGCCGGTACCAATGCCCCAGGTAAAGACGAAGCCCAGCAGGTTGAGGATGCGCCACGGCCGCACCCAGGCAATGGCGAAGATGCCGACGTTGAGCAGGGCGTAGTACGAGAACAGGGCGACATGGTTGCCGCTGCCGTCCGACAACCAGATCGGTGCCATGAAGCCGGCCAGCACGCCGAGGATGGCCAGGGTCCGGCTCTCCTGCAGCACCGCCATCACCGACAGGCCGGCAATCAGCACCACACTCAGCGCGAACGCCGGCGCGACGCCGATCATTCCGTAATTTTTGCAGGCCGAAAACACCACCAGCAACAGGATGCCGATCATGCCGCCCTGCGTCGCCAAGGCGAAGCTGCGGTGGCTCTCGCGCTTGCGCCAGGCGAACACCAGGCCGGCCAGCGCGGCGGCGCTGATGCCGGCCAGACGCAGGCTCGGCGGCACCACGAACCAGCCTTGGTCGCTGGCGTACTTCAGCAGGGCGGCGACACCGGCCAGCAGCACCAACATGCCGACCTTGACCGGCACATTGCCGCTGGTCAGCCATTGCTTGGCATAGGCAAGCGCCCGTTCGATGACATTGGGTTCGGCCGGTGGCGCAGGCGTCCAGGTCTGTTCGGGGGCTGGCTCACGGCGCGCCGGAAGCGGGGAGCGCGGCGCGACCGCCAAGGGATCCAGCGGATCGAGCGGCGCTGGCCGGGGCGGGAGTGGCGGCGGGGCGGCTGCAGCGGCGACCGGCGCGACGTCAGCCGGTGAGACCGGCGCAGCGGCCTCCGCCACGGCAACGGAATCGTCCGGATTCTGCTCCGGCTCCCGCCAGGCGTAGGGTTGGACGGGTTCGGCGCGCGGCGCGCGCGGTACGGCTTCGGTGTCGCCAGCATCCAGACGCGCTTCCAGCACGGCCACGCGGCGCTTCAGCGAGGACACCGATACCAACGCTGCCACCAGCAATACCGGTACTGCCAACGCAGCCAGCACCAACAGGACTATCAACAACACCCAACTGTCGTCCATCCGTCATCCTTGTGCACCTGAACGTGCTGCATCACCTTATCGGCGTCCCCTGAAAACGCAAGGTCAGCCCGGCCCAATCCCCGCTACGGCAGCGCGTCATCCGGGTCCTGCTGGTGCGCATCGAAATCGGAACGCGCCTGGTCCATCTGCGGCTGGTGCGCCCACGCCCATTCCAGCAGGGCGTCCACCGGCTGCAGCAGCGACTGGCCAAGCGCGGTCAAGGCGTAGTCCACCTGCGGCGGCACGGTCGGGTACACCTGCCGGCTGACCAGCCCATCGCGCTCCAGCCCCCGCAGCGACCGCGCCAGCATGCGTGGCGAGACCCCACTCAGCTCGCGCCGCAGCTGGTTGAAACGGCGCGATTGGCCACGCAGCGCAATCACCGCCAGCAGGCTCCATTTCTCGCCCACACGGTCCAGCAACGAGCGGACCTGCCTGCAATACGCCGCGTCTTCACCTTCGTTCGGCCCAGTATCACCGGTGTGAGTTGCTGCCATCGGCGTGCCTCCTTGTGGCGTAGAACCGCGCACCCATCAATAGAGCATGTCCACGCAGCCGGGCGCCAGCCCGCTGGCGCGCCGCCCCACCCAGGCCAAGGAGTCACCGATGTCCGACCTGATCCTCCGCAACGAACCGCTGGGCCACCCGTGGCCGGGCACCGATCCGTTCCTGTTCTGCGCCTACCATCTGGACCAGTTCCCGCCGGCCACCGCCGACCAGGCAGTGGACATGCGCCTGCTCGGCGGCCGCGAGCTGGGCTCGGATTTCAGTGGCAAGGACGGTTTCAGCATGTACCACGGCGTCAACGTGCCCGGTTTCCCGGCGCATCCGCACCGTGGCTTTGAAACCATCACCATCGTGCCGCAGGGCGTGGTAGACCACGCCGATTCGCTCGGTGCCACGGCCCGCTACGGCGAAGGTGACGTGCAATGGCTCACCGCCGGCCGCGGCATCCAGCATTCGGAGATGTTCCCGCTGCGCTCGCGCGAGCAGGCCAATCCGCTGGAGCTGTACCAGATATGGCTGAACCTGCCGGCGCGCAGCAAGATGGCCGATCCGGAATTCGTGATGCTGTGGGCGCAGAACATTCCCAAGTACCGCAGCGACGGCGCCGAAGTGAATGTGATTGCCGGCCGCTACCGGCCACAGGAAGACGCGCAGGCCGAGATCGCTCCGCTGGCACCGGCCCGCAACTCGTGGGCAGCCGACCCGGATGCCGACCTGGCGGTGTGGCAGATCACCCTGCAGCCAGGCGCTTCCTTGACCTTGCCGGCGGCCAGCAGGCCGGGCGCACGGCGCACGCTGTACTTCCACGATGGCAGGCAGTTGCAGGTGGACGGCACCGCCATCGCCCAACCCCGCCTGTTGGAAGTGGCAGCGAGCAGTACCCTGCCCCTGCACAACGGCGGCGACGGGGTGGTGCGGATCCTACTGCTGCAGGGCGTGCCGATTGCCGAGCCGGTCGTGGCCTATGGCCCGTTCGTGATGAACAGCGCCGAGGAGATCGAGCAGGCGCGCCGCGATTATGGGCGCACCCAGTTTGGTGGCTGGCCCTGGTCCGGCCATGGGCCGGTGCATCCGGCCACGCAGGGGCGCTTTGCCAGGCACCCGGGTAGTGAGGTGATCGACGAGCCGCCGTCGCAGCAGGGATCCGCATCGGCAGGATGACCGGGTAGCCCGGGTAAGCGCAGCGCACCCGGGATTTCCTGCTGCTTGGAGAGCTTACGGCAATGATCTTCGTGCGATGCCCCGGATGCGCTGCGCTTACCCGGGCTACCAAACTGCTGAAAGCACCCCTCCCAACCCTCCCCTTCGCCTGCGGCGAAAGGGAGGGCTTCAAACGCAGAAAGGGCGCCTCGCGGCGCCCTTTTTGTTTGCTACTTACCGCGTGGATCAGGCGGCGACGACGCGCACCATTTCCAGGCACTTGTTGGAATAGCCCCACTCGTTGTCGTACCAGCTGACCAGCTTGACGAAGGTGCTGTCCAGGGCGATGCCGGCTTCGGCATCGAACACGGAGGTGTGGGTCTCGCCACGGAAGTCGGTGGCAACTACCTTGTCTTCGGTGTAACCGAGGATGCCCTTCAGCGCGCCTTCGCTCTGTGCCTTCACTTCGGCGCAGATTTCAGCGTAGGTGGCTTCCTTTTCCAGCTCGACGGTGAGGTCGACCACCGACACGTCCGAGGTCGGCACGCGGAAGCTCATGCCGGTCAGCTTCTTGTTCAATTCCGGGATCACCACGCCAACAGCCTTGGCGGCGCCGGTGGAGGACGGAATGATGTTTTCCAGGATGCCGCGGCCGCCGCGCCAATCCTTGTTGGACGGGCCATCAACGGTCTTCTGGGTAGCGGTAGCCGCATGCACGGTGGTCATCAGGCCGCGCTTGATGCCCCACTTGTCGTTGATGACCTTGGCCAGCGGGGCCAGGCAGTTGGTGGTGCACGAGGCGTTGGAGACGATGCTCTGGCCGGCGTAGGTCTTGTGGTTCACGCCGAACACGAACATCGGCGTGTCGTCCTTGGACGGGGCCGACAGGATCACCTTCTTGGCGCCGGCATCCAGATGCTTCTGCGCGGTTTCCTTGGTCAGGAACAGGCCGGTGGATTCGATCACCACGTCCACGCCCACTTCGTCCCACTTCAGGTTGGCCGGATCGCGTTCCTGGGTCAGGCGGATCTTCTTGCCGTTGACCAGCAGGTCGCTGCCCGACACTTCCACATCAGCCTTGAAACGGCCGTGCACCGAGTCGTACTTGAGCATGTAGGCCAGATAGTCCGGCTCCAGCAGATCGTTGATGGCCACGATCTCGATGTCATTGCCGAAGTTCAACACTGCCGAACGCAACACATTGCGCCCGATGCGACCGAAACCGTTGATGCCGACCTTGATTGCCATGTTCACAAGCTCCTGCAGCCGCAAAGCCGTTGCGGCGGGGGTGGAAAGGGGCCGCCATTCTAACAGGACAGCTGCCCACCCCGTGGCCGCCCGGGCACCGCCTGCAGCTGAGCGCCAGCTGAGCACAAACGCCTGTTTGATCAGGATCAAGGCGCCCCGGCGGCCCGGTCCCGACACTGGGGCCACCTCCACCAAGCAATGGAATCACACATGCGCAAGACCTCCGCCCTGCTGCTCTCCGGTATGGCCGCCGCCGTGGCACTGGCTGCCGCCGCCCCCGCCGTGGCCCAATCCAAGGGCGACTGGACCTTGGGCGTCGGCGTCCATGCCGTTGACCCGAAGTCCGATGCCGGCGATCTGAACGGTGCCCCGCTGGGCCTGGGCAAGCTGCCCACCAAGGTCGACAGCGACGTCAAGCCGACCGTCACCTTCGAATACTTCGTCGCCGACAACATTGGTATCGAAGTGCTGGCAGCGCTGCCGTTCAAGCACGACATCAGCATCAACGGTGTCGGCAAGGTCGGCGAAACCAAGCAGCTGCCGCCGGTGGTCTCGCTGCAGTACCACTTCACCAACAGCAGCAAGGTCACCCCGTTCGTCGGCCTGGGCGTGAACTACACCAAGTTCTTCAGCACCGACAGCACGGGCGCGCTGGCTGGCACCAAGCTGAAGCTGGAAGACTCCTGGGGCCTGGCCGCGCATGCAGGCCTGGATTTCGCGGTCAGTGACAAGGGCGCGCTGCGCGTTGACATGCGCTGGGCCGATATCGACACCAAGGTGAAGGTCAACGGCAATTCGCTCGGCACCGCCAAGATCGATCCGCTGGTGTACGGCGTGGCGTACGTCTTCAAGTTCTGAGCCCTGCGGCCATTGCCGGGAAGGCAGGCATTCCCCTCCCCCAGCGCGCACGTCCCCGGCTACAGCCGGGGGCGTGTTTCGCCTTGTGCGGCACGCAGCTGAGCGCGTTGCAGCCGTTAGAATGGCGGCATGAACAAGCTCCACCGCCTCCTGTTGCCCGCCGTTGGCATCACCCTCGCTGTTTCCGCATTGATCCCCGCCCAGGCCCTGGCATGGGGTGCACAAGGCCACCGCCTGGTCGCGCGCATTGCCGAACCCAACCTTCACCCTGCCACCAAGGCCGAGATTGACCGCCTGCTGGCCGCCGAACCCGGTGCCAGCCTCAGCAGCATCGCGCCCTGGGCTGACCAGCTGCGCAGCAACGACCCCGACCTGGGCAAGCGTTCGGCCGGCTGGCACTACGTCAACATGGCCGAGGATGACTGCGCGTTTTCACCGCCAAAGCACTGCACCGACGGCAACTGCGTGGTGGGCGCCCTGCAGCAGCAAAGCACGCTGCTGGCCAACCGCGAGCTCAGCGACGGCGAACGCCTGCAGGCGCTCAAGTTCGTGGTCCATCTGGTCGGTGATCTGCATCAGCCGCTGCACGCCGGCTACGGCCATGACCGTGGCGGCAACACCTACCAGCTGCAGTTCAACGGCCGCGGCACCAACCTGCATTCGGTCTGGGACAGCGGCATGTTCTACACGCTGCAGTTGAACGACGACCAGTTCCTGCAACGCCTGCAGGCACTGCCGTCGCCGGGCCGCCTGCGCGCACCGGACCTGCAGCGCGCCCCGGCCGCATGGGCCGAGCAGAGCTGCCGCATCGCCATGCGCACCGGTTTGTACCCGAGCGGTCACAAGATCGACGAACGCTATACCGCCACCTGGGAGCCGGTTGCCGAGACCCAGCTGCGGCTCGGCGGTGAACAGCTGGCGGCGTTGTTGAACCAGCTGCTCGACACGCCCTGAGCGCTCAACGCGCCTGCTACCGAGCAGGCGTGTACTCAGTTCAAGCTGTCCTCGCGGCGAACCACTGCCCTGCCCTCACCACTTCGAAGGTGAAGGCATAGGGCAGGGTTACCGGCACCAGCTCGATGCGTGCGGCATGTGTGCAATCCCCGTTCAACGGCGCCTGCACACCGGCAGGGTAATGACAGACCGCAGCCGGTTCGAACAACCACCCGGAGGTGGCTGTCAGCGCAGCTTGTAGCAGACCCTCGTTAGCCGCATCGCTTCCCGCGCCGCAGGCCGAGTGCGCCAACAGTGGCGTGCTACGTTCCACCCGCCCCTGCGCATCTAGGATGACGTTTACACACACCGTGATGGCAGCCAACGAACGCTTGGCGTACGCCGACGGCAACACCGGATCAGCATCCCTTATCGCAACCGGCATGCGGAAGCTTTCCGTGGCGGCCAACTGATAGGGCTGTATTTCGCCCGCACCACCGAAAGACTCGGGCGCCAGCACCTGCCGGTGCTGGTTGAGGTTGAAACTGCTGCCCACCTGCTCTTTCGCCGTCTGTGTCGCACAGCCGGCAAGCATCAGTGCGCTGAGCACCACGACCTGCCTGCGCATCTCAGCCCCTGCTCGGGGTTTCGGAGTAACGCATTTCTTCATCATCCATATCAAACGAGATCGGTACTTTGATGACGCCGGCAACCGGTTTGCCGTCCTTCATCGCCGGTGTGAACCGCCACTGCCTTGCAGCGGCAATCGAGGTCGCCTCGAAAACACCTTTGGGATACGCCTCGGTAACGACCACGTCGGTCGCTCGGCCTTCGGCGTCCACCGCGATACGCAACACCACCTTGCCGGTGGTGCGACTGTCCACCGCATCGCGCGGATAGCTGGGCGGTGGCATCCGCCCGGCATCCGGCAAGGCAAGCTGCCCTGCGTTGCCGGATGCTGCCGATACGATGGCCGGATCGCCGCCGGCCAGGGCGACCGACCGCAGCTCCAGCACCCAGGTCGAGCGCCCGTCAGCAGTGGACACTTCGATGCCTGCCGCCGCATCGGGCTTGATCAGCAGGGTCGGCGACGAGATCAGATCCCCATTCGCCTTCAACGTGCCTTTGAGCGTAAGCATGCCGTCGGCGGCAGGCTGCAGGGTGAACTCTGCGGCCCACTGCACGCCCTTGTCCGAGCTGGCGCTGAAAGAGAACGGCGTGCCTGCCGATTGCTGCAACTCGAAGCGCTGCTTGGTGCCTTCCAGCGTTGCCTCCACGAAGGTTGCATACACCGTGCCCTTGCCGGTCGTTGTGGACGTGGATGAAGCAGAAGACGATGTCGACGTGGAGGTGGACACCGCCTTTCCCGGCTGCGCGGCCCAGGCGGTATAGCCAACGCCAGTCGTCAAGCCCAAGGACAGCACCAACATGGCACACCACTGCTTCCTGCCCGGTACGGGACGCTTCAACATGGCAATACGCTCCTTCAATGGATGATGGTTCTGCCAGTGACACCCCACCGGCAGAGGGGACGCGGCCAGCCCGGTCTTGAGCATGGCCTCGCCGTAACTGCGGCGTGCACCCGAGACCCGGGCAATCACACGTTCATCGCAGGACAATTCCTGGTCTTCGCGGCAACAACGCAACGCGTACAACAACAGCGGGTTGAACCAGTACAGGCACTGCAGCAGCGCCAACAAGGCGTTGATCGCGATGTCGCCGCGCTGCAGATGCACGCGCTCATGCAGCAGCACCAACTGCTGCTCGATCGGCAGGTAGCGCGCTTCGAAACCGGCCGGCAGCACGATCCGCGGGCGCAGCAAGCCCATCGCCGCAGGCAACCCCGCCACCGTCTGCGCCTGCCACAGACCATCATCGCGCTGGCTGAGCTGCCCCAATCCGCGCTGGAAATTCCGCTGCTGCCGATACAAACGCAATGCCATCAGCAGTACTCCGCTCAACCATGCGCAGCACAGCCACAGCGGCCAATGCGCTATCACCGCGGGACCGGCAACCACTGCTTGCCCGACCTGCACCGCCACCTCGCTGACCCGCATCGGCACCGCCGCGACCTGCGGCGCAGGCAGCAACACCGCCAGCAGCACTACCGGCAACAACACCCAAAGCAGATACGCAGCGCTTGCGCCGAGCCAGTACCGCAGCGGCTGGCGCAGGATAAGCACCAACGCAACCGCGGCACTGCTGGCCAAGGTTGTCTTGAGCAGCAGTGCCAGGATCTCAGTGCTGGTCATCATCAAGCCCCTCCAGCAGTTTGCGCAGCTCGGCCACGTCGTCACGGCTGAGCCGTTGGTTCTGGCTGAAATGCGCTACCAAAGGCGCGACCCGGCCGTCGAACAAGCGTTCGATCAGGCTGCTGCTTTCCTCCAGTACCCAAGCCTCGCGCTGCACCAGCGGCGCATACAGAAAACGCCGGCCGTCCTTGCTGGCACTGATGGCACCCTTGTTGAGCAGGCGGTTGAGCAGGGTCTTGACCGTGGCCTCGGCCCATTCATTGCCATCGGGCAGGCGCGCGATCACCTCCTCTGCAGACAGCGGGTGCTGCCCCCACAACACCTCCATCACCACGGCCTCGGCTTCGCTTATCCTGACCATCGTTTACGCCTGTAATTTTTTTCGATTACACGAGTAAACGAACAGCCTGTCAAGACCCCTTCAGGTGATTCAGCAGCACCATGGTGTAATGCCGTCACCCCCGCAAACACCGGACACCATGCCCCATCACGTGACCGACCTCGATGCCGCCGTGGATTGGCTGCTGAACAACATCCAGGGCCCCCTGCGCATCGGCGCCCCACTGGCGCTGGGCAAACCACACCGTTTGCTCAATGCCTTGTACGCGCGCATCGAGCATGACCCCGCGCGACCACTGCAGCTGTACACCGCGCTGTCGCTGAACCCGCCACAGGCCAAAGGCGATGGCCTGGAAGCGCGCTTCATGCGCCCGTTCGTGGAACGCCACTTCGGCAACGACTTTCCGCGCCTGGCCTATTCCGACGCGATCGCCCGCGATGCCCTGCCGGACCACGTGCAGGTGGAAGAGTTCTACATGCAGTCCGGCGCGCTGCTGCGTTCGACGCAGGCGCAGCGCTACTACACCAGCCTGAACTACACGCATGCCGCCGATGCGGTGGCCCAGCGCGCGCCCAATGCCATCGTGCAGAAAGTCGCCTGGCGCGAAGGCAGCAACCAGCTGTCGCTGTCGTGCAACAACGACATCACCCAGGACACGCTGGATGCCATCGCCGCACGCGGCCTGCCCAAGCCCCTGCTGATTGCCGAGATTGACCCACAACTGCCGTGGCTGGGTGGAACCGCTGCGGTCGATCCGGATTTCTTCGATCTGGTCATCACCCCGCCCGGCCCCTATCCGCAGCTGTTCGGCCTGCCACGGCAGCCGGTCAGCGATGCCGACTACGCCATCGGCCTGTATGCCAGCACCCTGGTGCGCGATGGCGGCACCCTGCAGATCGGCATCGGCACCCTGGCCGATGCGCTCAGCCACGCATTGGTGCTGCGACATACCGACAACGCACGTTATCGGCAGATTCTGCATGCGCTGGATCCACAGCTTGCCGAACACCCGCTGGTGCGCGAAGCCGGCGGCCTGGGGCCGTTTGAAATCGGCCTGTACGGCTGCAGCGAAATGCTCAACGAAGGTTTCCGCAAGCTGGTGCAGACCGGCGTGATCTGGCGCAAGGTGCATGACGACCTGGGCCTGATGCAGCGCCTTGCCGACGGCACCGCCAGCAACGGCGACCGGGCCCGCCTCGCGCGCGAAGGCGAATACCTGCACGGCGCCTTCTACCTGGGCTCACCCGAGTTCTACGACTGGCTGTGCAAGCTGCTCGAGGCCGAACGCAGCGCCATCGGCATGCGCCGCATCAGCGAGATCAACCAGCTGTACGGCGGCAACGAAGCGCTGGAGCGACTGCAGCGCCGCGATGCCCGCTTCTTCAACTCCTGCATGATTGCCAGCGCACTCGGCGCAGCCGCCTCCGATGCGCTGGAAGACGGCCGCGTGGTGTCCGGCGTTGGTGGCCAGTACAACTTCGTGGCGATGGCGCACGCCCTGCCCGATGCGCGCAGCATCCTGATGTTCCGTGCGCTGCGCGAAGATGATGGAAAAGCGCAATCCAATGTGCGTTGGAACTATGGCCACACCACCATCCCGCGCCATCTGCGCGATGTGTTCGTCAACGAATATGGCATCGCCGACCTGCGCGGCAAGACCGATGAGGACTGCGTCACCGCCATGGCCGCCATCACCGATTCGGCATTCCAGCCGGCGCTGCTGGACCAGGCCAAGGCCTCGAAGAAGCTCGCGCCCAACTTCGTTGCGCCCGCGCAGTGGCAACAGAACCGCGCCGAGGTGCTGCGTGCGGCCTTGGCCCCGTTCCGTGCGGATGGCAGCTTGCCCGACTACCCGCTGGGCAGCGATTTCGACGCCGTCGAGCAGGATCTTCTGCGCGCCTTGGGTTGGCTGAAATCGGCGACGGCCACGCCGATGGGCAAACTGCGCACGGTGCTGGCAGCACTGCGCCAACCGGCGGCCGACAACGATGCGATGTACCTGCAGCGGATGGGACTGGAACACCCCGCCACGTTTGGTGATCGGATCAACGCCGGCCTGCTGCGCCTGGGGTTGGCGCGCAGCGCACGCGGCAGCTGAGGCTCTGCCCGGTCTTGGCAGCATCCATGCGGGGCCACGAAGGTACGTGGCCCCGTCGCGGTACGGCCACAGGCATCCGTCGCCGTATCCGTTGGGCTATGTCGAGGAGCCGTCAACGCCGGCCAACCCGCGTTTGCTATAACGCAGGCCTCACCCTTGCTATAGCAGGCTGCAGTCCATGTACCAGCCCAAGCTCCTGTCGATCATCGTGTGCGCGGCCGCGCTGCTGTCCGCCTGCAAGAAGGAACAGCCTGCACCCACCGCTGTTGCGACCCCCACCACGGCACCAACCGTCGTGCCCGCGGCAGCGCCTCCTGCCACGCCTGCCGAAAGCACGATCATTGCCAGCCAGCCCGGCTATGGCGGCAGCAACTGGGCGCTGAACCGCGCACAGGTGACCGGCAACATTCTCACGCTGCAATTCACGGTGTCGCCGCCAACCGATAAATCCCTGTTCGACTACAGCCGTTTCAAGATCGACCAGATCGCCCTGATCGACGACACCAGCGCGCAGCGCTACAGCGTGCTCAAGGACGATACCGGCCGGCCGATGGCCTCGCCCATCGACGACAAGGCCGAAGCCCTGCGCATCGCCATCGCCGCCAACTCCAGTGGCGTGGTATGGCTGAAATTCCCGGCGCCACCGGTGACTTCACAAAGTGTGTCGATAACGCTACCCGAAGTAGGCCCCTTCGACGGCATCAAGGTCAGCCGATGAAACGCGCGATGCCAGTGCTGTGCGTGCTGGTGCTGGCGACCGCTGCCTGCAACCGCCAGGCACCCGTGCCAAGCGCGGCGCCAACCGGGCATTCCGACGCGGTGGATGCCGCTGCCGTTGCCGCTGCCGCGCCGCCGGCACCGACACCGACCAATGCAGCGCAGATGCAGGGCTCCGGCTTGAGTGGAACTGTCAGCGGGCTCAACGCGGAGGTGTCCGACCTCAAGGGCCTGATCGGCGCGCTGGGTGGCGAAGTCCGTGACCGGCAGATCCATCTGGCGCTTCCGGCCGACACCTTGTTCGCCTTCGACAGCTCCGATATCCAACCCGCAGCTGCCGCCGAACTGGGTACATTGCTGGCGTTGCTCCAACAGACCACCGGCCCGATCAAGCTGCTGGGCTATACCGATGACAAAGGCGAAGAGGCCTACAACCTCAACCTGTCGCAGCGCCGCGCCGACGCGGTAGCGGTGTGGCTCAGCGCGCGCGGCATCGCGGTGAGCCGGCTGCTGCCCGAAGGGCGTGGCGAGAGCGACCCCGTTGCGGCCAACACCCGACCGGACGGAAGCGACGATCCCCAAGCCCGTCAACGCAACCGCCGCGTCGAGGTGGTGGTGCCTTTGCCCTAGCGCATCGCTATGTGCCGAGCCGCTCAAACCCTGGCCGTCGGCGTCATCCGATGAAGATCTTGCGACGCGGTTTATGCCGCTTCTACAACGGTTGCTAGTGGGAAAGCCCCTGCCGAGCACGGCTCGGCACTACACCTTCGCTCTCTTTCGCTTAGCTAACCCACAAAAACAAAGGCCGGGTTTCCCCGGCCTCTGTTCAAGACTCGCGTTGGAAGGCGATCAGTTCGCGGTCAACGCCTTGGCTGCTGCCACAACCGCTTCGGTGGTGATGCCGAAGTGCTTGTACAGCTTGTCGGCCGGGGCCGATGCGCCGAAGGTGTCCAGGCCGATAACCGCACCGTCCAGGCCCACGTACTGGCGCCAGAAACCGGTGACACCGGCTTCGACCGCAACGCGCTTGCGCACGGCGTTCGGAAGCACGGATTCGCGGTACGCCGCGTCCTGGCGATCGAACACGTCGGTGCACGGCATCGACACCACACGGGTCTTGATGCCGGCAGCGTCCAGCTCGGCCTTGGCGGCCACGGCCAGACCAATTTCCGAACCGGTGCCGATCAGGATCACGTCCGGGGTACCGGCGGCATCAGCCAGCACGTAACCACCGCGCTCGATCTGCTGCACCTGCTCGGCCGTACGCGGCTGCGGGGCCAGGTTCTGGCGGCTGAAGATCAGGCAGCTCGGCCCATCCTTGCGGACGATGGCAGCCTTCCAGCTGACCGCCGATTCGGCCGCATCGCAGGGACGCCAGACATCGTTGTTGGGGATGTAGCGCAGCGAGGACACGTGCTCCACCGGCTGATGGGTGGGGCCGTCTTCGCCCAGACCGATCGAGTCGTGGGTGAACACGTGGATGACGTGCGCCGGGATCAGCGCACTCATGCGCAGTGCATTGCGGGCGTAGTCGCTGAATACCAGGAAGGTGGCGTCGAACGGCAGGAAGCCGCCGTGCAGGGCCAGGCCATTGGCGATGGCGCTCATGCCAAACTCACGCACGCCGTAGTGCACGTAGTTGGCATGCGGGTCTTCGCCGACCACGGTCTGCGCACCCTTCCACAGGGTCAGGTTGGAACCGGCCAGGTCGGCCGAGCCACCGATTATTTCCGGCAGCAGCGGTGCAAAAGCCTGGATGGCGTTCTGCGAGGCCTTGCGCGAGGCGATGTTCGGCGCTTCGGCCTGCACCTGGGCGATGTAGGCATCGGCCTGGGCAATGAAGTCGGCCGGCAGTTCGCCGTGCGAACGACGGGTCAGCTCATCGGCGTCGGCCGGGAACTGCGCGGCGTACTTGTCAAACAACTGCTCCCACTCTGCCTGACGCAGGGTGCCGGTGCCGCCAGCGCGCCAGCCGCCGTAGACTTCTTCCGGAATCTCGAACGGGCCGTACGGCCAGTTCAGTGCCTTGCGGGTGGCTTCCAGTTCGTCCTTGCCCAGCGGTGCGCCGTGGCTGGATTCCTGGCCGGCCTTGTTCGGCGAACCAAAACCAATGGTGGTCTTGCAGCAGATGAGGGTCGGCTTGTCGAACTGCGACAGCGCCTGCTCGATGCCGGCCTTGATGCTTTCCGGGTCGTGGCCGTCAACGTCGCGCACCACGTTCCAGCCATAGGCCTCGAAGCGCTCCGGAGTGTTGTCGGTGAACCAGCCTTCCACTTCACCGTCGATGGAGATGTTGTTGTTGTCCCAGAAGCAGACCAGCTTGCTCAGGCCCCAGGTGCCGGCCAGCGAGGCGGCTTCGTGGGAAATGCCTTCCATCAGGCAGCCGTCGCCCATGAACACCCAGGTGCGATGATCGACGATTTCGAACTCGGGGCGGTTGTAGCGCTGCGACAGCAGCTTTTCCGCCAGCGCGAAGCCGACCGCATTAGCCAGGCCCTGGCCGAGCGGGCCGGTGGTGGTTTCAATGCCGGGGGTTTCGTGGTGCTCCGGGTGGCCGGCGGTCTTGCTGCCCAGCTGACGGAAGGCCTTCAGTTCTTCGATCGGCAGGTCATAGCCGCTCAGGTGCAGCAGCGCGTAGTGCAGCATCGAGCCGTGGCCGTTGGACAGCACGAAACGGTCGCGGTTGAACCACTTCGGGTTGTTCGGGTTGTGACGGAGATAGTCGTTCCAGAGCACTTCGGCGATATCGGCCATGCCCATCGGCATGCCGGGATGGCCGGACTTGGCGGCTTCGACCGCATCAGCGGCTAGGAAACGGATGGCGTTCGCCAACTGGCGGCGGGTAGGCTGCGTCATGGTTCGTCGGAATCGGGAGGCTCCCGCGGAACTGCGGGCGGCCTATTGTCCCACAAGCCACCGCCGGGATCAGTCCGTAAAAACTGATGCCAGTTTACGTAGGGTCCGGTCGAGGCCGGGGCGGCTCCGCTCGAAAGCCCCCTCTCCCCAGCCCCTCTCCCGCAGGGGGAGAGGGGCTTGAAGCTGCGATGGCCGGCAGCGTTTCGGCCTGGACCGATGCGAGCCTCCCTCCCCTTGCCGGCTGAAAGGAGCCGGCTGATGAATCACAGGTTCGTGGCCCATTGAATGGCCTTGCGCTGGCGCAAGGGCCGGGACGCGGGGCCGGGAGTTGGGGAGAGGAAGAAGGCCTCAAGCAGAACGGCCACCCTGAACAGGGCGGCCGTTCTTTATTGAAGCACCGTCGGCACACTCATTCCTGCGGGTGATGCCTTCCCAGGCTGTCATCGCTCTCGCCCCGCGCCACCAAGGTGGTCAAGGCCAGGTCGCCGGTCACGTTCAGCGCGGTGCGGCACATGTCCAAGAAGTGGTTCACTCCCAGGATCAGGCCGATGCCGGCCGGGTTGACCCCGACCATGGCGCAGATCAGCGCCACCACCGGCAGCGACCCGGAGGGCACACCGGCAGTACCGATGCCGCCGAGAATGCATACCACCATGACCATGAACTGCTGGCCGATGCTCAGGTCCACGCCGAAGAACTGGGCCAGGAAGATCACCGTAACGCCCTCGAACAGGGCGGTGCCGTTCTGGTTGGCGGTGGCACCCACCGTCAGAACAAAGCGCGAAACCTTGTGCGGGAAACCCATCTGGTCGGCCACGCGCAGCGCGGTCGGCAAGGTGGCATTGGACGAGGCGGTGGAAAACGCCATCACCGTGGCTTCCTGCGTCTGCCGGAAGAACTGGATCGGTGAGCGCCCAGCCAGCTTCACCGCGATGCCGTAGCTGACAAACATGTGCGTGGCCAACGCCAGCACCACCACGCCCACATAGGCGCCAAGCTTGATCAGCAGGTCAAAGCCGAAGATGGCCGCCAGATTGAACATGAAGCAGGCCACTGCGTACGGCGCCAGGCGGATGACCAGGTTGATCAACGTCATCGAGACCTCGAACAGGCCTTCGATCGCCTTACGCAGCGTGGCCACCTTCTCGGCTGGCGACAGCACCATGCCGATGCCCAGCATCAATGCGAAGAACATCAGCGAAAGGATCTTGCCGTTGTCCGAAGCCGCGTCGATGACGTTGTCGGGCACGATCGACAGCAGCATGTCCAGGCCCTTGGGCGCGGTACCTGCCCCGGCCACGATCGCCTTGCTGCGTTCGGCATTCTCGGCCAGCAGCTTGGCCGCCACCGCCGGATCAACGCCCGCACCCGGCTGGAACAGATTGACCAGTACCAGGCCGATCAATACCGCCACGCCGGACAGCACGATGGTATAGGCCAGCGACTTCCAGCCGATCCGCCCCAGCGAGCGGATGTCGCCCATCTCCGACACGCCCATCACCAGCGCCGAGAAGATCAACGGCACGATCAGCATGAAGATCAGGCTCAGGAACAGCCCGGACACTGGAGTGGTCAGATAGGTGGTGACCGTGTGCACCCAGGGCGCATCCGGGCTGACGAGGTGCACGATCAGACCCAGCAGCAGGCCGACGCCGAAGCCGATCCCTATCTTCCAGTGGAACGGCATTTTGGCTGTGGTCTTGGCTGCATTGGCCATTGGTTGCTTCCCTCCGGTGAATGGATCAGCTTAACAGACGGTGTACAGCCGCCTTTTTCAGCCTTGTCCAGGATAGAGAGGGTCCAGCAGCGGTTTTTCCACCACCGTGGTTTGCCGCCAACGCGGGCCGGCCTTGAACACCTCGCGCAAACGCGCGCGGGCAGCGCTCACATCGCCCTCGCCGCCCCAACGCGCCCGCTGCATGCGCTGCAAGGCCTCGCGCTGTGCCGGGTCATCCAGTTTCTCCATTACCGCGTCCAGGCCATCCACCCCGGCCATCGCCGCCAGCACCTGCGCGACCTCGTCGAGGCTGCCGGCATCCAGCGCACGCCGCAGATCGGCCGTGCCATACGCTGACCCCGGTGGAGTGGTCTTGGTGACGGGTGCGCCAGCCACGCGCAGCGGCGTACGCCGGCGCGACAGGCCCCAGATCAGGGTGGCCAGCCACAACAGCGCAAATCCCGCCGCCAAGGCAGGCCACCACCAGCTGTTGGCCGGATTGCCAGCGGCAGGCAAGGCCGTAGCCGACAGTGCCGGCGACCCCGCCGCTGCCGGCTGCGCCAAGGGCGGCGGCACCATGCCGTTGTTGCTACCTTGGGCAACCTGCAGATTCAGCGCCGGCAACGCGGTGGTGCGCGCCTGCCCGGCAGCCACATCCCACCACGCCATCTGGATGCCGGGCACGGTCAACGCGCCGGTCTGCTGCGGCACGATCGAATAGCGTCGGGTCAGCTTCAACTGCGGGCTGGCACCGACGAAGGTCTCATCGTATTGCGGCGGCTCGGCGAACACCTGCGCGCCGTCACCCAACGAAGGGACCGGCAGTTCCGGGAACTGCGCCTTGGTCGCACCGCTGGCGATGGCTTCCACTTCGATGGCGATAGCCTCGCCGGTGCGTCCACTGCTGGGCGCGGCGGTATAGCGCAGCTGCAGGTTCTTCAGCGGCAGCCAGGGTTGTGGCGCATTGGCGGGCGTAGCCCGTATCTGCAGGGTCTGGTCCGCGCCGCGCGCACTGAGCTGGCCATTGTCGCGGCCAAAGAAGTCGTCGAAGAAGCCCCCCGCTCCCTGACCGCTGAAACGTGCACCGGCCAGCTGCAACGGCCCGCTGCGTTCAGGGATCAACAAAAAGCGCCGCTCCACCACGTTGTAACGGCGTCCGTTGACTTCGCGTACGGAAGTACTGTCATCGCCAATCCGCTGCAGCGAGGCCGCTGCCGGTGTATCCAGCACCAGTTCGCCCGAGGCCAGCTGGGTGGCGAAGTACAGCCGTACCACCACGCCCACGCTCTGCTGCACATACGGTTGTTTGTCATCGACCTCGGTTTCGATGAAGGCCAGCGCATTGCTGTCTCGGCTGGCCATCGGCGCCGCTTCCACCTTCACCAGCAAGGGCGTGGTGCTGGCGTTGCCAACCCGCAGGGCGGGAATATCCAGCATGCCGGTGCGCCGCGGCGTAAGCGTCACCGCGTACTGCGCGCTGTTGCGGGTGGCGCCGCCGCCCATCTGCAACTGGCGGCTGCTGCTCTGCGCACTCAACGTGAAATCCGCCTGCAGCGGCGTGTAATCCGGCGCGCCGGACTGGTCGGTCTCGATGGTGAGGGTGACGCTCTCTGCCTGGTTGATGCTGTCGCGGTCCAGCCAGGCGCGGGTCTGTGCCTGCAGCAGGCCGCTGAAGACCAACAGGCTCAGCAACAGCCATCGCTGCAGAGAGAGGGATGGGTGATTGCTTGTCATCGTTTTTCCCGCATCCGTCGCTCGTACTCGAGCTGGAATTTTGCCTTCAACAAATCGCCGGGCTCGTCTGGCACCCGCTGCATCCAGGCTTCAACGGCCTGCTGCTGTTCGCGCTGGGCGGGCGTCATCGCCGCACGCGCGGCAGCGCTCTGTTGCTCGCCTTCGCCGGCCTGCTGCTGGCGCATCGCCTCGGCCATGCGCTGGCGCTGGGCCTGGTCTGCCTGCTGCTGCCTGCCGGCATCTTCGCTCTGCGGCGCCTGATCGCCCTTCTCGGGCGAGCGGCTGCCGTCCTGCGACGGGTTCTGCTCGGCGGGCCGCTGGCCCTGGTGCGACGGGTTCGACGGCTGGCCCGGTTGCCCATTCTGCGGCTGACCCTGCTGCCCTGGCTGCTGGCCCTGCTGGCCCTGCTGCGAGGGGTTGTGCTGCTGGCCCTGTTGCCCGGGCTGATCCTTGCCCTGCTGCGGCTTGGACGGATTGGACTGCTTGCCCTGCTGCCCCTGCTGCGACTTGCGCTTGCGCGCGGCATCCACCGCTGCACGGTTCGCCACCGCATCCTGCATGCCGGGATGCGCTTTCAAGGCGCGGTCGTAGGCCTCGATGGCTTCGTCGTACTTGCCTTGGCGAGCCAGCGCATTGCCGAGGTTGTACCAGCCCTGATCGCTGTCGATGCCCTCGAACTTCTTCTGCGCGGTGGCGAAATCACCAAGCCGGTAGGCGTCAACGCCTTCGCCCAGGCGCTGATGCTGGCGCTGATCGGCGCGTTGCCACCAACCGCCCTGCTCGGCCGCCTGCGCCGGTTGCAGCATCGGCAACAACAGGCACAGCGCAAGCACCGGCATTACCCGGCGCGGGCGGCGGAAGGCGAACAGTGCCAACAACAGCAGCGGCGGCAACAGCCAATAGCCTTCGTCCTGCCATTGCTTGCCACTGCTGGCCTGCAGCTCGCGATCCTGCGCGCCGGCCTGCGGTTCGAGTACACCCAGGGCCTGCAGGTCCGCCGACGTGTTGGCAATACGCTGATAGCCGCCACCACCGGCCGTGGCCAGTGCCCGCAACGAGGTTTCATCCAGATGCGCCTGCTCGATCGCCCCGCGTGGATCGCGGTAAGACGCGCCTTGCAGGCTACCCAGACCAATCGCCGACACCCGATAGCCCGCAACACGCAACCTGGCAGCCTCGGCCAGGGCCGCTGCGTCGGCATGATCGGTCAACAACAGGATCTCGCCATTGCGCGCGCCGGACTGTTTGAGCAGCTCACCGGCCCACTGCAACGCCTTGTCCGGGCGTTGACCATCGACCGGCATCACTTCCGGTGCCAGTGCATCGAGAAACAAGGCAACATTGGCCGCGTCATCGGTCAACGGCGCCACGGTAAAGGGCTCCCAGGCGAAAGCGACCAGCGCCACTTCGCCGCCTTTGCGCTCACGCAGCAGGCTGGCCAGCTTGGCCCGGGCCTGCAGCAGCCGCGATGGCGGCAGATCGGTCGCGCGGATGCTGCTGGACAGATCCAGCACGATCACCAGCGGCGTCTTCGATTCCCACAAGGGCTGCTCCAGTTGCCGCCAACTCGGCCCCGCCAGCGCCAGTGCAGCGAGCGTCAAGCCAAGCGCCACAACAACGCTGCCCCAGCAACCGCGCTTGCGGCCATCGCTGATCACATGCGCGAGCAGATGCGGATCCACCGCATCGTGCCAACGTGCGCTGCGATGACGACGCCACCAGCCGCCGAGCACGGCAGCCGGTACCAGCAACAAGGCCCACAACCACTCCGGGCGCAGAAAATGCAGATCCTGCCAGTTGATCATGACCGCAACCCCCGCCACGCCAGTGCAAGCACGCCCAGGATCAAGGCCAACGCCAAGGGCCAGGGATAGCGCTCGATACGCGGACGAACCGCCGGCCCGGCATCTTTTACCGGCTCCAGCCGGTCCAGTTCGGCATAGATCTTGACCAGCTCTTCGGTATCGCGGGCACGGAAGAAACGCCCGCCGGTTTCGCTGGCGACCTTGGTCAAGGTGGCTTCGTCGACCTGGTCATCGGCACCCGGCAGCTGTACGCCGAACAGCGACATGCCGCCGCTGCCACCGAATGCAATGGTGTAAACCCGCACGCCCTCGGCCTTGGCCAGTTCGGCAGCCTTCAACGGTTCAAGTACACCTGCGGTATTGACGCCGTCGGTCAGCACGATCACCACGCGCTGGCCTTGTGGCTGCTCGCGCAGGCGCTTTACCGACAACGCAATCGCATCGCCCAACGCGGTTTCGCGCCCCGCCAGCCCGACCACGCTGTCGCGCAGCTGATCACGCACGGTGGCGCGGTCGGCTGTGAGTGGCGTCAAGGCATAGGCGCGCTGGCCAAACACCAGCAGACCAATACGATCGCCTTCGCGGCGTTCGAGGAAATCCGCCAGCACCGCCTTGGCGGCGGTAAGCCGGTCCACAACCTGGCCGCCGAGCTGCATGTCGGGCTCGCTCATGCTGCCGGACAGGTCAACTGCCAGCATCATCTGCCGCGCCTGCCGTGGCGGTTCGATCGGTTCACCCAGATGCTGCGGTCGCGCCGCGGCCGCACACAGGCACAGCCATGCCAACCACAACAGCAACATCTGCAGCACCGCCGCAGTGCGCGAGGAGGCCTGCAGTTGCAGGCGCGCTGGCTCATAGGGCACGCGCAGGGCGGCGCCGTTTTCTTCGCGCAGCGGCCACAACAACATCAACAACGGCAATGGCAAAGCCAGCCAGGCCCACGGCCAGGCAAAGTTTGGCAACAAGCTCAATCCGCTTGCGAGAATGTCCTGCATCAGCGCCGCCCAGCCATCAATTCCAGAAAGCGGGCACGCGCCAGCTGACAGACGTGTTCGACCTGCTCGCCCTCAAGCTGGGGACGGAAACCGCCGTCCAGCAATAGCCGGCCTGCGCCGCTGCTGAAATCCCTGCGTTTGCCGCCGTCGAGAAAACGCAGCCACGCCTCGCCCTGCAGATGTACCGCCTGCGGATCCAGCTGGCGCGCAGCGCGCCGCAGCAATTCCGAGGCCGCTGCCAGCTGCGCCGGGCCTTGCGCAGCGGCCTGCAGCTGCCGATCAAACAAGGCCATCCAACGCTGCACTCTGCGCCTGCGGAAAAAATAAATGGCCAGCACGACCAGCACGATCAGCAGCACGGCGCCGATCAGCAGCCACCAGCCCGGCGCCAGCGGCCACCAACCTGGCGCGGCCGGCAGGTGCACATCACGCAGCGGCAATTGCGCGGCCATCAGCCCGCACTCCTGTTCGGCGCCATGCCCAACCAGGCATCACTCGCATCATCGGTCGACAGCGTGCTGACGCGGATGCGACGGCCGGGCAACTGCCGGCACAGTTCCTCCACCGGGCCAACAAGCGCATCGTGCCAAGCCTCGCGCACACGGGACGCGGTGAGGTCCAACTGCACCCGGCCCGACGGCGTGGCCAATGGCAGCACGCAGTGCGGTGGCGAAACTTCGAGGGGATCTAGCAACAACACCAACTCCACTTCCACATGCATCGCCAGCGCCGACCAGGTCGCGGCTGGCACCGCCTGCGCGCTGATCGGATCGGCCAATACCACCGCACGCGCGCCCGGATGCAGCACCCGCGCCGCCTGCTCCAATGCCAGTTGCAAGCCGCCGTCATCGGCCGGGCGTTCGCCATACCAACGCACCAGCGCATCCAGAGCGCGCAATACCCCGCGCGTGCCACCGGCAGGCGGCACCAGGGCCTGCTGCGGAGAACCGCGCAGGGCTGCGATGCGATCGCCATCGCGCAAGGCTGACCAGGCCGCCACCGCGCCTGCACGCGCCGCCTGCACCGATTTGAAGCGGACCCGCGTGCCGAAGTACAGGGCCGGCGCGGTATCGGCGATCAACAAGGTGACCCGCTCGCGTTCGGTCTGGAAGGTTTTGGTATGCGTGGCATCGGTACGCGCGGTCAATTTCCAGTCGATATGCCGCGCATCATCGCCGGCCACGTATTCGCGCGACTCGGCGTATTCCATCCCGCGACCACGCAGCATGGATGCCGCGCGGCCGCTTACAGCGTAATGCCCGCGTCTGGCTTTTCTGCCGCCATTGGCCGCGCCACGCAACGCGATCAGCTCGGCCAGTTGCGGACGGATGCCGTCTTCGGCTGCCGCCGTCGCCGGCAACTGCTTGGCCACCGGCGCTGTCATCGCAGGCCCGCCTGCGGGCGCGAACCACGTGTCATTTCAATTGCGGAGAACGTCATCATACCCAGCCTCAAGGCAGGGGCACGCATTCAAGCAGGGCTGCCACCAGGCGCTCGCCATCCCAACCTTCGGCCGCAGCCTCATAACTGGGCAGCACACGATGGCGCAGCACGTCCGCGGCAACGCCGCGGATGTCGTCCGGGGTCACGTAGTCGCGGTTGGCCAACCAGGCACGGGCACGCGCGCAGCGCTCCAGCGCGATCGAACCACGCGGGCTTGCACCCCAGGCGATGCGTTTGGCGAGCTTGGCGTCATAGGCGCTGGCGTCACGCGATGCCAGCACCAGCGCAACCAGATAGCGTTCCAGCTGCGGTGCCATATGCAGTTCCAGCACCTCGCGGCGCGCCTGTTCGATCTTCTGCAGCGATATCTTCTCGATCGTCGAGGACTGCGGCCGCATTGCGCGCAGGGCGCGCTCACGTGCCAGCCGCAGAATTTCGGTTTCGGCACTGGCATCCGGGTAGCCGATGCGCACATGCATCAGGAAGCGATCCAGCTGCGCCTCGGGCAGCGGGAAGGTGCCTTCCTGCTCGATCGGGTTCTGCGTTGCCATTACCAGGAACACATCCGGCAAGGGATAGGTGTTGCGGCCCACCGTTACCTGGCGCTCGCCCATCGCTTCGAGCAGTGCCGACTGTACCTTGGCCGGGGCGCGATTGATTTCGTCGGCCAGCAGGATCGGATGGAAGATGGGGCCGGCTTGGAACTCGAAACGGCCTTCCTGGGAGCGCCAGATATCGGTACCGGTGAGGTCGGCAGGCAGCAGGTCCGGAGTGAACTGGATGCGCGCGAAGCTGGCATCGATCCGCGAGGCCAGCGCCCGGATGGCGGTGGTCTTGGCCAGCCCGGGCGCGCCTTCCACCAGTAGGTGGCCATCGGCCAGCAAGGCGGTCAGCAACCGGTCGACCAGCAACGACTGACCAACGATTTCGCTGGCCAAGGCGTCGCGCAATGCAGTGAATTCCTGGTGCAGGCCGCTGTCGCGGACCGGGGCATCAGCGTGGTTGGGCAGTTGGGGAGGCAGGTTCATAGGCGCAGTTTGACTGATCTACGATGAAATGGTTCCAAACACCGGCCAGTAAACGGAAAAGGGCCGCGATACGCGGCCCTTTTCCTTAACGGTAACAAGTGCTTACTGGGCGGCCTTGGCCACGCGCAGGATCTTCGGGGTCACGAAGACCAGCAGTTCGGCCTTGTCCTTGCTGCGACCACGTTGCTTGAACAGATTGCCAAGGAACGGGATATCGCCGAGGAACGGCACCTTGCTGACGCTTTCCTTGTCGGTGAACTCATACACACCACCGATCACTACGGTCTGACCATCATCCACCAGAACCGCGGTATTGATTTCGCGGCGATTGATGATTGGAACCACGCCGAAGTTGGTGACCGGCAGGTAACGATCAACCTCGTCCTTCTTCACGTTCATATTGAGGAAGACGCGGTTGTCCTGGGTGATGGTCGGGGTGACCTTCAGTTCCAGCAGCACTTCCTTGAACTGAACGTTGGGCGTAGCAGCAGCGCCAGAACTACCGCCGGTAATGGTGACATAACCGATTTCCTTACCCTGCTTGATCACGCCTTCACGCTGGTTGGCGGTGACGATACGCGGGTTGGAAATAACTTCGCCCCGCCCTTCTTCCTGCAGTGCCGACAACTCCAGATCCAGATTGAAGTTCGCACCCAGCAAGGTGTACGCAAGGCTCGGCCCCAGACCATTGGCCGAGGTAAAGGTACCTGCCGGCAGATTGACGTTGAGCCCACGATTGGCGTTACCCACACCGTTGGTGGTGCTGCCGATCGTTGCCTCGTTGTCACCCTGGTTGTAGGTGCGTTTGCCACCAATACCGAACTTCGCACCCAGGTCGCGGGCGAAGGTGTCGTTGGCAATCACGATGCGGCCTTCAATCAGCACCTGGTCGACCGGGCGATCGATCACCGCGATCAGCTCACGCATCTGCGCGACCTTCTTCGGGATATCACTGATCATCAAGGTATTGGTGCGCTCGTCGGCAACCAGGCGACCGCGCGGCGAAAGGAAGCCATTCTCATTCTGGCTACCGCCACCACCGCCACCCTCACCGCCGCCACTGCCACCACCACCGATGCCCTTGGCTTCGGTAAGTGCTTTGAAAATGGCGGTAGCGCTGTGGTAGTTGATCTGCACGTAATCGGTGATCAGATCCGAGCGGTTATCGATTGCGATGCGCGCATCTTCCTTGTCCTGCTCGAACTTGGCCAGTTCCGGCTGCGGCGCCACCCAAACCACGCCACCATCACGACGCTTGTCCAGGCCCTTGGCACGCAGCACGATGTCCAGTGCCTGGTCCCACGGCACATTGACCAGGCGCAGGGTCACATTGCCCTGCACCGTGTCGGAGGCGACCACGTTGAGGTTGGACTCCTCGGCAATCAACTGCAGCACGGTGCGCACCGGCACGTCCTGGAAGTTGAAGGTCACCGGGCGCCCGCTGTAGCCACGTGCTGCAACCGTAGCCGCAGCCTGGGCAACAGTCTTGGAGGTCACCGCACCGGTGGCCACATCGGCCTTGCGCGGGGTGATCTCGACCACGTACTCATTGCCGGTCTGATAGGCCAGCGAGTCGAATGCACCATTGGTGCTGAGCACCAGCTGCGAACCCTGCCCGGACGGCTTGGCGTCAATGCGCTGCACCGGTGTGGCGAAATCCACCACATTGAGCGGCCGCTGCAGTTCGGCCGGCAACACGGCATTGCCAACGTCGATCACGACATTGTTGCCCTGGTTGCGCAGGTCCGGGCTTGCGCCCTGACCATCGAACTGCATGATCAACCGTCCGGTGCCGTCATCGCCACGCTTGAAGTCGATCTTGGTAACGGAAACCGCCTTCACTGCCTGCTGGGTGGCGGCAGCAGCGTCGCCGACTCCCGTAACAGGCGGTGCTGCGAAGGAAGAGCCGCACACCGCTGCCAACGCCACTCCCAGGGCGCAGACGCGGACCAGTGCATGGCGCCGGATGGGACGCAGGCTCAGGGCTTTGGTAAAAGTCATCGTGCTATCCCCTAATCAATCAACGATCGTCCAGTGCAAGCGAGGCTGGGCGTTCCAGCCAGCCACCTGCACCGTCCGGCACTAGTTCAATCAACTCGATCCCGTCCTCGCGTACGCCGGTGACACGGCCATCGCTCTGGCCCATGTACACCCCAGGACGCACGCGGTAAGTGACCTTGTCCGGCCCCATCACCAGGGCCACGGCGCCTGCGCCGTTGCCGATCGTGCCCACCATGTCCAGGCTGTCGAGCGGGAACGCTTCAAGCGGTTCCTTGCGACGGTTCGGATCAGGCCGCAGCTGGTTGTTGCCGTCGTCGGACACCCAGGCGTCACTGAACGGATCACGCAGGCCTTGGGCCGAGTACTCGAACGTCTCGAACTGCTGCATCACCGGCAACGGTGGCAGCGGCTCGGCCGGACGTGCGCGCACGTCGGCAGTCCATTTTTCAAGATTTGGCGCATCGCCGGGGGTGCTGGTGATGCCGCGGGCGCAACCGCCCAGCAGTACCACGCACACCAGGCCCAGTGCCAAGGAGGAAGTTCTATGCATGATCACTGCCCTCCCTTCTTCTTGGCATCGGCGGCAGCCGCCTTTTCCTGGTCAGCCAATTCGGTGTCATCCAGATAGCGGTAAGTCTTGACCGTGCCGGACAGTTCCAGCGCGCCACCCGGAGTGATCACGCCCTGCCCGCCCTTGGGCTTGAGGTTGATGTCGTGCATGGTCAGGATGACCACGCGCGGCAACGAGGCCACACCGCTGACGAACGCGCCGAACTGGTGGTAGCTGCCCACCAGACGCAGGGCGATCGGCTTCTCGGCGTAGAACTCCTTGAGGGTTTCATCGCCCGGCTTGAACAGTTCGTTGTTCAGGCCGCTGGACAGCGCGGTCTGCGAAACATCGATGATCAGGTCCGGCATTTCGGTCTTGCTGGGCAGCTGCCGCAGCATCTGCTGCAGTACCTGCTCCATCTGTGCCAGCTGCAGTTTCAGCGGTTCCAGGTTGGCAGCGCGCTTCTGTTCTTTCTCGAACTCATCACGCAGCGAAGCCTCCTTGCTGACCAGGCCTTCCAGCTCTTCGCGCTGGCCGCTGATGACCAGCAGGTACGACAAACCGATGATCAGCAGCGACAGCAGCACGCAGAACACGATCTTCGCGTTGCGTGGCCAAGCGCCGATGTTGTTGAAATCCAGCTCTTTGGCGTTGAATTTCTTGCTCACGAACGCGCCTCCTTCTGCGCCGGCGCTGCCGGTGCGGTCTCGCCCTTGGGCTGCTCGGCCCCACCTGCCGGAGCCGCAGGAGCGGCGGGCGTCGTGGTTGCCGGAGCGACAGGTGCTGCCGCGCCCGGTGCCGCCGGGGTAGCCGACGCAGCTGCCTGCCCGGCCGGAGCTGCGTCGGTAACGACAACATCACCCACGTCGGACTCACCTTCACCCGGCGTAGGCAACTTCACCTTGAGGGTGAACACATACGGCAAGGACTTGATGTCGACAACGCTGCCGGTCTTTTCCTGCGCGCGCGCTTCGATGATGGTGAGCTCCGGGCTGGTCATCCAGCCGGACGTCTCAAGGTTGCGCATATAGGTACTGACGCGGGCATTGGACTGCGTACGGCCTTCCAGGGTCAGCGTGTCGCCCTCCTGCTGGAGTGCGGTCAGCACCACGCCATCGGGAATGGTGCGCACCAGCGAATCGAACAGGTGCACCATCTGCGAACGCTTGCCCTGCAGTTCCTCGATCACCTTCTTGCGGTCGAGCAGACGCTTCTTCTGCACGTCCAGGCGGTCGATTTCCTTGTTCTGCTCCTTGACCTTTGCGATTTCCGTATCAAGGTAAGAATTGCGCTCGTTCTGCCCGCTGATCTGCTGGCTGAAGTAAAACCACAGCAAGCCCGACAGCACCACGCCACTGAGCGCGGCAAAGCCCAGCATCCCGTAGAACTCACGTTGACGCTGTTTGCGACGCTCCTCGCGCCACGGCAATAGGTTTATCCGTGCCATCAGTCAAACCCCCTCATGGCCAGACCCGTCGCGATCATCAGCGCCGGTGCATCCTGGTTCAGTGCATGCGCCTGGACCTTGGGTCCCAGCGTCATCTGTGCCAAGGGATTGGCTACCGATGTGGCTACACCCAGCTGTTCTTCAACCATGGTCGGCAAACCGGCCAGAGCGGCACAACCGCCCGCCAACACGATGTGGTCGACCCGGTTGAACTCGCTGCCGGCGTAGAAGAACTGCAACAGGCGGCTGATCTGCTGCACTGTCGCCTCCTTGAACGGCTCCAGCACTTCAACCTCATAGCTTTCCGGCAAGCCGCCCTGGCGCTTGGCCAGGCCTGCTTCCTCGTAGCTGAGCCCGTAACGGCGCATCACCTCGTCGGTGAGCTGTTTGCCGCCGAACACCTGTTCGCGGCTGTACAGGCTGCGACCACCGCGCAACACGTTGAGCGTGGTCATGGTTGCACCGATGTCGACCAGCGCCACCACGCCATCACTGGGTACAGCCAGCTCGCTGGCGACCAATGCGAATGCGTTCTCAATCGCGAACGCCTCCACATCCATCACCTTGGCGGTCAGCCCACCCAGCTCCAACGCGGACTGGCGCAGCTCGACGTTTTCCGAACGCGAAGCGGCCAGCAGTACCTGCACCATTTCTGGATTGTTCGGCACTGGACCCAGCACTTCGAAATCGAGGTTTACTTCGTCGATGGGGTACGGGATGTAGTTCACCGCCTCCAGCTCGACCTGTGCCTCCAGGTCGTTCTCGTCCAGGTCGGCCGGCATCGGGATCACCTTGGTGATCACCGCCGAACCGGCAACAGCAGCAGCAGCCCCCTTGGCCTTGCTGCCTGAACGCGCAACAGCCCGACGAATCGCTTCGCCGACTGCCTCGACTTCGACAATGTTCTTCTCCACCACCGCATTCGGCGGAAGAGGTTCCACGGCGTAATGTTCCACGCGAAAACGATTACCGCTGCGGGAAAGCTGCAACAGCTTTACCGCAGTCGAACTGATGTCGACGCCAATGATGGGCGTCTGACTCTTTGGGATAAGCCCCACGGATTCTCCCCTGCCGACGGGCACTTGGACGCAAGTGTTGCGCCGGCGCATTAATAACGTTTTTTCAGCAAATGGCAACCACCCGGAATGCGAGACGCGATGTGCATCACGCCGCCCAGCTGTATCCCCGTTTGCTCTCCCCAGGACTCGGCCCCAGCCGCTCCCCTGCGTAATCTATACTCTGCGGCTACAAAAACCGCAATCGGGACTTCTGGATGCCACGTTTTCGTCGCTGGCTGCGTTGGCTGCTGGCCCTCATTGTCGCCTTCTCCCTGGTGGGCGCAATCGCCATCGGCTCGCTCTATTACGTTGTCTCTTCCAAGCTGCCGGACGTGCAGGCGCTGCGCAATGTCGAATTGCAGGAGCCAATGTATGTCTATGATAATGAAGGGAAATTGATGGCGGTTTTCGGCGAGACCCGCCGCTACCCGGTGCAGATGAAGGACGTCCCGGAGCGCCTGAAGCAGGCGTTCCTCGCCACCGAAGATGCCCGTTTCTATCAGCATGACGGCATCGATTACAAAGGTATTGCCCGCGCTGTGTGGCTGATCGCACGTACCGGCTCCAAGGACGGTGTACCCGGCGGATCGACCATCACCCAGCAGGTTGCGCGGCAATTCTTCCTCAGCAGCGAAGTCAGCTACACCCGCAAGTTCGCCGAAATCCTGCTTGCCCGCAAAATCGAGAGCGAGCTCAGCAAGGACGAGATCTTCGAGCTGTACCTGAACAAGAGCTTCTTCGGCAACCGCGCTTACGGCATCGGCGCCGCCGCCGAGTACTACTACGGCAAGAAGCTGGCCGAGCTGGACCTGGATGAAATGGCCTCGCTGGCCGGCATTCCCAAGTTCCCGTCCAGCGGCAACCCGCTGAGCAACCCTGAACGTGCCCGCCAGCGCCGCGACAACTACGTGCTGCAGCGCATGGCCGACTTGGGCTACGTGACCCAAGCCGAGGCTGACGCCGCCAAGGCGGTGGCGATGCATGCCAGCCCGCATGAACCGCCGGTGCAGGTCTATGCCCCGTACGTGGCCGAGCTGGTGCGCCAGGAAATGATCGCCAAGTACGGCGGCGACGTGCTCAACAAGGGCTACCACGTCACCACCACCATCAACGGCCAGCTGCAGGAGGCCGCCACCACGGCAGTCCGCGATGGCCTGATGACCTACGACCACCGCCACGGCTGGCATGGCGTCGAGCAGCATTTCGACGTTGCCGCCGATGCCGACAACACCGCGCTGGCCCGGCATATCGCCGCCATCCCGGCACAGTCGGGCCTGCTGCCCGCGGTGGTTTCGGCCATCCATGCCGATGGCGGCATCACCGTTGTGCTGGCCGACCGCAGCGAGCTGGTGTTGCCGGTGGCCGCAAGCCGCTGGACCAACCGCAGCCCGGCCAAGCTGGTCACCCGCGGCGACATGATCCGTGTGCGCGCCGGTAGCAAGGAAGGCGAATGGCTGATCGACCAGATTCCGCGCGGCCAGAGCGCACTGGTATCGGTTGACGCTGAAAGCGGTGCATTGCGCGCCCTGGTCGGTGGCTTCAGCTTTGCCGGCAACAAGTTCAACCGTGCCACCCAGGCCCGCCGTCAGCCCGGCTCCAGCTTCAAGCCGTTCATCTATGCGGCCGCGTTCGACAAGGGCTTCAATCCCGCCTCGATCGTGCTGGATGCGCCGGTGGTGTTCCGCGACCGCCGCGGCAAGACCTGGCAGCCACAAAACGATGGCGGCGGCTTCCGCGGCCCGATGCGCCTGCGCGAGGCGCTGGTGCAGTCTCGCAACCTAGTCTCGGTGCGCCTGCTCGACAGCATGGGAGTGGACTATGCGCGCAAGTACATCAGCGAGTTCGGCTTCCAGGAGGCCGAGCTGCCGCCGAACCTGTCGATGTCGCTGGGCACCGCCTCGCTGACCCCGCTGTCGGTGGCGCGCGGCTATGCAGTGTTCGCCAACGGTGGCTCGCGCGTGGATACCTGGATCGTCGATGAGATCAAGGACCGCGACGGCAACGTGATCTTCAAGGAAAACCCGGCCATGGCCTGCCGCGGCTGCGGCGGCACCTCGACCGCCGGCGCGGCGCCCGCCAGCCAGGTGGTGGATGGCTTTAATTTCGGTGCCGAGGCAGCACCGGTTGCCGCCAAACCGGCCGAAGCCAAGCCCGAGGCCATCGAACCCCCGAAACCGGTGAACCCCAATGCCCGCACCGCGCCGCGCGCCATTGATGAACGCACCGCCTACCAGCTGGTGTCGATGATGCGGGATGTGGTCCAGCGCGGCACCGGCACCGCGGCCAAGGTATTGGGCCGCGAAGACGTGGGCGGCAAGACCGGCTCCACCAACGACCACCGCGACGCCTGGTTCTCAGGCTTCGGCGGCCCGCTGGCAACCACGGTGTGGGTCGGCCGCGACGACTTCCGTTCGCTGGGCTACCGCGAGTACGGCGGCAAGGCGGCACTGCCGATCTGGATCGACTACATGCGCGTGGCGTTGAAAGACGCTCCCATCGCCAAGAACGATCCGCCCTCGGGCATGGTCCAGGCAACGCTCAACGGCGCCACCGAATGGGTCAAGACCGAAGATCTGGACCGCGTCCAGGACTTCGACTTCGGCCAGCAGGACCACGCCACCGACGACGCGGCCTTCGACATCTTCTGAGCCACCACAGGCGGCGGGACGCAAGCCCCGCCGCCTGCCTACAATCGGGCCAGCAGCCACCAGGTACCGCCCGATGCCCTCATCGTCACCGCACTCCCTCCCACGCAACGCCCGCGAACGGCAGCTGATTGCGCAGGAGGCCGCACGCCTGATCGCCGAAAGCGGCATCCATGATCTCGAACATGCCCGCCGCAAGGCCGCTGCCAAGCTCGGCATCAGCAGCGAAGCGGCGTGGCCGCGCCTGAGCGAGATCGAGCAGGCGTTGCGCGAGCACCAGCTGCTGTTCGCATCGGACAGCCAACCCGGCGCATTGCGACTGCGGCGTGAATCGGCGCTGCAGGCCATGCAGTTCCTGCAGGCCTTCCAGCCCCGCCTCACCGGCGCGGTACTGAGCGGCGTTGCCGTTGGCGACAGCCCGGTGGTCCTGCACCTGCACTGCGATGACCCCGATGCGGTACAGCGCTTCCTGCACGAACAGCGCATTCCTGCCGAGGCACGTACCTGGTCTTTGCGCCTGGCCGGGCATTCCTCAAAGCAGCTTTACCCAGGCTGTGAGTTCGCCGCCGATGGCATCGCCTTCGAACTGGTGGTGTTGCCGGAAGATGGCCTGCGGCAGCCACCGGTATCGGCGGATGATGGCAAGCCACTGCCGCGCGCGACATTGGTGCAGCTCAAGCAGTTGCTGGCGCTGGAATCCTAGAAGCACCGGTAGTGCCGAGCCATGCTCGGCAGAGGCCTCTCCAGGAACGCATGCAGTACCTGCTTGCGGCAAAGAGAGGGAGCAGAACGGCGGCCGCAGGCTTTTTGTGGGAGCGACGTAAGCCGCGAAGCTGGCACTGCGCGAAAGACTAAAAGCCACCCCCTCCCCAGCCCTCCCCTTGCCTACGGCAAAGCGAGGGAGCAGAACGGCGGCCGCAGGCTTGTTGTGGGAGCGGCGTAAACCGCGAAGCTGGCATTGCGCGAAAGACTAAAACCAACCCCTCCCCAGCCCTCCCCTTGCCTACGGCAAAGCGAGGAAACGTAGTGCCGAGCCATGCTCGGCAGAGGCCTTAACGGCAAAGCTCCTGCCGAGCATGGCTCGGCACTACAGAGCTACCAGTCTGCGTTTGTGGGAGAGAAACACAAACAAAAAAGCCCCGCCGAAGCGGGGCCTTTTGCGGTGATGGTAGCGGCGCATCACTGCGCCACGGCCATTACTTGTAGTCGCGCACGTCGTGGCCGGTGTAGACCTGGCGCGGACGGCCGATCTTCATTTCCGGGTCGACCTGCTGTTCCAGCCAATGCGACACCCAACCCGCGGTGCGGCCCAGCGCGAACATGACGGTGAACATCTCGGTCGGGATGTTCAGTGCCTTGTAGATGATGCCGCTGTAGAAATCGACATTCGGGTACAGCTTGCGGGCGACGAAGTACTCGTCCTGCAGCGCAGCCTGTTCCAGCTTGATTGCCACGTCGAGCAGCGGATCCTGCACGCCGAGCTGGCCGAGCACCTGCTTGGTCATTTCACCGATGACCTTGGCGCGCGGATCGAAGTTCTTGTACACGCGGTGGCCGAAGCCCATCAGACGGAAGCCCGAGGTCTTGTCCTTGGCCTTGACCACGGCGGACTCGACATTGTCGGCCGAACCGATCTCTTCCAGCATCTTCAGCACGGCTTCGTTGGCGCCGCCGTGTGCCGGGCCCCACAGCGCGGTCACGCCAGCGGCGACCGACGCGTACGGGTTGGCGCCGGTGGAACCGACCAGACGCACGGTCGAGGTCGAGGCGTTCTGCTCGTGGTCGGCATGCAGGATGAACAGCAGATCCAGCGCCTTGACCACGTCCTTGTTCAGATCGTACTTGCCGTCGGCCGACTCGAAGGTCTGCTTCAGGAAGCGGCTGACATAGTCCAGCGAGGTGTCCGGCTTGTTGGCCGGCAGGCCTGCACCGTGACGGTAGATCAGGGCCGACAGGGTCGGCACCTTGGCGATCAGGCGCACGGCAGCCTGGCGGCGCTGTTCGGTGTCATCCAGGTCCAGCGAGGCATGGTACTTGGCCGACAGCTGCGCGATCGAGGCAGCCAGGATCGCCATCGGATGCGCGTCCTTGGCAAAGCTGCCGATCAGCGTGTTGATCGAATCATCGACGCCGGCTTCGGCGCTTAGTTCGGCTTCGAAAGCCTTCAGCTGATCGGCGCTCGGACGGTCGCCATTGATCAGCAGGTAAGCCACTTCGACGAAGCTGGACTTGTCGGCCAGCTGCTCGATCGGATAGCCGCGATACAGCAGCACGCCCTTGTCACCATCGATGTAGGTGATGGCCGACTTGCAGCTGGCGGTAGCGGTGTAGCCAGAGTCGTAGGTGAAGAGACCGGTTTCCTTGGTCAGCTTCGAGATATCGACACAGTTATTGCCCAGGACGGGTTTGACGACAGGCAGAACGACCGACTTTTCGCCGGCGTTGAGCGTGACCTGATCAAGATCGGACACAGTGTGCGCTCCTCAAGTGGAAGGCGCCTGTCCTGACGAATGGGGTGCGGGCAGGCGCGTGAAGGAATTCCGCAGTTTTGCACTGCGGTTCCGACGATTATCGCACAGCAGCATTTGCAGATTGCGAAGACAAAAGTCTTATAGCCGGCGTTTCAGCGCGACACAGCGTCACGCTGGCAAACCCGCCACATTCTGCAAGGATTCAGCCGTACGACAGGCAAGACAAAACAACGGCCGCGCAGGGCGCGGCCGTTGTCTGTGCAGCAACAACCTGTACCAATCAGCGCGCGTAGCGCTTCTGGAACTTGTCGATGCGGCCGCTGGTATCGATAACCTTGTGCTTGCCCGTGTAGAACGGATGCGAAGCCGAGGAAATTTCAACCTTGACGAGCGGATACTCTTCGCCGTCTTCCCACTTGACCGTTTCCTTGGAGGACATGGTCGAACGGGTCAGGAACTTGAAATCGGAGGTCACGTCGTGGAAAACGACGTTGTGGTAATCGGGATGGATATCGGCCTTCATGGGGCTCACACCGTATAGGCTGGTGGTCAAGACCGCCATTATAGGCAGGGCTTGCCGCAATTGGCAAGCCAGCCTTCCACCCCGCTGTTTAACCGGCCGTTACAGGCCCAGCGCCCGCTGCACCTGCGCTTCGAAGCGGGCCTGATCATAGCCGATCAACAGGGCGGTATTGTCCGGCGCGCCGGTTTGGCGGTTCCAGTCGACGATGGTGGCGCCACGGCTGCGGCTACCCGTCAGTTCGATCGACAGCGGCCGCTGCTCGACCACCTTGCCGCCTTCCGGCTGCAGCGCCCAGGCCATCGCCAGGGCATCGGCGGCGTACCAGCGTTCACCACGGCTGTCTTCCGACCACAGCCGGGTCTTGCGCGAGATCAGTTCGTAGAAACGGGCCTTGGCGGTATCGGCGGCCAGCCACTGCTCCACATCGCGGTGCATCAGTCCGTGGGCAAGCGTGGCTTCCCAGTCGGCCACTTCGATGAACGGAAAACCGCTGAACACGATATGCGCCGCTTCCGGATCGAAGGCGATATTGAATTCGGCAGCCGGGGTGATGTTGCCGTGACCGGTGATCGCGCCGCCCATCACCACGAAGCGCTTCACGCGTTGCGGCAGGCTCGGATCCAGCTTCAGCGCCAAGGCGATATTGGTCAGCGGGCCGAGTGCGACCAGCAGCAGCTCGCCAGCGTATTGGTGCGAAAGCCGCAGGATTGCCAGGGCGGCATGCTCAGCGTCCTGCGTGCGTGCGGTCAGCGGCAGGTCGACGTCGCCGAAGCCGTCGCGGCCATGCACGTGCGCGGCGTCCTCAGCCGGGTAGACCAGCGGATCGGCGGTACCGGCGAACACCGGCACGTCGTCGCGGCCAGCCACTTCGCACAGCTTCAACGCATTGCGCACGGTGTATTCCAGACCGACGTTACCCGCTGCCACCGTCAACGCGACCACCTCGTGCTGCGCATCGGCAAAGGCCATCAGCAGTGCGAGTGCGTCGTCCACGCCCGGGTCAGTATCAATCAGCAACGGTATCTTCTTGCTCATCTTCTGCTTCACTTCTGGTTGGCCATGGAGTCTGTCACCTCCTCCATGACAGTGGAAGCATGCAATCAGGCCGATGCGTAGCGCACCGCGCCACCGATCCAGCGGCGCACGATCCGGTCGGCCAGATCCGGCGCATCGTTGAGCAGACGTTCGGCCAGATCGTGCACGGTCGGCAACAGGCCCGCATCACGCGCCAGATCGGCGACCCGGAATGCCGCCAGTCCGGTCTGCCGGGTGCCGAGCAGTTCGCCGGGACCGCGCAGTTCCAGATCCTTTTCCGCGATGAGGAAGCCATCATTGGTGAGCCGCATGGTCTCCAGCCGCTCACGCGCCATCGCCGACAGCGGCGCCTGATACATCAACACACAGCTGGAGGCAGTGGCACCACGGCCAACCCGGCCGCGCAGCTGATGCAGCTGGGCCAGGCCGAGGCGCTCGGCGTTCTCGATGATCATCAACGAGGCGTTGGGCACATCCACGCCCACTTCAATCACCGTGGTAGCGACCAGCAGATCGGTTTCGGCCTGTTTGAATGCGCGCATCGCCGCCTGCTTTTCGGCAGCCTTCATGCGCCCATGCACCAGCCCGATGCGCAGCTCCGGCAACTGCGCCGACAATGTCTCAAAGGTAGTCTGCGCAGCCTGCGCATCCATGCGCGCATTGCCGGGCCCCGCATCTTCCTCACTTTCCTCGATCAGCGTGCATACCCAATACACCTGCCGGCCCTGCTGGCAGGCCACGCGGATGCGTTCGACCAGTTCCGGGCGGCGCTCGGCGCTGATGGCGATGGTCTGCACCGGCGTACGCCCGGGCGGCAGTTCGTCGATGGCTGATACATCCAGATCCGAATACGCCGCCATCGCCAAGGTGCGCGGGATGGGCGTGGCGGTCATCACCAGCTGATGCGGCACCACCCCGGCCGTTGCCCCCTTGTCACGCAATGCCAGCCGCTGGTGTACGCCGAAGCGGTGCTGCTCATCGACGATGGCCAGGGCAAGATCGTTGAACACCACGGTTTCCTGCATCAGCGCGTGTGTGCCCACCACCACCTGCGCATGGCCACTGGCCACGTCGTCCAGCACCTTGGCACGGGCCTTGCCGGTAACCTTGCCGGCCAGCCACGCAACGCGCACGTCCAAGGGTTCCAGCCAGCTGCGCAGATTGTTCAGATGCTGCTCGGCCAGCAGTTCGGTCGGCGCGGCCAGGGCCACCTGCTTGCCGCGCTCCACGGCCAGCATCGCCGCCAGCGCCGCGACCACGGTCTTGCCGGAGCCCACGTCGCCCTGCACCAGCCGCAGCATGGGATGCGCGCGCGCCAGGTCCTTGCGGATCTCATCGAACACGCGCTGCTGCGCGCCGGTCAGGTGGAATGGCAGCGACTCGCGCAAGGCCTTGACCAGGCCATCGCGGCCGCGCAATGAAGGTGCGCGATGCTGCTGCAACGCGATGCGTTGCCGGCGCAGGCTCAGGTGATGGGCCAGCAGTTCTTCCATCGCCAGCCGCCTTTGAGCCGGATGCGTGCCCGCGCCCAAGGCAGCGATATCCGCATCGGCCGGCGGCCGGTGCATGGTCAGCAAAGCATCGCGCAGCGACGGCAGGCCCATGCCGGCAAGGAAGGCCGGCGGCAACAATTCCAGCGCGGCGGCAGCCGGCAGGCGGTCCAATGCCTGCCCGATCAGCTTGCGCAGGCTGGCCGGGCCAATCCCCTCCACCGCCGGGTACACCGGGTCCAGCAGTTCACCCAGCAGCGCATCTTCGCCATCACCGAGCATGTGATAACTGGGATGCACGATCTCCAGACCCAGCTGCCCCGCGCGCGGCGTGCCATAGGCGCGCAGGCGCCGGCCGACGGCGAATTGCGCTACCTGTGCGGCGCGAAAATGAAAGAAACGCAGCACCAGGGTGGCGCCGGAATCGTCGCTGATCGCCACCCGCAGCACCGGCCGGTAACGGAAGCCCCGTTCCACGGCCTCCACCCTGCCCTCCACCTGCGCGGCCATGCCTGCTTTCAGCGCGCGGATCGGCAGCAACGTGGTGCGGTCTTCGTAACGCAGCGGCAGGTGCAACCACAGGTCCTGCAAGGTGCTCAGGCCCCGCGCTTCCAGCTTGGCTGCCACCCGTGGCCCAACCCCGGCCAGATGGCTCAGTGGTTCGGTGGATAGATCGAGGGTGGCGAGGTCACGGCGTGCAGACATTGCATAAGGATGCCGTCATGCGCCGCAAACAGAAACCCCGGCGTGGTGGGACGCCGGGGTTTCCTACTCCCCAACTGCTGATTTGCTGTGTCGATTGGCGCCTTGGTGCGGTAAATGTACGTGGCTAATAGGCCCTCACCCCCAACCCCTCTCCCGCAAGCGGGAGAGGGGAGCCTTTTTCGCAGGCAACATTTTTAGAACTTCACGGTCATCTCCAGCCCGTAGGTGCGCGGGTCGGTGATGGTTGCGCCGACTACGCCCAGTGGGTCGTGGCCATAGGTGTTCAGGCCGCGCACGTACTGCTTGTCGAATACGTTGTTGGCGTACACCGCCCAGTTCCAATGCTTCAGCGGTGAGGTCCAGCCCACGCGTACATCGGTGCGCTGCTGTGATTCACCGATGTTGAGCACCTTGCTGATGCCGCAATCCCCCTGCAGGTCGGAGCCTGCATTGCAGCGGGTGGCGCCACGGTAGGCATGACGCAGCGAGAAGCGCAGCTGACCGTTGCCGCCCAGATCAGCGAGGTATACCGCGCCGGCCGATGCGCTGAAGCGCGGTTCGCCGGTCGGTGCCCCGTCCAGGTCAACGCCTTCCGGCGTCACGTAGTTCTTGTACTTGGAATCTATCCATTCCGCCGCCGCATCCAGGGTGAGGCCGTCGGTGACCTTCCAGCGCATGTCGAAGTCCACGCCGGTGGCCTCCAGGTCGCTGGTGTCGAACACATAGACGGGGATATCGACCGGATTGTTGGGGTCCGGGTCGATCAGGCGGATCGCCTGGCGGTTGTCGTACTGGTAATGGAACACGGACACGTTGTAGGAGAAGCGGTCGAAGCTCTGCTTCAGGCCGATTTCCAGGTTCCACACGTCCTCGTTCTCGAACGCCGGGCCGATCTGCAGCGCGTTGAAACCGCCGGCCTTGTAGCCCTTGGCCAGCGAGCCGAACACCATGGTGTCGTCGTTGAGGTGGTAGTCGACGACGAAGCGCGGGCTCCAGTCGCTCCAGCTCTTCTTGTCCCGCACCAGCTTGCCCTTGTTGGCCATGGCCGGCGGATCGATGAAGGCCATGTCGAAGGTCAACAGTTCACGGGTGATCGGGATACCCATCAGCGCCAGCGCCTGGAAGAAGCCCACTGCCTCCAGCGTGCCCAGCTTGGCCTCCAGCCCCGGCGCGTTGCGTGGCGTATTGAGCCAGCTGAAGTCCTTCTCGTCGCGGGTGTAACGCAGGCCGAAGGTCAGGTTGAGGCGATCGGTGGCCTTCCAGATGACGTCGCCGAAGGCGGCGTAGGACGTGGTGTCCAGCGTGTTGTTGAAGCGTTCGTTCCACTTTTCGCCAACCAGCGAAATCGGAATGCCGTTCATCTGTGCCAGCATCGAGGTGAAGTTGAACAGGCTGCCATCGGGTATGCCCAGCTGATACGCCACACCCATGTTGCGGATGATGTTGTCCACCGCCTCGGTGTTGGTATTGACCTCGCTGGTCTGGCGCGCGTCCTCGTTGAAGTAGCTGGCGCCGGCCACCCAGTCGAAGCGCTCGTTGCTGCCGGAGAACTTGAACTCCTGGTAGAAGGTTTCATTGTTCTCGGTGTTCTTCGAGTCCACGTACAGGTCGAAGCGATTGGTACCGTCTTCCTCGGTGTGGTTGGTGGAGTCGTACTGGCGCCAGGAACTGGTGGAGGTGAAGTTGCCCCACGACAAGGCATGATCGACGATCAGGCTGACGCCATCGAAGGTGCGCCATTCGGCGTTGTCGGCATCGCTATAGGTCTTGATCTTGCGCGGGTCGAGATAGTCGTCCGGGTCCACCGGCACCGGCGGCCGCTGCGGATACGCCGGCAACGGCACGATGCCGGTGGTGACACGGCCGTTCTGGTCCAGGCTTTCATGGTCCCAGCTCACATAGGCGGTGGTGTTGTCGCCGAAGCGGGTCTGCCAGGCCGCACGCGTGGCCCAGACATTCTCGCCGCCCAGGTCCTTGCCGGTGGCACCGTCCTGGAACCAGCCGTCACTGGTGTTGATCAGCGCATTGAAGCGCAGCGCGGAATTGTCGCCGGTGGGAATGTTCCACATCGCATCGGCGTATTTCTTGCCGTAGTTGCCCACGCGTACCGTGGCGCGCGCTTCGGTTTCGGATTGCGGCCGGCGGGTGATCAGCGAGATCGCGCCGGCTGCGGTATTGCGGCCGAACAAGGTACCCTGCGGGCCCTTCAGCACCTCGATGCGTTCCACATCGACGAACGGCAGCAGCACGCCACCACCGCGCCCGCCGTAGACGCCATCGACGAAGATGCCCACCGCCGGATCGGTACCAATGCCGAAATCATCGGTTTCAACACCACGCAGCTTGAACGAGGGTTGGGTCGGCTGCACCGCACTGATCACCAGGCCCGGCACCAGGCTGTCGATGTCGCCCAGGTTCTCCGCCGCCACGTCATTGAGCAGGTTCTGATCGACCACCTGCAGGGCGATCGGCACATCCTGTATTTCCTGCTGCCGGCTCTGCGCGGTGACGGTGATGCGGTCAAGCGTGGTGGCAGCATCCTCCGTCGCCGACTGGGCCATTGCCGGGGCCGTTGCCCCCAACACCATCAGCCCGGCCATGGCCCGCTGCAAACCGACTACCAGATTCCGTTGCTTCACTCGCATCGCGTTCTCTCCCACGCAGTGAGGTATACCGGCGTCAGACCGCCGGCGGGCCCGTGTTGCCCGGCTGGCCTTCGCCCGCCGTATCGCAGTTTGTCTGCAGCGCATCGATCCATTGCCGGATCAGCGCTACGCCTTCGGTGTGCACGACCGCGCGCCCGACCTCGGGCATCATCACCGCCGGGTCATCGCTGTCCATGCGGTAGGCGATGATCGAAGCGTCGGCATCGCCAGGCTGGATGTCGTAGCGGCGGTTGCCGGTGCCCTTGCCGGCGGCGATGGGCTGCTTGCACATGCCCAACTTCAGGTGGTCCTGGGTGGACGCATCCAGCCACAGGCCGGAGGTGATGGCCGGGCCGGTGCGGCTGTGGCAATGCCCGCAGTTCACGTCCAGGTAGGCACGGGCACGCGCCTCCAGCGGCGCCTGCGGATTGGTGGCATCGGCCATGCGCGGCAGCTGCTCCGGCGCTGGCAGGTCTTTCAGATAGCCGAGTTTGACCAGATGCGCGAGCTGGTTGTCGCGGCCACCGGCATAGTCGAAATCGCGGTTGAGATGACGGGCCTTGGGGCCTATCGGCAGCAGCTTGCGCGAGCGGTTGTCGGTGATATGGCAGCCGCCGCATTGGTTCTGGTCCGGCACCTGGTAGGACAACGCTTCGCGTGTGCCATCGGCGGCCACCAGTTCCAGATCGACACTGGCACCGGTGCGTTGCAGGCGGGCCTCGGTCTGCGGCTCGTTCCAAACATAGGGCAAGGCCACCCAGCCTTCCTTGCGGTGGACCAGCAGCCGCGTCTCGATCAGGCGCACCTTCGACAGGTCCAGGGTTTCGCCCTGCAGCACCGATTGCGCCGGTGGCGTACGCGCCACCGATTTGCCGTCAGCCGCGCCAGCCGTGGGCAGCGGGTAATAGAAGGTCTTGCTGAGGATGGTGCCGACCGGGAAATCAAACGCATGCTCGGGCTGGTAACCCGCCGCTTGCCGCTTGGGCATCCACAGCGTGCGCAGCTTGTGCGCGTAATCACTGAACAGCGGTGTGTTCA